>BPHB01000002.1:749116-1123675 GCA_026003335.1 Chitinophagales bacterium | reverse complement strand
TGCCCAATTGTTACCTCGTCACCAATTTTTGCATACGAAGGTTTATTGTCATTTTCGCTGCTTTCGAAGTTTGAATTCGAACTAATTGAACCGCTTCCTCCTTCCTTGCCAAGTTGAGCAAGCACTACTATGGCGAAAAAAATTGTCACTCCAATTTTCCACCCCTTAGCAATGGAAGAATTTTTCCAAAGTGCGTATAGTCCAACCGGGAAAAATACGATACACAATAAAACAACAAGCCAAGTTTTTTCATACCATGCGTGGATTGCTTCTTCTGGATCTTCCATAATTTTTGTATTTACGTTAATGCCTACTCTGTTCGGTTTTCGGCTTCCCCGTTAGCTGGCTGGTCACTCGTTACAAGTTGCCGCCAACGGTTTGCGTGTATGTGCAGTAGCGGATTAGAAGCTTCTACCTGTCTATTTAGCACAAAGTTTATTAGATGCAAAGCCTTTCGTTTTACCACTTTACCCGCTATTGCCACATACACGCTGTTACAGGCTGGCGTTTTTGTCGTCCGTGTCTTGCAGCCTTTGTCTTTATTGAGTTTTGCAACCACCTGTTCGATTGTTTTTGAGTCGGTTTGAGGGTTGACGTTTTTAAAATTTTTCAGAAGGGAAGGGATTTTTTTTAAACAATTTTTCTCGGGTTGGAGAAATGCATACTCTTTTTGCAGTTTTGGCTTGTGGGCTGATTCGCGAGGCTGCAAAATGTGTATGCTTTTGCTTTTTGGATTATATGTAATATTTGAATGCAAGTGGCGGTGCTTTTAAGTCTGTACAAGCGGTTAGTATTTCTCCAATTTTATCAGCAAACCGAAGTGTTACAGGAACTCCGTCTGCATAAATACAGGCATTGTAATTCAATTTAGTCAACGCTAAAATATCTTTCAATACCTGTTCAATGTCTGCTTCGCCTTTATTAATTTCAATATAAATGGGATTAGGAACTTCCATTGACAAGGTTGATTCTGTTTTCGGAACATAACCTACCGTCCAAAGGAACGCACTCTTTTCGTTAACAACAAAAGCGTTACCCCTCATTATCGGATAATTTCCCTCTGATTTAAAAAGTTTTAAGGGCTTTGTTTTGGTTATGGTAACTCCAACCAAATTCGTTCCTTCAGGAGTTACTTCTTGAAATGCCTTCCATTCCTGACTGTTAAACTTTGTCTTGGCATGAATAAAAATTTCTTTAGGATAAACTCCGTTTTGTTCTTCATACGATTTTAAGGCCTGTGTCAATAATGCTTTTGCCTCTTTGGGTTTTAGATGAAATTCTCCCTTATCAGGATTATACCAAGGGCCAACTTCTCCCTTGAAAACAGTTCCATCTCCATTATCCAAAAACATTTGGGCTGCACAGCACGCATTTTTTGGGTTCATACCTTTTTCAATTTTCTTGTAAACAAGCCCTAGGTAACAAACACCGCTTCTAATATCTGATAACTTCCAAGGTTTACCACCAGCTTTATAAAATGCAGCGGTTGAAACTGTCCAAGCTAAGTGACCTTCAATTTTTGAAAAGTCTCTTTTGGGTTCACCAAACTTGTTCTTGAAATCACGCCACGCCAAAGTGCTCTCTCTTAAAATCTGTGTTGGAATAGTGTGTTCAAGCAATCGGGCTTTCAACTGGTCATGAAATTGGGCATCATACTTGTAAGTTATCGCTTCTTTTTCCTGCTCCTTCAATTCCTTGTTTATGTCTTCAAATAAGGTTGGTTCATATCGAAATGATTTTGCCTTCGATTTGCTTATCAATGATTTTGATTGAACTAAGTCTTTGGGTAATATAGAATTGGGGCGACAGTATTGATAGATTTCATCAGGAATCACCACAAACCATACATCTACTTTTTCATCTTCATTTTTGTTGGCGGATATTATTTTGTTTATGAATAAGGTAACCAAATCATACGTCCTTTTGTGGGTGCTGTCTGTGTATAGCAGTTTCCCAATTTCTTCATTGGTTACTTCTTTGAAAACCACATGGTCTGCGTCCCATTTACAACCGAACACAGCTTCAAAACCTGGAAACATTGGACGTGTAATATTATTAGCGTTGTAAATGGGCTTTTGTATGCGTTTGATGTAATTTTGGAAAATTTTTAATCCATTTCTGGTTCCTACTACACCGCTTTTGATGCCATATATATTAGTTAGCGGACCAAACAAAGCAAGTCCGTCCCTTGCGTCTGTACATTTCTGTCCATTGGCAAAGAGTATATTTGGCTCAGGTATGTATATCAGTTTCTTCATTCAGAATCGGCTTCTTCAATTATTTCTTCGTCAAATTCATTCAGGTCATTTAAATCTGATATCTCTGCTTCATCTTCCAGCGTATTTTTCTCAGGTTTGTTATAGCTGACATACCCGATAAATTGAACAGGCTTATTAGAAATATGAATTTTTTCTTCGCTTCCTACCATCAGATAAAAACTGCTTTCATCATCCGACAGGTATTTTACAAAGGCAAGCAGCTTATTCCGCCAGTCGTCATTCCACCAATTTTTACCCTGTCTTCTTCGTGCTGCATGTTGTATGTTTTTGCTTTCAATGATTTCTTTACCGTCTTTGGTGAAAAAGATATGTGATGAAACCATCAACACGGGAAACGGATAAAGTTTACCTGCTGCTGATATACCGAAGTGCCAATGTTTATCTTTTTGCTTACCAACCAACCGTATTTTATTGAACTTATCCTTCACCAGCTTTCCCTTTTCAAACCAATAACCTACTTTATTAGACATAGGATATTCCCGAACTCCTTTGTCTTTCATTCTCAATTCAAACGCCTTATTCAATAGTTGAACAATCAACCGTTGACATTCAAAGTTGCCAATGAATGGCGAATCGTATTTGCCTGATAGTATTTCTTCAGTTGGTATTCTAATTGTTTGGCTGCTGTTATATGTTTCTGTTGTAGGTAATTGGTGCATGAAATCATATTCCCATGCAAAAGTGCAGAGATAATTTTTATAGCAAACCGCAGGAAACGTAAGTTCACTCACATCAAAACCTTTTGGCATCAGTTTCCCAAAATCATGAAAGCGTAATTCCTTTGGGAAGGATAAAATGCTGAACCAATTGGAATCATAAATTTCTTCTCGTTCAATTATGCCCTTGTTGTGCAGAAATATTTGCTGATACAGGGCATTGCTTTTATCGGGGTCGGGACTGTTTTTGGAAATATTCTGTTTGTCTAATGCATCTGTCGGCTTCCCTATAATTCGGCCATTTAAAAATAGAGTTGGCGCAGTTCCGATTGCAAATCGGAACAAGCGTAATTTTTCTAACCCTAAAAAATGGTCACATGAAAAGATCAAGGTTTACCGAAAGCCAGATTGTTGCCATCCTGAAGCAGCATGAGGCAGGCATGAACGCTGCCGACCTGTGCCGGGAGCACGGCATCAGCCATGCTACATTTTACAAATGGAAAGCCAGGTATGGCGGGATGGACGCCAGCCAACTGAAGCGCATCCGGGAATTGGAAGAAGAGAACTCGAAGTTGAAGAGAATGTATGCAGAGCTGAGTTTGGTTCACCACGCACTGAAGGATGCGTTAGAAAAAAAGTTATAAGCCTGCACGGAAGCGGGAGATCGCTTGCCACATGATACAGGAACATGGGGTAAGTATCCGTCAGGCGTGTAAAACAGCAGAACTCCCACGAACAACATGGATGTACAGGCGCAAGCCAAAGGATGACGATATGATCATAGAGCAACTTACAAAACTGATTGAGCAGCATCCGGCCATCGGATTCTGGATGTGTTATCACCGCTTGCGAAGAATGGGCTTTCCCTGGAATCACAAACGGGTTTACAGAGTCTATACGGCTATGCAGCTCAACATTCGCAGGCGAGCCAGGAAAAGGTTGCCGGCCCGTGTCAAACAAGCGCTGTTTCAACCACAGCAGCCCAATGAAGTCTGGTCACTGGATTACATGAGTGACAGTTTATGGGATGGCCGTACCTACCGGTTGCTGAATGTGATGGATGACTATAATAGGGAGGTGCTGGCCGTGGAAACCGACACTTCTTTACCTGCCCCTAGAGTAATCCGAATCCTGGAACAACTGAAAGAGTACAGAGGCCTGCCACAGATGATACGCGTAGACAACGGCCCGGAATTCATCAGCTTCAAACTCGATCATTGGTGCAAGGAAAATAAAGTGACGTTGACCTTCATTCAGCCCGGCAAACCGATGCAGAATGGGTACGTGGAACGCTGTAACGGCAGCATCCGAAAGGAACTGCTTAATGCTTACGTATTTAAATCATTGTCAGAAGTGCGGCAAAAAGCTGAGGAGTGGATGATGGATTACAACTTTAACCGGCCGCACAAAGCTCTGAATTACCAAACCCCCGCAGATTTGCTATGAACGCTTTAACGATAAAAACTCTATTTTTAAATGGTCCGAAAAACGGGGAAGCTGACACATCCAGTAAATCCTGTAAACCCGTTGCCCATGATTTTTTAAAATCAATCGCATTCAGGCGAATGATTTCGGGCGGCAAGTCATCATACGAAAGGTTTTCGTCAATGATTAATGGAATTATGAAATTATCATCCTTTAGTTGTTTTTTTACTTTTTCCGCAACGGCAATTTCTTTTAATACTCCATCTCTCTTAATGGCAATTTCAGAAGTTGCCAGTAAGAACTTTATGGCCCCTTCACGGATTTCTTTGTCTATTACTTTCCAAAAATCGGCTCCCTTGTCTAAGAACAAAACATCACACCAAACCTCATAACCCAACGCAATAAGCTTTAATGCCAACCATTTTGTAAAATCGTTGTCATCAGGTGAGGCATGGCTTATGAAGATTTTGTTTCTCATTTAATATAGTAATTTGGTATAGCATTATTCTGCTTCGACTTTACTTTCAGTTTTTACCAACTCTAAAAACTCATTCAAGTCAGGATTGATTTTTATGCAATGCTGTGCAGAAAACAATCTGCCGTTCATATTTTTTAGATGTAAGTCAAAATATTCCAACATTTTTGGGTCGCTGTCCACAAGAATTGAATTTCTGCTTTCTTCAATGCAAATGCGGCCCGTAGTTCCTGAACCTGCAAAAAAGTCAAGTACTAAAGAACCAGGGTAAGAAAGACTTTTTACAAACCTTCTTATCAGTTCAAGTGGTTTTTGTGTTGGGTGTCCCACGCGTTCAACTGAATTGCCATTTAATCTGCTAATCTCCCAAACATTAGTTGGGTTTTTGCCTTTCTCAACGCTTTCAGGATTTAGTCGCTTATCTCGCTTATAAAGTTCTTTGGTTTCTTCATCAAACGGAATACGAACAGAATCTAAGTCAAAGAAATATTTATTTGTTTTTGAAAGCCAAATAGCTTCTTCGTGTCTGTTGGCGAAAAAGCGGTGCGCACTCATTCCGTTTTTGTAATACCAAATTATTAGATTAGTGAAACGCAAATCGGTATTATGTCTTGTGTAGTGCATAATCTCCAACAAGTCTCCTTTTTTAAGATCTTGATATTGGAATCCGCCAAATATTACGCAATTACCCGTTTCTAAAAGCACCCTGTAAATTTCGTCCAACCATTGCCTTGCCCATTCTAAATAATTGCTAAATGTGTCCCATATTGCCAAATCGAGATTATATGGTGGGTCAATCAAAATTAATTGTACCGAATTATCAGGTAGTTTTTTCAGAAACTTAACTGCGTCCTCAACGAATAAACCGTGATAAGTTTTTTGCGGCAGTTGAGATTCAATGAAACTACTATGAGCAACCCCATTTTTTTTGAGCTTGTTCATTGCTATATGCCCTGAATTGTAATGTGATTTATTTCCCATTTTACTTTACGGTTTTAAAGTTTTTAATAAAATATTTGTCAGTAAGAAAATCCTTGCCGAACGCTTCTTTCAACAGCGAGACATCCTCGTCTGAAAGTGATTTTGGATTCTTCTCAATCTTAGTAATTCGCTCAAATATTTCTTTTTCTGATTCTTTGGATTTCAATTGTATGGTCTGTTTTGACAGAACAAATTGTAATACTTCAATTGAACTTGTTTCCTGTTTAATAATGCCTAATGCTTCAAGTATATTTAGAAGAAACGGACATCTCCTTTTTGCTCCTTCTTCGGTTGCTGCTTCAATTCCGTTTCTGTCACAATAGTTTGCAACAAAAGGAGCAGAGAAGAAACCTTGATAAATGCTGTTTTTATTTATTAATTTTTTACGTTCTACACGATAGAGATAATTCAGCATTAAGCCAACCGCATGCATTTCAAGGAAAACATTTGTAATAAATGCACCGTGTTTCTTGTTTGCTTTTATGAACTTGCTGATTGCTTCATTGAATTGTGAGGGCTGAGTATTCATTTCCCAAGACGGAATATCGCTGTCTTTATCTTTGAAGCCAAAGTCAAGTTTTTTGAAAACAGGTTTTAAAATTTCTGCTAATTGTTTCCCTTTTGGTGTAAGTTGAAGGACGTATTCGGTATCTGTTCCGACCTTTCTATCATCTACAATCAATCCAAGTTCCATAAGAGCTTGCAACTTGTATTTTGTCTGCCTCTGAAAAGCACCTAATCTGTCCTCTCCAAGATTTCCTCTTATTCGGATATATTTGCTGTCAAGATGAGTATTCTTTAAACGATTGCTTTGAAGCGTTTTTAAAATGTATAGAATGTGCCCGAGGTGTACGCCTTGCGGGAAATGATAACTGGCTTCTGTAAATTCTCCAATTTCTCTTAGAAACTTAACCCAAGAACCAAATACAGATAGATATTTTCCAACTTTAAATTCACCTTGTTCGTTAATTTCCTGTTGTGTTGGTTTGTGTTCCAGTTTTTCCGCCAGCGTATAGTAAGCATCAATTAAATCTTCTTTGGTGATTTCTCTTCCTGCTTTGTCTTGATTGTCCAGAATTTCTTCAACCTCTGCATCAAAGATTACAGAACACTTAGGCGAATACTCATAAACAATTTTTTCTACTCTGCCGGTTTTAGAATTTTTCTTTTCGCTTTTTCCTTTTGAAAGGTACTCCCTTATGTTATTTGCTTTTTTGTAGTTACTGATAAAGTCAAGAATTACAACTCTGTCTTTTCCTGTGCAAAGTCTTAAGCCCCTGCCAAGCTGTTGAATGAAAACGGTTTTTGACTCGGTTGGTCTCAAAAATAGTAATACACGCAAGTCTGGAAAGTCAACACCTTCATTAAATAAATCTACGGTGAAAGCAACAGTAAATTGGTTGTCTCTGAATTGTTGAATCAGTTCGTCTCTGTTGTGAGTTTGTGAAGTTATAGCAAAAGAAGGTATCCCCTTTTCATTGAAAAATTTTGCCATCGCTTCTGCGTGTTTAACTGAACAACAAAAGCCAACGGCTTTATAACCTTTTCCTTTTTCAATATATTCTTTTAAAATTTGTTCATTACGTTCTTTTATTATCAAATACTTATCAAGGTCGTTCACATTGTATTTGTTGCCTTGGTATCTGATTTTTGAATAATCTATATTGTCTTTTAATCCGTAATAGGTGTATGGAACAAGAAAGCCGTTTTCAATAGCTTCATTTAAAGTGTATTCAAATACTTTCTGGTAGTCGAAAAGCTCAAAAATATCCTTCCTGTCCATTCTGTCAGGCGTGGCAGTCAGACCGAGCATAAAGAAGTTTGCCTGAAAATATTCTAGAATTATTTGATAGGTTGGCGCTTGCCCGTGATGAACTTCATCGACAATAATGTAATCAAATTCATTAGGTGCAAATTGATAAAGCGTATCAGGACTTCTCAATGTGTCTTTAGAAGCGAAAAGAACTTTGGAATCTTTAACATTCTCTTTTACTTCTCCTGTGAGCAATCCTAGTTTTTCTTTCGGATATACTTTTTCAAAGGCTTCTTTTGATTGGCTTAGAATGTCAAGTCTATGAACGATAAATAAAATTCTGCCCTCAACTTTCTTGGTGTCAAATGCCGATAGAAAAGTTTTACCTGTTCCTGTCGGTAATACTACAACTCCTTTTTTCCATCCGAAACTTCTGTAATAGTCCAGAGCTTCTAATGCCTTAATCTGTAAATGATTTGGTTCAATCAGCGTTTCGGAAAGTAGCTCAGGAAATAATTTGTAGATAATTCGTCTGATGCTTTCGCTCACTCGTTTACGCCAGTCCGGATGTTGTAATTGGCTATAAGAGAATCGCAGTAAATGCCATCCTGCGATTAAGATTTCGTTTTGCCTATTAAGATTGTCGTCAAATGCCTCTCTTGCTATGACACCTTCTGCATGATATGTTTCTCCATTAACTTCAAGTGCTAACTTCTTCCCATCCTTAGTAATTGCAAAATCTATTCTTCTGGTTTTTCCTTCTGAATCCAGAAATGGATATTGCGGGATAAGATATTTGATATTTTCCTTACCTAAAATTGGGAACATAAATTCTTTTACAAAAAGAATCTCGCTCTCATGATGCAGCTTTCTATTACCCCCTTCCCCTTCAATTCTATTGTTATAAAAATTCAAATATTCTTCAAGTTGAACTGATTCTCTATCAGCTAATGGATTTAACCAGTTTTCATTCTCGGTTATTTGTTGGTCGTTTATCATTTATGTCTTTTTAAGTATTCAACTTTCTTTTCAGCTACTTTCAGGGCTTCCTTTGCTACATCTTCATCCTGCAAATCATAAGCAATTTTTTCACTCAGGTATTGAACTAAGAGTTCCTTTTCGTTCAATTCAAGAAATGAAGCCAACTTGATTATATTTTCTCTGGTAGCTTTTCTTTCCCCTCTTTCTATTTTACTTAAAAGGGCTTGGTCAATTTCAAGAAAAGAGGCAACCTGCCTTAGTAGTAGCCCCCTTTTTTCTCTTGCTTCCCGTATTAGTTCGCCTACTGTTTTCAATGCTTGAAAAATTTGACTTGTCATTTTATGTCCAAAAATACAAAGTTGTCGTTAAATAGCATCCTAAAAAAGTCAAAATCTTTTCAACAGTCTTTTTGCGGGTTAGCAAAATTGGCTCTTTTAGTTTTGTGAAGGGTCGGAAAAGTGTATCGGGAAAAATCAAATGTGCCAATGCGGGTAAGGATAAAATGTTTTTAAAAAAATGCGGTGGGGAAAAATTTTAAAAACTTTCGAGTCGGCTTGCGTGTCGGCTCGTTGGTCTTTTTAAATATGTAATGAACAGTCATTCGTGTAAAATTCGGTTTACTTTTTTGTTTGCAAAGTCTCGGTTTTCAATCGTCAATGTCAGGATTGCACTGTCTTTTACGCTTGCCTGTAACGTCCGTATAAACACAATTGTGTTTAGCCACCCTATAGCCGCTATTCATTCAATCTATTGGTTTTTAAATTCTTACCTCCCAAAATAGCGTCTAAAGGGCTTATTATTTTGCGCAGCGATTTGTTGCTCACCTGGGCATAAATCGCTGTGGTTTTCGGTGAATAATGACCCAGCAAATGCTGGATATAGAGCACATCCACTCCCTGCTCCAGCAGGTGGGTGGCAAAGCTGTGGCGCAGCATGTGGGCGGTTACCCGCTTTTGAATGCCGGCTTTCCTTGCTGCTTCTTTAATAATGTTGCCTACGCTTGTAGGGCTGTATGGTGTACCTCCCGGGCCTTCAAAAAGAAGTTTTTTAGGTTTATCCATTTCAAGGTAACGCTTTAGCACCTTTGCGGTGTTTGCAGACAGCAGGGTGATCCTATCTTTTTTCCCCTTGCCGCCTCTTACGAATATAATATTTTTATCAAAAAATATATCTTCTTTTCTCAGGTTCAGCAGTTCACCTCTGCGCAGGCCGGCAGAATACAGCACTGCGATTATGCTTTTATGCTTCAGATTGGTAGTTGCTTTCAGCATCGCCAGCACTTCATTTTCCGAAAGCACTTTGGGCAGTTCTCTGGCCTTGCGGGGTCGGTCAATCCAATATTCTTTGCTTTGCTGCCCCAGCACCTTCTCATAATAGAACTTAATGGCGTTAATGGCCTGGTTTTGTGTGCTGGCAGATACTTTGCGCTTGTCCACCAAATAGAGCTGGTAGTTTCTTATTTGCGCTTCGGTGATTTTATCCAGGTCGCAAGCCGAAAAATATTTCATAAAATTGGCAAACAGCGAAACGTAGGTTTTGACGGTGTTCGGGCTGTAGCGCATGTACTTCAGCTTTTCCACGTAGGCTGAAGGAACTGACCGGTCAGGTTTCTTTTCCTGGATTTGCTTACGCAACGTTGTGTCATCCACTATGGCAAGGTCTTTTGTTTTTTCCTTCAGAAGGAGGTACATAGTATTGTTGGGAGGAAAGTGCCACAACTTCCTTTTCTGACACCATTGCGCTCCGGTAATTTCTTTTATTCGGTTTATGATCCTGCGATCAAACCGAAATTCAGCAAACATACGCTCCCTGCCCCTGTACGTCTGCAGAGTCAACCGGATTACAGGAATCGTGCCTGTGCTCCTGGGAGTAAGCCGAAATGATTGCATCCCGTACTAATTCGCTCCGGAGCAATATGGTAACAACCTCCTGAGCTTTTCTAATCAAGATATAAACTTTTTTGTATAACCTATATTTTCTGCTGGAAAATATTATTCAGGTGGGTTCATTTTCCTTATCGGGGGTTGGCTAAGCCAGTTGAGTGAGATAATACCCATTCTGTTTCCCAGCAACACAGAGGCAAGCAGGGAGATGAGTAAAGAATACCCCCAAAAAAGCGGAAGCTGGCGGGCAAGTCCAATGAGGATTACCACAGCAATCAGGTAACCGAAGAAAGGGAAAGTAGTGTTCCCACGCAACGGGAAAGGGAAAACCCGAGCTGTTACATAAAGATGTGCGCCTGCCACCAGGGTTTGGGTTGTCACAGTGGCAAGGGAGGCTCCAAGGGCTTTTTGCGGAGGAATTAAAAAATAATTTAACAAAATATTAAGGGCCATTCCGGCCAGAGCAATCCTGTTTAACGCACTGATGCTGCCGTTAGCAGTGAGGAGGGTGCCATAAACATAAACCAAGCATATTCCCGGGAAGGACAAAAACAGCATAGCCAACACAGATGCCCATTCGGCTGGTGCCTGAGGATAGAGCAAGCCGATAATCTCATTACGGTAAAAGATAGCAGATGTAGTGATAAGAGCTGCCAGTGTTATAATAAGGCGGGCAGCTGCGCCTCCAAGTTCATGTACATCGCCTCCTTCACGAATCAGGCGGGCAAACATGGGCAGCAGCAGGGAAGCAAAGAGCACCCCTACCATGTTGTTGGCAGCATCCAGCAGACGAAAGGAGGCAGCATACACACCGGCCTCAAAAGCTCCTTCCGGCAGCATGCGCTCCAGCATAATCCCATCAATACGGTAATAGATGGTCATCATGAGTCCCAGTAACGCGTAAGGATAAGCCATGCGCAGCAGTTGTCCGACCTTTAACCGTTTGCCGGTTGACTGTGCAGGGGATGCCTTATGCGCCACCAGCACAAGAGCCATCAGCAAAGTGAGTCCTAATGAGGCAGTTTGGGCATAGATAAACCAGTTGATGGAAAAATTTTCGCAATAAGGACCCCAGAGCAAAAAGCCGCAAATCAGAATCATCAGCAGCCGATCGGTTACTGAAAGGATACTGTCTATCCGAAACAGATGCATACCGGAAAGGTTGGAGCGTAAATACAGCAGGAAAGACGCAATGACCTGATTAGCCGTGAGTAGGGCAAGTAAAAAGATCTGCCGGAAGGTATAATCTAAAACTGTTGCGGCCAGCAGGGTTACGATGCAGTAGCCGGCAGCCAACAAAAGTTTAAGCGAGGCCACCGCGGGCATGCTGGCGGCAATGAAATGCTTATCCTGCGCCACAAGTCTGTTATTGAGGTTATTGATACCAAAATCAAGGAAAACCTGAAAAAGCATGGAAAAATTAAATAATGCAAAGTACAGCCCATACTCTTCTGCCCCTAATCTGTTTTGCACGGTGCGGTCAATGCCCAGAATCCAAAAAGGCTTTATCAGCAGGTTCACAAAGAACAAAAAAGCGAGGTTGGCATAAAAGGACCGCTTCATTTCCGGAATTATGTTATAATTTTTGAGCGCAGCCGCAAGGTAAGTTTGCGGAGGTCAAAATTCCGTTTTTCTACCATTTATTGAACAATTCAGGTATCATGCATATTGCAACCCGATTAGTACATACAGGGTCCGAACAGGCGTGCTGTGCGGAACCCATTAACGTGCCAATATACCAAACATCTACCTTCATTCAGTCCGGTCTTACTGCACCCAAAGATTATCATTATAGCCGTATAGGTAATCCCACGCGCACCGCTCTGGAGGAGGCGCTAGCTATAGCCGAAACCGGCACCCACGCTTTTGCTTTTGGCAGCGGAATGGCCGCTATTGATGCCGTAGCCAGCCTGCTGAAGCCCGGTGACGAGGCCATTGTAAGCGAGCATCTGTATGGAGGGTCTTTGCGGCTTTTCAGCGGACTTTTAGCCAGCCATGGCATTCAATTCCGATATGTGGATCTACGTGATCGCGCCTCTGTGGTTCGGCACCTGACCCAGCATACGCGCATGATCTGGGCCGAGTCTCCAAGCAACCCGACTCTACAAGTTATTGATTTAGAGTTACTTGCAACGATCGGGCGGGAAAGAGGCATTATCACTGTGGCAGATAACACATTTGCTACTCCGGCATTACAACGCCCTCTAGAGCTGGGTGTGGATTTCGTAGTACATTCCGCCAGTAAATATCTGGGCGGACATTCTGATGTCATTGCGGGAGCCGTAATCACCCGCAGGGAGGAGTTAGCCCGGCATATCGGTTTTGTGCAGTCTGCACGCGGAGCCATACCTGGCCCGCAGGATTGTTTCCTTGTACTACGCGGTATGAAAACCCTCTATCTGCGCATGCAGGCGCATTGCGAAAACGCTGGCCGAATAGCCGGCTGGCTCCGCGAACAGAAAAAGGTGCGCAACGTGTATTGGCCAGGTTTTACAGATTACCCGGAACACTCCATTGCCCAAAAGCAAATGGAGGGCTTTGGAGGGGTTGTGTCCTTTGATTTTCAAGATGACACAGAAGATTCTGTGCAGGCTTTTATCCGTAAAACGCGCATTTTCAGGCTTGCTGAATCTCTGGGAGGAGTAGAATCCACCCTGTCGCATCCTGCCTCCATGTCGCATCCGATGCTCAGTGTGGAGGAGCGGCTGCGCCTAGGAATCACTCCATCGCTGGTGCGACTCAGTGTAGGGATTGAAAACCCGGATGATCTGATTGAGGATCTGAACCAGGCTTTAAATACATAAAAAAAATACCCCTTTTGTTTAACAACCGAACAAATGCCCGGTACTATTTGATAGGGCAGCTTGCCTGCTGATAGCGCATAGCTATCCTTTATGAAGACACTACTACCAATATGTTTCACGTACCAATATGTTTCACGTGAAACTTTCATGCCAGATAAAATGAGGGGTTGGGAAAACTGTCGGGCTTAAAAAACTTCTGAAACGGGATGGATGTTTCACGTGAAACCTTTCACCGGTTTGACTAAATCTTATTTTTGCATACATGTTTAGAGCCTATGATATTATCGTGGTAGGAGGTGGACATGCCGGCTGCGAGGCGGCAGCTGCAGCAGCCCGTATGGGCTCATCGGTTTTGCTTATCACGATGAACATGCAGACCATCGCGCAGATGTCATGTAATCCTGCCATGGGTGGAATAGCCAAAGGACAAATCATAAGAGAAATTGACGCCCTGGGCGGGGGGTCGGGAATCATCACCGACAGAACTATGATTCAGTTTCGCATGCTTAACCGATCAAAAGGGCCCGCAATGTGGAGCCCTCGGGCACAGAATGACCGCATGCTTTTTGCGCAGGAATGGCGCCTGTATCTGGAATCTATCCCCGGAGTGGAATTCTGGCAGGATACGGTACAAACGCTTCTGGTTCACAAAGGGCGTGTAACGGGAGTGAGAACCAGCTTGGGTATGGAGATACCTGCCAAAGCTGTGATACTCACCAATGGCACCTTTCTGAATGGTATTATCCACATTGGCGAAAAGCAATTTGGCGGAGGGCGCATGGCCGAAAGGGCAGCTCACGGGTTAACAGAGCAGCTCCGTGAGCTCGGATTTGAATCCGGGCGGATGAAAACCGGTACACCACCCCGCATTGACGGACGCTCCATTGACTATGCACGCCTGGAAATACAACCTGGAGACGATGACCCGGGAAAGTTTTCCTTTACCGACACTCCTCCGTTGACACGTCAGCTCCCCTGCCACATTGCCTATACTAACAGGAAAGTCCATGAAATCCTAAAAACCGGGTTCAGTAAGTCTCCCTTGTTTACAGGCAGAATTCAAGGCTCGGGGCCTCGTTATTGCCCTTCCATTGAAGACAAGATTGAGCGGTTCTCCGAAAGAGAGCGCCATCAACTTTTTGTAGAACCGGAAGGCTGGCGGACAATAGAAGTATATCTAAACGGCTTTTCCAGCTCACTGCCGGAGGATGTCCAGTATAAGGCCTTGAAGAAAATACCCGGCTTTGAAAACGTCCGTATGTTCAGACCTGGTTACGCTATAGAATACGACTTCTTCTTTCCTACTCAATTACATTTGTCTCTGGAAACCAAACTTCTAAAAAACCTCTTCTTTGCTGGTCAGATCAACGGCACTACCGGTTATGAAGAGGCGGCCTGCCAGGGATTGATAGCAGGCATAAATGCACACCGGCTTTTGCGGGACGAAGAGCCCTTAATCCTAAAACGGGATGAGGCCTACATTGGCGTACTCATTGACGATCTGGTAAACAAGGGTACCCGTGAGCCCTACCGCATGTTTACCTCCAGAGCTGAATACCGCATCTTGTTGAGACAAGATAATGCAGATGTGCGCCTTACTCCTGTTGGAGCACATATTGGTCTAGCCGGGCCTGAACGATTGAGCAGGGTAAATGAGAAAAAGAAAGCCATAGAGGAAATAGTCCGCTTTTTCCAGCAACAGGACGTGTCTCCGGATCTGGTCAACCCATTGCTCGAAAGCGCAGGAACCCACCCACTGAAACAACGAACCCGATTACATAACTTGATTACGCGCCCGCAACTGAATATGGATCTTTTGCGCACGTGCATTCCGGAGCTTAGCCGTTTCCTCTCGCGTTTTCCAAAAGAATATACAGAGCAGGCAGAGATAGAGATGAAATATGCCGGCTACATTCAAAAAGAAAAGGAGTTGGCCGCAAAGATGAGTAAATTGGAGGCTGTCCCTATCAGTCCCCAGTTTGATTTTTCCAAAGTCAAATCGCTTTCTGCCGAGGCCCGGGAAAAACTTTCCAAAGTGAGACCGCTAACCTTAGGCCAGGCAAGCCGGATCAGCGGAGTTTCTCCTGCAGACATTTCCGTTCTAATGGTGTATATTGGCCGATGAATTCGGAGTACCTTTCTGTGTTCAAAGGGGTAAGGGTTGCTCTTTGGATTCTCCTGCCAGCTGCTGTAGCTTACTTCCTGGCATCCTGTGCCAATATAGTTCCCCCCAGTGGAGGGCCTAAAGACGAAACACCTCCAAAATTCATAAAGAGCTCTCCGCCTAACGGCACGACCCGATTTTCTGCGAAAATCATAACTCTTGAATTTGATGAGTTCGTACAATTGGTTAACCCCTTTCAGGAAATCATCATCTCCCCAGCTATTGAACCCGCACCGAAGATCCTTACAAAGGGCAAGAAGGTAATCATAGACCTAAGAAGGACTCGTCTGGACAGCAACACTACTTACCTCATTTTTTTCGGCCAAGCCCTGCGTGACTTTACAGAATCCAACCCGTTACAGAATTTCAGCTACGTATTTTCCACAGGCCCTGAGCTGGATTCGGCATCTTTGACCGGAAAAGTTTTTTTGGCCAAAGAAGGTCTTCCGGCGGCAAAAGTATTGGTGTTGCTACATCCCCCCTCCGATGACAGTGCCGTAATAAAAAATCGTCCGTATTACTTTACACGCACCAATGAAGCCGGGGAATATGCCTTCAGTAACATCAAAGAAGGCTATTATATGGTATACGCACTAAAAGATGAGAATGCCAATTTTTTATACGACCTGCCCAATGAATTTATTGGATTTTCCGACTCGGCAATATGGGTTAAGCACAATACTCAACCGGCGTATCTATTTGTATTTCAACATGTTACAGGAACGACCCCTCGCCTTTTGAGTATAGATGATTCTCGCCTTGGGCGCCTCATTTTGATTTACTCTGAGCCCATAGGCGACCTTAAGTGTCTCTTCCTTCCCCACCAGGAGCCGGCAGGTATTGTGGAATTTAATGATACCAGAGATACTGTTTGGGTATGGTACACTCATCCAAAACCTGCAGATTCTTTGCTACTTGTGGTAAATGATACTCTTAGAGAACTTATTAAGGTTAAAAATGCGCCTTATAATCTGGATTCTCTCCGCAGGCAAATGGACTCGTTAAGGATAAGCATGACTCAAAAGGAAGCTGTCATTTCCCGTCAGGGTCCTGTTGAACTCACGTTTAACCTTCCCCTGACGCATGCAGACCTTGAAAAGCTATTGATTGAGCAGGATAGTCCGAAGTTAAAAATTCAACCCGATAGCATTTTTCAGTCGGGACTCCGGAATATCACCCTGTATTTCCACAGGGAGAGCAACCACCGATACACCATTATTTTTCCGGCAGGCATCTTTACAGATCATCTGGGGCGCCCCAACAGCAAACTCACCTGGCAGGCTCGGGTAGCTGAAAATGAAAACACCGGAAGCCTTCGTATCCTCATCACTGGCAGTGCACAGCAACATTATGTACTTCAGTTATCAGACAGGCAGGGAAGAACTGTCGGAAAGCCCTACGTATTTGTGGAAAAAGCAGATGTAGTTTACAAAAATCTACCTGCCGGAAGCTATCAAGTAGCCATAGTTTATGATACAAATCAAAATGGACGGTGGGACACGGGGGATCTGCTGAAACGTATCCAACCCGAAAAAACCTATCGCAGCCCCGAGCGCATTGCTATCCGGCCCAACTGGGAAGTGGAAGCAGAGCTCACCCTACCGGTGCTTCCACCCTAAACAGCTCCTGCTATAAACCGGAGAGCTGATTTTTCTTTTATACTATAACCGATATGCGGTTATTCGGCAAACCGCCACTGCAGCAGCATATTTTCCTAACTCCTGGCAAAGTTTAACCGTCTACAGTTCCGGAATTATACCCTGGTGTATCCTCCACCCCGAATCCGTCACAGAATTACAAACCCCCGCTTACACAGGTAGTTTATTTTGGTTTCATGTATTCAAATGTCAGCTTACAATTATGGCAGTAATATATGGCTCGGCACAATGAGGAACCAAAAAGGGAAGTCATAGAGGTGTTGGAACTTTGACAATGGGGGCAAGTAAGCGGAGAAGGGGCCTTATCTGCTGCAGTACTGGCAGGGGGAGGAGCCAATCCATATTTCTGCAGCGCTACCCGCCCGGTTTCCGTAATATCATCTGTGCTCCATGGATGCTCCCTGTCAACCAATACCGCAACGTTGCTAAATCCCATGCTCTCCACTTTTTCCCTAATTTGTTGTTGCATTAAAGCCAGGGCAGGGCAACCGGTATAGGTTGGGGTTATATGGATGACTACGGAATCCTTATCCACCAGAACATTTCTGATAATGCCCATGTCCACTACAGACAATACAGGTATTTCTGGGTCCTTAACCTCACGCAATACTTCTAAAATATCGGTTCCTGAAGGTAACGCCATTTGTTTGTTGTTCGTTTATTCGCTTACCATTCCGCATCCGGCTCCATACGGTGCACTTCGGTCATTTCATCCAGGAGTGCCTGCAGGTGAGGGGTATGTACACCCTTGCGTCCTCCGAAAACTGGCTCCACCCTGTCCTGAGGCAAGGCGATCTGAATCGGCTCCAGAACCGACTGCACACTGTGCAACCATTCCTGCCTAAGCGCTTCCTCTCCGGGGAAAATCCCCGATGTGATAAGGTCGCTTTCCCTTTGGCAGGGTTCAAAAATGCCCAAGGCATAAGGATACGCCATTTGTATAGACCGTATAATTCTTTCGCGGCTTTCAGTGGAGGCTTGCCCTAGCTCTTTTATCCAGGTGTCCGCATGCATCACATGGTATTTTATTTCGCCTCTCACCTTCCTAGCCAAAGCAGCCAGCCTGTTATTTGACGAATGCTCCAGAAGCCTGTACCGGCATGCTTCGGCATGGTCAAAAAAGAAATGACGCACCAGGCTAAAGTCATATTCCCCTATGGGCAATTCCACAAAATGGCAGCACCGGAAGGCATCTGGTTTTCGTTTATACGCCAGGTCATCGGGCGATGGGGCTCCAAAGTCCTCATGCAGGATATTGTAAAGGGCAATGGCATGACCGATTTTATCCTGCGCCATAGACGAGAATGCAATATCTTCTTCCAGCACCGGACCCAAACCGGTCCATTCCGAATTCCGATGCCCGAGCACGAGGGCATCATCTCCCATTTTCAAAAGCAAGTCAGTTATAGCCTCGTTCATTGGGTTGTTTTGAACTGCGTAATTCTGTCGGCCACCCGATATCCGCTTGCTTCCCGGTGTATTTTTTCCGGTGTTGTGGAAAAAATATCTTCGTCCTCCAGGCTGAAGGCATGAATGTCTGCTGTCTTGACCACCCACATATTGACGCACCTTTTTCTTCTTCCAAACTGTTCTTTTGCAAAAATGAGTGCCATTTCAGCATTCGGTGCATGCACCGAACCCACATGCACATGATGGCGCCCCCTTTTTTCCTGGTGAAAAACCTCGTAAGTCTGCCAGTACTCACGCTCTGCCAGCGGCTCCGTTTTATCGGGCAGCTTAAGACGATTGATACGAGGGTCTAGCGATTTCATGATAAAGGGATCCTGTAAGATTCAGAAGGATGCTGAAGTGCTCTGCGTACCCAGCGTCCGTGTTCTTCAGCCCACCTGCGCACTGCAAGCCGTTCTTTGTTGCAGGGGCCGTTTCCATTAATCACTCTGAAAAACTCATCCCAGTCGGGGTCTGAAAATTCCCACATGCCGGTTTCATTGTTTTTGCGAAGATTTGTATCAGGGAAAGTGAGTCCAAGTTCCAAAACCTTGGGGACATAGGTGTCCAGAAATTGATTGCGCATTTCATCATTTGTAGCCATTTTCACTTTCCAGCGCACAAGCTGCTCGGTATGGACTGAGATTTTATCCGGAGGTCCGAAAAAATGAATAATCGGCTTGTACCATCTGTTAATGGCATCCTGCAACATCTGTCGTTGTTTCTTTGTGCCTGTTGCAAGGTAAACAAACGCCTCATGCCCCTGTTTAAGATGAAACGACTCCTCATAACAGATGCGCTCCAGCGCACGGCAATAAGGTCCGTAAGATCCCCGTGAATTAGCCAGCTGGTTAACGATTGCGGCAGCATCTATCAGAAAGCCTATCACTGTAACATCAGCCCAAGTTTCCGCGGGATAGTTAAACACGTTGGAGTATTTGGATTTGCCACTGAGCAAATCATTAATCATTTGCTCGCGGGATTTGCCAAGGGTTTCAGCGGCATTGTATAACAGGTGTCCGTGACCAATTTCATCCTGCACTTTGGCAATCAGGGCCAGCTTGCGTTTCAGACTGGGAGCCCGAGTAATCCAGGTTCCCTCTGGCAAAGCCCCGATGATTTCGGAATGCGCATGCTGCTCAATCATCCGGATAAGCTGTCTGCGATATTCTGCAGGCATCCAGTCGTGCGGCTCAATCTTTTCTCCCGCATCAATCTTTGCCTGAAATTCCGATAGTTTTTCAGGGTCTTCCTGGATGGTCACCCGAGAACGTGCATCTTCTGTTATGGACAAATTACCGTACATACCCTTCTTTACTGAATGGCAATGCCATACAAAACAAATTCGCTCATCATTTCACCCACTTCGTCAGGGGCAACCCTTCCGGTAGTGCGGTACCATTCATGCACCTCATTGATCACCGAAAACAGCATTCTCACAAAAAAATGCACTTCTACATTTTTAAAATCACCACTGGTAATACCTTCTTCCATGATGCGTTTAAACCCATCTTCGTATAACTCTCTCAGTTCCACAAAACGCGAAAGTTCGGGTTCCCGCATATGCTTCCACTCATTGAAAAACACCGATGCTGCTTCCAGATTGTGCATGACTATAGCCACATGCCCAGCTATGACCCGTCTGAGCTTTTCTGTAGGGTTCGTCATGGAATTTAAAATGGGCTCCTGCATTTCCAGAAACTCCCGCGCAATTTCAAAGCAAATAAATTGCAGAATGTCGTCCTTGGATTTAAAATGGCTGTATAGGCTTGCGGGTTCTATACCCACTACTTTGGCTATATCCCGCATAGAGGTGCCCGCATACCCTTTTTCACGAAAGAGTGTCTTAGCAGCATGTAGTATTTCTTCTTTGCGCTTGGAGATAAGTACAGTCACGACCCTAACACTTGTTAGGCTAAGTTAGGGTTTTGTATACAAATCTTCAATGACTAAGCAAAGGTGATTTCACCATGGCTAAACTCCTCGGTAACGCCATTCATTTCTACAAGAAGTCGTCCATTGGGTTGTACGCCCCGTAGAATTCCCTGCCGATAAGTGCCTTTGTAAGAAAAGACCACCTGCTCATCCTTGTGATAAAGCATGCCGGAATATGTTTCAGGTAAGCTTTCCGGTTGTATCTTGAGCCGATAATACCAGGTGTCCAAAAAGGGGAAATAAGCTTTCAGTAAGACCATCAAGTCAAAGTTCTGGTGGAATACGTCCTTCAGCGACACCGGGTTGGGCACTTCAGGGCTAAATTCGGTTTGGTTGACATTCACTCCAATTCCCACAAGCACATAGTCCAGCTTGTTACCAATTACACTGGTTTCAATAAGCACACCTGCCAACTTTCCATCTTGATAATAAATGTCGTTAGGCCATTTGATTTTTACCGGCAGATTCAGGTGCGTGTTAAAAAAATCACAAAGAGATATACTCACTGCCTGGCTTAGAAGATTCACATCCGAGGGGTGTAAAAATTGAGGGTAAAGAATAACGGTGAACGTCAGATTCTTACCGGAAGCACTTTCCCAACGCCTCCCGTATTGACCCCTCCCGTGTTTTTGATGGTGAGCCATAATGACAGTTCCTTCCGATGGCCTGTTTTTTGTGATGAAGGTACGGGCATAATCGTTTGTAGAGTCCACTTCGGGAAGATGAAGCAATATTGTCCCAATGAGAGGAGAGGTATCGGAGGCTTTAAAAGTATCCAAAAGAAAAGCTAATTTTAAAGGCTTTCAAAAAATAATCATTTAAAGACAATCAGAAGTCATTTTTTGAGTACAAAAACAAGAAGCTCCCGCACGAAAGGAAGCGCTAAGGTATCAAAACTGAAAGATGTTGTAGTTGAAGCAATTGCAGATAAAAAAGGAGAAAGTATCACCAGCCTGGATTTACGAACCATCGCAGATGCCGTTACTGACTTCTTTGTAATCTGCCACGCAACATCAAAAGTGCAGGTGAAAGCTATTGCTGAGCATGTAGAGCTCAAAGTGAAAGAAACGGCCAGGGAAACCCCTTATCATATTGAAGGTATAGGGAACTATGAATGGGTTCTGATTGATTATGTGGACGTGGTTGTACATATCTTTCTGAAAGAGCGAAGGGAGTTTTATCAGCTGGAAGAACTATGGCATGATGCACGAAGAACAGATTACGACTTATAAACTGAAATGGAAGAAAAACGCAACATAGAAAATTCATTTAAGCAGGAAGAAAAGAAAAAGGATAAGAAAGTACCGAACATCCTTCCGAAAAGTCCAAAGTTCAATTACTATTGGATTTACGCGGCAATTGTGATTTTACTGCTTGGGCTGCAGTTTTTCAGTTTCCGTCCGGTAGTTAAAGAAATTGACTTCCGCACTTTTGAGCAGGAAATGCTTAAAAGCCACGATGTAGACCGCGTAGTGGTGGTCAACAATGAATTTGTGGAGGTTTACATTAAAGAAAGCCGACTAAACAACGAAAAATACAAAGAAGTAGCTCAAACATCGTGGGGTGGTGTCAACAAAGGACCTCATTACACCTTTACTATCGGATCGGTGGAGTATTTCCAACAGGAAATGGACCGCGCGCAGCAGGGATTTGCACCGAACGAAAAGGTGAGCATTGTCTTTGTTAAAAGGCGAGACTGGTCACGAGACCTGCTCAGCTGGTTACTTCCCATCGCTATTCTGGCTATTATATGGATATTTATCATGCGTAGGATAAGTGGCGCAGCAGGTGGGCCTGGTGGGCAACTCTTTAATATCGGGAAATCAAAGGCCCTTCTTGTGGATGAAAATGCCAAGGTAACCATTACCTTCAAAGATGTGGCTGGCCTGGACGAGGCCAAAGAGGAAGTCATGGAGATTGTGGACTTCCTTAAAAACCCCCAGCGATACACCGCACTGGGTGGGAAAATTCCAAAAGGCGTTATTCTCGTTGGCCCTCCGGGCACAGGGAAAACACTTATGGCCAAAGCGGTTGCCGGAGAAGCCAAAGTGCCGTTTTTCTCCATATCGGGTTCTGACTTTGTGGAGATGTTTGTGGGTGTAGGGGCCTCCCGTGTACGCGATTTGTTTAAGCAGGCTCGCGAGAAAGCCCCTTGCATCATCTTTATAGATGAAATTGATGCGATAGGGCGCAGCCGTGGCCGCAGCATCATACAGGGCAATGACGAGCGCGAAAACACGCTCAATCAATTGCTGGTTGAGATGGATGGCTTTGCCACAGATGCCGGAGTTATCATCATGGCGGCAACCAACCGGCCTGATGTGCTGGATAGTGCGCTGGTTCGTCCGGGTCGCTTTGACAGGGTCATTTCCATTGACAAACCCGACCTGATTGGCCGTGAACAGATATTTAAGGTTCACATGAAGCAACTTAAACTAGCTAAAGATGTGGACCCCCACCGGCTAGCAACCATGACTCCCGGCTTTGCAGGTGCTGAAATCGCTAATGTGTGTAATGAAGCCGCTCTCATTGCAGCCAGACGCAACAAGAAGGCTATTGACATGAATGACTTCAATGACGCCATTGACCGTGTCATTGGAGGACTGGAGAAAAAGAACAAGCTTATCTCCCCAGAAGAGAAAAAAGTGGTGGCATATCATGAAGCCGGTCATGCTATATGCGGATGGTTTCTTGAACATGCCGACCCATTGGTGAAGGTTTCCATTATACCCAGAGGCGTGGCAGCACTCGGCTTTGCCCAATATCTGCCCCGGGAACAGTACCTCTATTCCACCGACCAGCTTATGGACAGCATATGCATGTCTTTAGGCGGGCGGGCGGCTGAGGAAATTGTATTTGGAAAAGTTACCACTGGGGCACAGAATGACCTGGAACGTATTACCAAGCTTGCCTATTCCATGGTTATCGTCTATGGTATGAATGAGCGTGTGGGACATCTCTCTTATTATGACCCTAACAATGAATACAATTTCAGCAAACCCTACTCTGAAGAAACCGCGAGAATTATTGACGAGGAAGTAAAAAAGCTGATAGAAACCTGTTACCAGCGCACTCTTGCCCTGCTGCGGCAACATCGCAATGAATTGGATGCCTTAGCCAAAGAGCTGCTGGAAAAAGAAATTCTCTACAAACATGACCTTGAGCGCATCATCGGTAAGCGACCCTTTGAAAACCGCCATACTTTTGAAGAAAATGGCGCCCCCGAAGCACCATCATCCACACAAACCCCTACGGAGAGCTCCGAACCGCAAACCACTGCAACAACGGATGTCTCAAGCTCACTCCACCCGGAAGGGGCTAAACCGCCTACGGACGGATAATTTGTGGCTACCTTAGCAGGCTCTGAAGTGCATTATACCAAAAAAATTTATTTCGTTTCCGATGCCCATCTGGGGACACCGAACCCAGCTGAAAGCCGCATACGCGAAAAGCTTTTGGTGCAATGGCTGGATGAAATAAAAAATTCAGCGGAAGAAATTTATATACTCGGTGACCTGTTTGACTTTTGGTTTGAATATGATGCCGTGATTCCCAAAGGATTTTCCCGCATATTGGGCAAGCTGGCTGAACTAACAGATTCCGGGATTTCCATCCATTTTTTCACTGGCAACCACGATTTGTGGATGAACAATTATTTTGAAGATGAGCTCCAAATTGCTGTGTATCATGAACCGGTAGTAAAAACCATTCGTGGAAAACTGTTTTATTTAGCTCATGGCGATGGTCTTGGTCCCGGAGACTATGGTCACAAATTTCTTAAAATCATCTTTCGAAATCCGCTATGCCGTTGGCTGTTCAAGTGGATACATCCCGACATCGGTGTGCCAATGGCTCATTATTGGTCAAGGCGAAGCCGCTATGTATCCGCTGGCGGCCAGATTGAACCTTTTCAGGGTGAGGAAAGGGAACGGCTTATTTGCTATTCCCAAAAATTACTGGAATCCCGGCACTACGACTTCCTGGTTTTCGGGCATCGCCATCTCCCACTGGATATCTCTATCAATCAGAAATCGCGTTTTATAAATCTGGGAGATTGGATAACTTTCTATACCTATGCGGAATTTGACGGCCAACATTTTGCAATTAAGCATTACTCTCAGCCTCCTCGGTAGTCAGCCAATGGCGATAAATGCCTGGAGTCAACCAGGCAAATTTGAGCTAGTCAGCAGTTTACCAATGAAAGGCGCATTGCTCAGCTCAGATAAGCTGCAAAATGCCTACGTGATAACTGAAAGGCATGACATTGTAAAAATTAGCCCTGTCGGCAAAATCCTCTTCTCCAACAACATCAAATCGCTAGGCCCTGTGGGCAGCATTTCCACTTCCAATCCCCTGAAAATTTTGGTTTATTATCCTGAATTTGCCACCATCGTATTGTTGGACAACACGCTCTCCCAGACCAGTCGCGTCAATCTGATGGAGCTGGGAGCTCCGCTGGTAAGCGCTGCCTGCCTTGCTCTTGATAATAACATCTGGATATACGACCAGACCTCCTATAAGCTCAAAAAAATTGATGACAAGCTCAAGGTATTGGCCGAAAGTGACGACCTCAACGCATTAACCGGCATACCTGTAAAAGGCGTTTTTCTTCTTGAAGCCGACAACCAGATTTTCCTTTCTGATCCGGAGTATGGCGTTCTGGTTTTTGACTCGTACGGCACCTACTCAGGCACAATCCCGCTGAAAGGACTGCACAAATTCCAGAAAATAAATGATCAGCTGGTGTATTGCACAGGACAAAGCCTTTACTCCTATAACCTGTTTACCTTTACCACTCTCTCCTACGCTCTGCCGGATTCTTCCGTACGTGATGCCGTTATTGAGAAAAACAGGTTGTTCGTGTTAACTCCGGAATACCTGAACGTATATTCGCACTGAAAATCATACTTTATGCTTGAAAAACTGCGGTTAATACGAGAACGTTGGGAAGATATAGGCAAGCAAATGACCGACCCTGAGGTCGTTGCCGATGTGGCGCGTTTTTCCCGCTTAAGCAAGGAATACCGCGAGCTTGAAAAAATGGTACAGGCCTACGATCAGTATCAAAACATCCTCAGCAATATTACCTCAAGCAAAAAACTTCTGGAAACTGAAAAAGACGAAGAGTTCCGACAGCTCATCAAAAGCGAGCTGGATAAGCTTGTTGCACAAAAAGAACATCTGGAAGAACACCTTCGGTTGCTGCTGATTCCCAAAGACCCCGAAGATGACAACAACGCCATCCTTGAAATTCGGGCCGGCACCGGAGGGGATGAAGCAAGCATCTTTGCCGGAGATTTGTTCCGAATGTATGCAAGATATATAGACTCCAAGGGCTGGACTCTTCATGTAGTAAGCGAAAGTCCGGGAACCAAAGGGGGGTTTAAAGAAATAATTGCCGAAGTTACCGGTGAAGGAGCTTATGGCCTTTTGAAATACGAATCAGGTGTACATCGGGTGCAAAGGGTTCCTGAAACTGAAGCCCAGGGACGGGTACATACCTCGGCTGCCTCGGTGGCTGTATTGCCCGAACCAGATGAAGTGCAGGTGCAAATTCACGAGCGCGATATCAAACGCGATACCTTCCGTTCTTCAGGAGCAGGAGGCCAGCACGTGAACAAAACGGAATCCGCTGTACGCCTCACCCACATTCCCACCGGCATCGTAGTGGAATGTCAGCAGGAACGCTCGCAGCATAAAAACTATGAACTGGCCATGAAATGGTTGCGCTCACGTATCTATGAGATGAAGGTAAAACAACATCAGGAGGAAATTGCCCGGCAACGTAAAACAATGGTCTCTACCGGTGACCGCTCGGCCAAAATACGCACTTATAATTTTCCACAAAGCCGTGTAACCGACCATCGTATAGGACTTACCCTGTATAATCTACCGGCTATCATGGACGGTGATCTGGACAAGCTGATTGCGGCTTTGCAAATGGCCGAAAATGCCGAAAAACTGAAAGCAGGTGTGAAATGAACTGCCCTGCCTCCAAAAAGAAATTTCCTCAATTTTGTGTACAGCCTTCCCCGCTAAAAGCTGATACGGAAGCCGCCTATGTATTCTATCCGGCAGATCGCCATAGCCGTTAAAGGATCCCTGATTCAATGTACTGAGGACACCCTTATTACTCAGCTCGGCTATGACAGCCGTTTGATTATGAACCCCTCCAACCTGCTGTTTTTCGCCATAAAAGGCAAACGACATGACGGGCACCATTTTATTCAGCAGTTGTACGACCGCGGGGTAAGAAACTTTATCCTATCAGATACTTCCTCATTGGAGCAACCGTTGGCGGAAGCCAATATTATCAAGGTTGCCAATACCGTGCATGCCCTTCAGCGGCTGGCAGCCTGGCATAGACAAAGGTTCAGCTACCCGGTTATCGGCATCACCGGCAGCAACGGAAAAACGGTAGTGAAAGAATGGCTCTTCCAACTCCTCAACGAAGATTATAACATCGTAAGAAGCCCCAAAAGTTACAACTCGCAGATAGGTGTGCCGCTCTCGGTATGGCAAATGCAGGAGCATCATACCCTTGGCATCTTTGAAGCGGGTATTTCTCAGCCTGACGAAATGGATGCCCTTGAGCAGATTATACAGCCGGATATAGGCGTTTTCACCAACATTGGCGAAGCCCATGCCGAAGGCTTCCTGAATATCCGTCAAAAGATTAATGAAAAGCTCAAGCTGTTTGCGCGCTCCAAAATACTGATTTACAGACGCGACTACCCGGAAATCACACAGTGTATTACCGAAATCAAACATCGCTTGCACGAATCTGAACAGGATCAAAAGTTTCGTCTCTTTACATGGTCAACGCAGGGGGATGCTGACCTGAAAGTTACAGCCATTCAAAAAACAGGCACACAAACCACCATTGAAGGCCTCTACCAATCACACGTCAGAAAAATTACCATTCCCTTTTCAGATGAAGCCTCCATAGAAAATGCTATTCATTGCTGGGCAGTGTTATTATACTTAAAGATGGAGGACAGTAAAATTTCCGACCGCATGATGCAACTGGGAAGCGTTTCCATGCGGCTGGAGCTTAAAGATGGTATCAATAATTGTTCGCTCATTAATGATAGCTACAACTCCGATATCCGGTCGCTGGCCATTGCACTGGACTTTCTGGACCAGCAGCAGCAGCATCCGAAAAAAACTGTCATTCTATCTGATATTCTGCAAAGCGGTAAAGCTGTTACAGAGCTTTACCAGGAAGTACGTAACCTGGTCGCTGAGCGTAATATCACCCGTCTTATCGGCATCGGTCCGGCCATCTCCCAGCAACAGGCCCTCTTTAAGTTGGGTAACGGATTCAGCAGCCGCTTTTACGAATCTACGGAGGCCTTTCTGGCCGATTTTTCTCCGGCAGATTTTAAAAATGAGGCCATTCTTCTGAAAGGCGCACGGAAGTTTGAGTTTGAGAAAATAAGCCGACACCTGGAGCGCAAGTTTCATAAAACAATACTGGAAATAGATTTAAATGCCCTTATTCACAATCTGCATCTCTTTCAGAGCCTGCTCAGGCCAGAAACAAAAATCATGGCTATGGTAAAAGCCTCCTCCTACGGCAGTGGTTCCTATGAAATTGCGCATGTGTTGCAGTATAACCGGGTGGATTATCTTGCCGTGGCCTATGCGGATGAAGGAGTAGAACTGCGAAAGGCCGGTATTGCCTTGCCTATTATGGTGATGAATCCTGAACTGCGCAGCTTTGAAACCATGATACGCCACCGTCTGGAACCGGACATATACAGTTTTTCCGTTCTGGAAAAATTTTATGCCGCAGTGGCCTTTGCGGGCGTTAAGGAGCCTTACCCTATACATGTTGAAATGGATACCGGTATGCACCGGCTTGGTTTTACACCGGATGCCCTGGAGCCGCTTGCAGAGTCCCTGCAAAGCAAAAAGCTGCTGCGGGTTGTTTCTGTATTTTCTCACCTTGCCGCCAGTGATGAAAGCAGGCATGATGCTTTCACGCTCCGTCAGATCCATTTGTTTTCTTCCCTAAGCTCCTCCCTGATGGAGCGGCTGAACTATCCTTTTATTCGCCATATAGCAAATTCAGCAGCCATTCTGCGATTTCCAGAGGCACAATTTGATATGGTGAGACTCGGTATCGGATTATATGGTGTGGACCCCACCGGCACCCTGCAACACCAGCTTCAACAGGTAAGCACGCTCAAGGCTCATATCTCACAAATCAAAATAGTAAAGGCAGGCGAATCGGTAGGTTATAGCCGTACTTTTATCGCACAACGGGAGGTAAGGATAGCTACCGTGGGTATTGGATATGCCGATGGTGTGGACCGCAGACTGGGCAATGGACAAGGTTTTATGCTGGTAAGAGGACGACCCGCCCCCACGGTGGGCAATATCTGCATGGACTTATGTATGATTGATATATCCGACATAGCGGAAGCAGAGGAGGGGGATGAGGTAATCGTTTTCGGAAAGGGATTACCCATACAGGAAGTAGCCACGCGGGCGGGCACCATACCCTATGAGATCCTCACGGGCATCTCCTCCCGCGTGCAACGCGTGTATTTTAAAGAGTAAGCAGCCGGGCTGTGCGAACGGCCCCTGGCGAATATATCTTTTACCCCACAGCTTTTTTTTTGAGCTCCCCGATGGCTTTACATATTTTTTCAATGCTAAAATGAATTTCCTCTTCAGTGGTGAAAATTCCAAGGCTAAGACGTACTGCGGAGTAGGCATCCTTTTCACTCAGACCCATGGCGCTGAGCACATGAGAGGGCTCAGGTATAGCAGAAGTACAGGCCGAGCCAGCAGAAATCGCTATATCCTGAATAAGCGCCTTCATGAGGCGGGCACTATCCACACCCGGAAATGACATGTTTAAGGTATTGGGGAGCCGATGTGCCGTATTGCCATTAATTCTGGCTCCAGGAATATTTTTTAAAAGTTCCTCCTGCAAACGGTTACGCAAAGCAGCTATCCTGTTCAAGGTGTCGGGTGCTGTAAAGGATTGTTCTGCCAGCTCACATGCCTTTCCGAAGCCGACAATGCCGGGCACATTGAGCGTACCTGAGCGGAGGTTACGTTCATGTCCACCGCCATCTATCTGCGCCACCAGTCTTACCCGGGGATTCCTGCGCCTCACGTACAAGGCACCCACCCCTTTCGGGCCGTAGAATTTATGTGCACTTAAGGTAAGCAGGTCGCATCCGCTGCTGTTTACATCAATCGGTATTTTACCGACCGCCTGTGTAGCATCACTCATGCATAACACTCCCCGTTGATGGGCTATAGCAGCAATTTGCTCAACCGGATGGATAACCCCGGTTTCGTTGTTGGCATACATCACGGCTATGAGAATGGTGTGGTCCCGTATCGCTTCACTAAGCCTGGAAAGATTTATTCTGCCATCGGGTTCCACGGGCAGGTAGGTCACCTCAGCGCCCATCTGTTGCAGTTTTTTGCAACAATCCAAAACCGCTTTATGCTCGGTGCTCACGGTGATCAGGTGGTTGCCCCGCGAGCGGTAGGCAGCAAAAACTCCTTTTAAAGCCAGATTGATAGCCTCGGTGGCTCCCGAAGTGAAAACAATTTCAACGGGTTCGGCATGCAGCAGACGGGCAACCCGTTCCCGCGCCTTTTCCACGGCTTCCTGCGCTACCCAGCCATAGGTATGTGTGTGGCTGGAAGCATTCCCAAATTTTTCCCTGAAATAGGGTAACATCTCCTGAAGCACTTCGGGGTGTACCGGGGTGGTTGCGTTGTAATCAAGATAAACCGGACGTACCAAAGACATTATTTGGTTACCTTTAATTTAAAGTGTTGGTTTTTGCTTATTTCCGAAATTAAAACAATCAGGGTATGTTAAAGGTTGACCATATTGGAATTGCCGTAAAAAGCCTGGCCGTTTCCAATCCGCTTTTTGAGAAATTACTGGGCATAGCACCCTATAAGTCAGAAACCGTAGAGGCTGAAGGCGTCACTACCTCCTTTTTCAGAATCGGAGAAACCAAGATTGAATTGCTGGAAGCTGCCGGTGAAAGCAGCGTGATTAAAAAGTTTATTGAAAAAAGAGGGGAAGGAATTCATCACATTGCTTTTGAAGTAAGCGACATTCATGCAGAGAAGAAAAGGCTGGAGGATCTGGGGTTTATTGTGCTGAACGAGCCGCGTCCGGGAGCGGATAACAAGCTGGTGTGTTTTCTTCATCCCCGCAGCACCAATGGCGTATTGATTGAAATATGTCAGGAAATTACCTCAGGAGGTGAACCATTGGTTTAGGCCAAACCCTAAAGCCTTCTGCGCGATGGGTTATTGCCGTTCAGGAGGTTGCTTTTCGTAGGAGGGCTCTTTTAAGTCAGGCAGGGCTGCAGGCGCATTGTCTTGCCCGATAGCATTCGTCTGGTTGCCAGCAGGATCCAGGTCCCTCGTCCGGGGCGTAGAGGTGGGTTGTTTTTGTTCAACGGGTAGTGGCCCCGGGTCGGGTAGGGTGATCATGGCTGCTTTTCTGGCCGGCACAATCTCATAAGCCGTTTTTTTCAGAGGCTCCTGAGCAGATGTTGCTTGCGCAGATGCAGCTGCATACCACAGCACGGCAACAAACAGATATATCCCGATATACATGAAATTCTTTTTCAGGAAAGACGGGCAATGATGGTTTTGTTTCCTTTTACCTTTTGCCCCAGCTTTACCTCCAGCTGGGTACCTACCGGCAAAAACAAATCAACCCGCGAACCGAATTTTATAAAGCCCATTTGCTTTCCCTGTTCAATGGGCTTTCCTTCCTCGCAATAGTTGACTATTCTGCGGGCCAAGGCACCTGCAATCTGGCGTACCAGTATTTCAAAGCCATCATCCTCTATTACCACGGAATTGCGTTCATTTTTCTCGGAGGATTTGGGGTGCCAGGCTACCAGATATTTCCCCGGATGATAGCGGGTGTATTTTACTTCACCGCTGATAGGGGTCCAGTTGATGTGGACATTTGTGGGTGACATGAAAATAGATACCTGCAGGCGGATGTCTTTAAAGTATTCAGGCTCATATACCTCTTCAATAGCCACCACCTTACCGTCAGCAGGAGCTACCACAACGGTATCATCCGCTACAAAATACCTTTTCGGATACCGAAAGAAATATGCGGTAAACAAAAACAATACGGCTGAAAACAAGGTAAATGCCAGCAATACATCCGCATTATCTGTAAGATGCCGGATGGTTATGTTAATAATCAGCAGGGTGAAGAATAAGCCGCTTAATATTTTATACCCCTCTTTATGAATGGACATCATGTTTTTAAACAATGGATTTCCCAGAAATAATTCCACATCATGCGTCTTCGCCTGTTTCCCGATACGGTAGATTGCACCCTAAAGTTAAGTTTAATAGCCATGAATTTCAATATCAAAACCCATAAAGACGAATCAGGATGATATAGGCGGCCGCATAGGGGACGGCAAAAATAAAAGCATCAAACCGATCTAAAAAGCCCCCATGACCGGGGAAAAAATTTCCAGTATCCTTAATACTCACGCTCCGCTTAAACATAGAAACAATCAAATCTCCCAGAGTAGCGAAAACCCAAATTACCAGGGACAGCCCCAGCCATTGGGTCAGACTAAAGATACCAAAAATGAGATATTGTAACCATGCCACAACCAGACAACCGATAGCGCCACCTAAAAAGCCTTCCAGGGTTTTGTTGGGAGAAATTCTTTCCAGCATTTTATGTTTACCCCACAAAGACCCGAAAATGTAAGCGGCTGCATCATTTATCCACACCAGAAACAAAATACCCAGCACCATATGCGGATTATAGTCTTTTTGCTGCACAGCCACGTAATTCAGAATGGTAAATGGAATAGATACGTAAATTACCCCGCTTATGTTTTGTGCAATGTTGGCCAGCGGATGCGAGGATGCCGAAAATATCTCCAGAGCAAAAAATGAAAACAGTAAGCATACTGGTACCACATAAATAGTGCTGGCCGCCATATGCATCAGTACCAGCCAGGAGCATACAAATGCCGAAAGCCCGGTCAAGATACCCAGCGGCATGTAAAAGCGACTCACCCTGTTGGCTTCGTAAGTGTAGCGGATGATCTTAAAATATTCGTACAAACAAAACAGAATTATTAAAGACATCAGGATACCGTAGGAATATACATTCCACCAGATGCCCCCTACCATCACTCCCACAAAGATGAGCGCTGTCTGCGTACGGATAAGGAAATTACGCATCAAAGGTTTTTTTAATCAGTTTTAATGCCTGCAACACATCATCTCTTTTTACATATACTTCGGCTTCTCCAATAATCACGGAGGAATCTTTTTTATTCAGAATCACGCAGGGGATTCCTGCATTCTCAAGGAGGTCTTTCACCAGTTCTGCCCTGTAGAGTTCCCCTGCCGAGTAAACCATAACCCAGTCCTTTTCCATATCTCAGATTAGTTGCCCGCAGTTTGTGAGTACCGGTCAAACAGATATAGTGCCCCGATCATGAACACGGTGGAAATCATCGTTACCAGCGGAGGGAAAGCCTGCATGTGATTGATATCAAATTGGATAAGCCCCACCTGATAGAGATACAGCAATATCACCTGTATTCCGTTGAAAAAGAGGTGTCCGGCCATAGCCAACCATAGATTTTGGCTAAAATAAAACAGATAGCCCAATAAAATACCCATGAAAAACCGGGGCAAAAATCCATAAAACTCAAAATGAATCAGGCTAAAGAAAGCTGCTGTCAGTAAGATAGCTACGTGTACATTTTGCAGGGCTTTTTCCAACAGTTGCTGCAACGCCCCTCTAAATAATAACTCTTCGGCCACAGCCGGAATAATGGCAATCATCAGGAAATTTACTGCTAAATCAGCCGGGGTATGCATAACCAGCAGCATTTCCAGAAGCTGCTCCTGACTAGTCTGCAGGCTGCGAAAGAGGCTTTCCAAGGCAGGAGGCAACTGTACCTGCTGGTTTACTTCCAACGCCCACGCCACAAAAGGCCCCGAGGAAACACCAATCACTAAAGTCAGCATAACTTGCAGGAATTCCGGGGGCCGGTGGAGTCGCAGAAATGACCACGATACGTGTCTGCTCACCAGAATAAGCAGCAGCGGTGGCAGTCCAAACATACCCGCAGACAGTATCATCTGTAGGGTTTTAATCAACCCGGGATGTTGCCGGGCCATCTGCAGGGTGGAATCCATCTGAGTGTATATGTCCTTTCCGTGCAGCAGGATGATGATGGCTGCCGAGAGCAGATTAAACAGTAAAAAGCACCCCATCCATATGAGGAAAAACGTACCCAGCAGGTCAAAGGCCGTGTTGCGATGAGGTGAAGAAAACATAAACCCGATGGAATATGCTACAAATCTCTAAATTAGCTGTGATTTTAAGGCAGTTATTTTCGGGCTTAGGCTTTCTTCAGGGTAAACCCAAAGGTAGAGCCCACCTTAGGTGTGCTGCGTACGTTGATGGTTTGGCCATGAGCCTCAATGATGTGTTTGACGATGGAAAGTCCCAGGCCTGTTCCTCCCAGTTCACGGGAGCGACTCTTATCTACCCGATAAAAGCGTTCAAAAAGGCGGGGTAAATGTTCCTGGGCAATGCCGATACCATTATCGGAGACTTCCACCAGCACGTTTTCATCCATGTCATACACCCCTATTGTAGTTTTACCCCCTTCTATTCCGTATCTTATAGAATTGGCAATCAGATTATTAAGCACCTGCCGGATACGATCGCGATCTGCAAAAACGTAAGCAGGCTGATCAGCACCTTCTTTCAGGGTGATGGTAATGGATTTGGTGCGTGCCTTTATCTGCATATCTTCCACCACTTCGCGGATGAGACGCACCACATCAAAGCGCGACATATCCAGCAGCAGGGTGTTGGATTCAATTTGTGAAATCACCTCCAGGTCGTGTACGATGTTGGTTAGTCTTTCCAGGTTTTCGGAAGCTTTAATCAGGTAGTTTTTATTGACCTGAGGGTCATCCAGTGCCCCATCAATGAGCGTATGCAGGTAGCCCTGAATGGTAAAGATAGGCGTCTTCAACTCATGCGATACATTGCCCAGAAATTCCTTACGGAAATTAGCCATCTGGCGGAGCATTTCTATTTCCTGCGTTTGCCTGCTGGCCCAGGCTGCCACTTCCTGCTCTACTTCGCCTAAAATGTTTTTGTTCATCAGATCTCTTTTGCCATTGCTTTCTGCACCACGCGGGGCCTTTTGTTGATAGATGCTTTTGTATATGAGCTTTATTTTTCTGTAGATAAACTTTTCAAGGGTATAAAAAAACAGCACAAAGCTGATTACAAACGTACATGCGGGTATAAGTATAATCAGTGACCAATGGTACCATTGCGGATAAAAGAGATTACCAACCGATAAAATAAGCATCAGGAAAAGAGCTATTCCTGCGGAGGTAAGCAAAACAATCTGGCGAGGGGAAGGATTTTTCACTGTGTAACTCTGAATGGATTATCTGCCAAGGATGAAGACTTTCCGTTTCCATCCGGAGCAGTTCAGAGATCAAACTTATATCCTATTCCCTTTAATGTCTTGAAATATTGTTCACCTATTTTTTCCCGTAGTTTTCTGATGTGGACATCGATAGTGCGATCGCCCACAATCACCTCATTCCCCCATACGCTGCTGAGTATCTCCTTGCGTGTAAAAACCTTTCCGGGTTTGGAAGCCAGCAACAACAGCAATTCAAATTCCTTTTTGGGGAGCACCAGTTCCCGGTTTTTTGTTTTCACTACATAGCGTTCTGCATCAATTTCTATATCACCGGCCACAATGCGACCGGATTCAGACTCACCACCCCATCGTCTCAGTAGCGCTTTAATACGACTGATGAGCACACGCGGCTTTATGGGTTTGGTAATATAATCATCCGCCCCTGCATCCAAACCTGCAATCTGGGAATAGTCTTCGTTACGCGCTGTAAGAAACGCAATCATTACCCCTTTTAATTGAGCAATTGCACGCAACTCCCTGCAGGTTTCAATACCATCCATCACCGGCATCATGATATCCAAAAGAATTAACTGTGGGTTAAACTGCAGGGCCTTTTCCAACGCCTCCCGGCCATGGGTTGCTGTCTGCACCTCATATCCTTCCTTACGAAGATTATACTGCATAAAATCTAATATATCCGGTTCGTCATCCACAACAAGAATGCGATATGGTTGCACCATGTCTTTTTTTATCCAAAATTAATACACCCCTTGCCGCTTCCGGATTTACGCTAAGGCGAAGGATTCACCTTTAACGGTTTCTTAATACAGCTTTTACCGGCTGGTAACAGTGCCTCCATTTCTTTGCCTCGTCAAACTTAAAAACAAAACCACATTACTATGAATACATCAAATATTTTCGGCATTTTGATTTTGGTCGTTTTTTTCACCGGATTATTTTCTTCCTGCAAAGAAGAGGAAGATAACAATGACAACAATAACCCAAACAACCCAAATGCTTTTGTGATAAACAGTAATATAACCACTAACACCACATGGGAAACTGGCAAGGTTTACATTTTAGCAGGAAGGATAGCCGTAACCAACGGAGCCACCCTTACCATTCAGAAGGGGGTTGTAATCAAAGGTGAAGTCGGTTCTGGCGCCAATGCTTCCGCACTTATCATTACTCGCGGGTCCCGCATCCTTGCTGAAGGCACCGCATCCGAACCTATCATTTTCACTTCTGTTGCGGATGAAATTCAACCTGGCCAGATAGCCAGCCCTAACCTGGATGCTTCCTATAGCGGCTTATGGGGTGGATTACTCGTATTGGGGCGGGCTCCCATTTCCGCAGATGCAGAGGCCGTGCAAATTGAAGGCATTCCACCCTCCGACCAGAACGGACTCTATGGCGGCACGGATCCGAATGACAACTCCGGGGTTTTGAAATATATATCTATCCGACATGGAGGCGCAAATATTGGCGAGGGCAACGAGATTAACGGTCTCACCCTCGGAGGCGTGGGCTCGGGCACTGTGGTAGAAAATATTGAAATCGTTTCCAATCAGGATGACGGCATTGAAATTTTCGGTGGCACAGTGGATGTAAAAAACATCCTCGTCTGGAATCCAGAAGATGATGCTATTGATGTAGACCAAGGCTGGTCAGGTTCTTTGGAAAACTTTGTCGTTATCTGTGGTTCACAGACAGACCATGCGCTGGAAATTGACGGGCCGGAAGGCAGCCTCCTTGCCGGAGGTACCGTTTTTAACGGCTCTATAAAAGGTTCGCCTTCTGCTGAATTGGGTGATTTTCGCGATAATGCCAGAGGAACCTATCGTAATATTTATTTTTTCAATTTCCCCGATCCGGCAGAAAACGGCAAGGGCGACCTGTCGCTGTCATCCGGTTCTGATGCCACCTTTAATAATGGATCTCTGATTTTTGAAAATCTGCAAATCACCCCGATTAATGACACGATAGCTCTGTCCGTGATATTCAGAAATGGCACGCATGTGCATGCCACTAAAGTGGCGAAGGGAGCAAATACAGTAGGGAGCAATAAAACCTCCTTTACCGGATGGTCATGGGCTGATGCAGATGGCCAGCTGACTGATTTCTGATATATGGAGTGCGCAAAAAGAGGATAAGTGAAGGGCCTCTGCCGCACCCATGCGCGTCCAGAGGCTTTTACCTTAAAACCGGATAAGCAAACATAAAACCAGCACCACAGTGAAATCTGTTTTAAGCACGTTACTTGCTCTGCTCACTCTCACCAGCCTCCTCGCGCAGGAAGGCATTGTTCGCGGAATGATTACGGATAAGGGGACCGATGAACCATTGCCTGGAGTACACGTAACGGCTGAGGGCATTGACAGAGGCACCCTCACAGACCTGGATGGCAAGTTTAGTTTATCCCTTCCGCCCGGTATATATACCCTGCAGTTTTCTTTTGTCTCCTACGAAACCCTCAAAGTACAACAGGTGGAAGTGCGCAGCAACGCAGTCACCTCACTGGGGCAATTACGCCTTGCAGAGGCTTTAACTGAAATTCATGAGGTAACGGTCAGCAGTCAGTCTATCCGCAATACCGAAAATGCCCTGTTGGTGGTTAAGAAAAAATCAGCCAACCTGATTGACGGTATAGCTGCGGCTGCCTTCAGTAAAACAGGTGATTCCGATGCGGCCTCCGCCATCAAACGAGTTTCAGGAGTTACGGTCTCCTCCGGCAAGTATGTGTTCGTGCGCGGACTGGGCGACCGCTATACCAAAACCTTGCTCAACCACATGGAAGTGCCCGGCCTGGACCCTGACCGCAACACTATTCAGATGGATATTTTCCCCACAGGCATAATAGACAACATTATTATACACAAATCATTTACAGCAAACCTTCCTGCTGACTTCACCGGAGGCATCGTGGATCTTGCTACAAAGGATTTTCCCGATGTCAGAACCGGCAGCATTGCGCTTTCCTTTGGATATAATCCGGCTTTCCACTTCAATAAAAATTACCTGACCTACAGGGGCGGCAAAACAGACTTTCTTGGATTTGATGATGGCACCAGAAAGATACCGGCAACGAACGATATTCCATTTTTTACAGAAGCCATTACCCAGGCTGATGGCCCCAAAGCTCAACGTTACCGAGAAATACTGGAATCATTCAATCCCGTGCTGGCCGCCAGAAGGAAAACCAGCCTTATGAACTTCAGCCTCGCACTGGATGCCGGTAATCAAAAAAGTTTTAAAAAATTTACAGGCGGCTATAACCTGGTGTTTACATACAAAAATGAAACAGAGTTTTACCGCAATGTCACATACGGACGTTATGGCCTTGCTGCCGATTCATCTATAACGGAAATGCAAATGCGGGAATACCAGACAGGGGATCTGGGTGTGCATAGCGTATTGTGGAGTGCTCTGGGTGGTGTAGCTCTGAAAACCAAAACATCCAAGATAAGATTAACGTTGCTTCACCTGCAAAGCGGGGAAAGTAAAGCCGGCATTTTCAACTATGAAAACAGTGACCAAGGAGCCGAGTTTAGTGCCTTCCAGCACAACCTGGAATACAGTCAGCGCGCCATTACACACATTTTACTTTATGGCAAGCATTACTGGACCAGGAAATGGGAACTGGAATGGAATGTATCTCCAACCTATTCCGGTATGAGCGACCCGGATATCCGATTCACCCGTTATCGGGAGGATAACGGTGTGCTCTCCATTGGCACCGAAGCAGGATTTCCGCAACGCATCTGGAGGGATTTGAAAGAATGGAATTTTGTTGCTTCCGCTGACATTACGGGTCCTGTAAAATTCCAGCGACTTACAACGGTCTTCCGCATGGGGGGCGCATATGTTTTTAAAACCCGCGACTATGTCTTACGTAGCTTTAATATAAACGTGCGCAACATACCCCTCACCGGTGATCCGGATGAATTGTTTGCATCACATAACTTATGGCCGGCACAAGGCGACCTTACCAACGGCACCACGTATGAAGCGGTATTCCTGCCTTCCAATCCCAATCAGTTTAAAGCCAATTTATCCAATGTGGCTGCTTACGTGTCTGCAGAACTCTCGCTATTATCTTCGCTGAAAGCCATTATTGGGTTACGTGCTGAATATTTCTCACAGCGTTATACCGGCTATGATCAGCTAAAACAACATGTGCTGAATAACGATAAACTCCTGGACGAAGTGGACTTCTTCCCATCGGTTAATCTGGTTTACGCTATCCATAACAAGCATAATCTGCGCGCGGCTTTTTCTCAAACCATTGCCCGTCCTTCGTTCAAAGAGCTGTCCTATGCTGAAATTTATGATCCAATAACCGGCCGCACCTTTATCGGTGGATTGTTTCGCGATGCCAATGATGTGAAAGGAGTTGTTTACTGGGAGGGAAACTTATCTAGCACCCGAATACAGAACTATGATCTGCGCTGGGAATTTTTCCCCGATACCGGCATGCTGATTTCGCTTGGCGTATTTTACAAAAAATTCAATAACCCGATTGAAATGGTGCAGTTTGTGCAGCAGGCGGCTGCCTATCAGCCCCGCAATGTGAATGATGCACACGTGTATGGGGGAGAAGCAGAGCTGAAACACAGTTTGAAGTTTATTAGCCCCCAACTAAGCTCTCTGGAAGTGACAGCCAACTTTTCTATCATAGGTTCGCGCATACAACTCAGCAAAACCGAGCTGGACAGCCGTGTGGAAAACGCACGTGCCGGAGAAGAAGTAAAACCCTATCGCCCCATGGCCGGGCAATCGCCTTATGCAATCAATTGCGGCCTGGTGTACACGGGTGCAAAAAAGGGTTTCCTGCGCAACTTTGAAGCTGGGCTTTATTACTATGTTCAAGGGCATACGCTGTACTATGTAGGCATCGCTGATCGCCCGGATGTGTATTCCAAACCGTTCCACAGCCTCAACATGAGCCTCAGCAAAAGCTTTGGGGAAAACTCCCGCTTTGCTCTCAGTATTAAAGCACAGAACATTCTGAACTCCCGGATGGAATACGTCTTCCGTTCGTATGGCAGCTCAGACAAACATTTTTCTCTCTTGTCGCCAGGATATACATTTCAGTTAAAGCTGGCGTATCGCTTTTTCTGATACCTGACGTGCACGCAGTCTATTGGGGCTAACCTGCCTGCAGCTGCAGGTTGTGGCTCCAGGCCATTGTTTATTCAGATAATTACCTTAGCTTAACGGTAAAGCTCCGGATGGGGTAAAAATTCCAAAACTCACTCCTATGCCGAAACGATTTTTTACACTCATTATCCTGTTTTATGCCGCCATGGTACAGGCACAGGTTACCTGGTCAGAGCATATCGCCCCGATTCTGTATGCCAACTGCACACCCTGCCATCATCCCGGGGGAATAGCCCCCTTCTCCCTGCTTACCTATGCTGATGCCTATGCCGAACGCTTCAGCATACAGGCGGCCGTGTTGAGTCGTATTATGCCACCCTGGCCTGCTGACCCCAATTACCGGCAGTTTGCCCACGAGCGTGTTTTAACTGCGGCTGAAAAAGATGCAATTGCTCAGTGGGTAAGCAACGGGGCCCCCCAGGGTAACCTGAGTCTGGCTCCTGCACAGCCTCAGTATTCCAACGCTCCGGAGATAACCAACCCCGATATGGTGCTCACCATTCCGGCATACACGGTTTCGGCCAACAACAGAGATGTATACCGCTGTTTCCCTATTTACACCAATTTCCCAACTGCAAAATACATCACCGCCGTTGAAGTGATTCCCGGTAATCCCGGCATTGTACATCATGTGCTGGTATTTACCGACACCGCTTCGGTATTTCCTCAGCTTGATGCCAATGATCCCGGGCCGGGTTATACGAATCTGCTTACCGGCTCCTATACGTCAAAAATTGTGATGGGCTATGCTCCCGGTTCCCAGGCCTACTTTGCTCCCGTAGGAACAGGATTCCTCCTGCCGGCAGGAGCTACCGTGATTATTCAGGTGCACTATCCGGAGCATGCCGATGGGCAAACTGACCAGACATCAGTGCGCTTCAAGTTCTCCTCGGCTCCAGTAAGAGAGATTCAGGTATGGCCGTTCCTGAATAACTACACCTCCCTTACCAACGGCCCCTTCGTGATTCCGGCCAATACCATCAAAACTTTTCATGAGCAGTTTACTTTACCTCAGGACATTTCTGTACTTTCTGTGTGGCCTCATATGCATCTGATAGGAAAAACTATAAAATCATGGGGTAATAAGCCGGTAACCAATGACACTATCAGATGGGTGTATGTACCCGACTGGGATTTTCACTGGCAGTTGAATTATATCCTTCCCAATGTCATCAAGGCCCCAACAGGCACCGTATTAAGGGCAACTGCCACCTACGATAATACAGTAAATAATCCCAACAACCCCTCCAACCCTCCTCAAAATGTAACGGCTGGTGAGGCTACGACAGATGAAATGATGTTTGTCTTTTTTTCTTATCTGGCTTACCAAAACGGGGATGAAAACATTATTGTGGATAAAAGAATATTTCCAAAAGGCGCCACTACCTTTTGCCAGGGACAGTCTGTCAAGCTCACCACTATTTCCGGAACCGGCTATACGTATCAATGGTATAAAGACGGCATAGCTATCAGCGGGGCCACCACATCTGCCTATCTGGCAACCCAGAGCGGCAGTTACACGGTATCTATTACCCTGGGCAGTAACAGTGCCCTCTCTGATCCGGTGCCTGTTACTGTTAACCCTGCTCCATCGGCCACCATTACCCTAAACGGACAAGCAATGCTTTGTACAGGCGACAGCGTGGTATTAAGCGCCTCTCAAGGTGCAGGCTACTCTTATCAATGGTATAAAGACGGGTTGCCTGTCAGCGGAGCTACTTCTGCTTCTTTTACTGCAGATACTGCCGGCAGTTACACGGTGGAAATATACAATGGTTGTTATGCAACTTCCGCTCCGGTTACATTATCTTCCAGTACATCTTTTGCAAGCATACAAGCTTCAGCAAGTACGACTTTATGCGCAGGAGATAGTGTGACACTGACCGCCAGCCCCGGTGATGCATACCAGTGGTCCAACGGCATCACTTCTCAAAGTATTACGGCCCATCATTCGGGGAGCTATACAGTTACCGTAACGGTAAACGGATGTACGACCGAGGCAACGGAAAATGTTATCGTGCATCCGCTGCCAGACGCTTCGGTAACAGCTTCGGGAGATACGGTTTTTTGTGCAGGCGGAGCTCTCGTACTCAGCGCGCCCGCAGGAGTTGGGTATACTTATCAATGGTCAAATGGCGCTACAACGCAGGATATTACCGTTGCCGGAAGCGGCTCCTTTTCAGTTACGGTCACCCAAAGCACCAGCGGGTGTTCCAATGTCTCTGAACCACTTACTGTACTGGTTATTCCGATTCCGGAAGCCGGTTTTACACATTCGGGCAACAAGGATACCGTTTATTTTTTCAACACCTCCCGCCATGCCCTTTCTTACTCGTGGGATTTTGGAGATGGCACCACCAGTATTCAATCGGACCCGATGCACATATACAGCACCCCCGGCTCGTATATCGTCACACTAATTGCCTTTAACAGCTGCGGAGCTGATACCTTTACCAATACGATTACTTTACTGTGCAATACATCAGGTCTGACACTTACGGTAGATGGTCAAACATCCTTTTGTGCGGGAGACTCTGCTGTGATCCGGGCACCAGTTATAGCCGGATATACTTACCAATGGCTGAAAAACTCTCTCCCACTGCCTAATGCTACCGGGCCGGAACTGATGGTTAGGGATGCAGGCAGTTATGAGCTTTTACATACAGATAGTTCCGGATGTATCGGTAAATCAGATGCGGTGGATGTCATAGTGCATCCGGCACCGGCAAGCCCTGTCATAACCGTTGCCGGCAACACGCTGCAGAGCACACCGGCTGCAGCTTATCGGTGGTATTTCAACGGACTGGAGATAGATTCGGCTTCCGGTCCACAACTGGAAGCAACCGTATCAGGCTGTTACCAGGTGAGGATTGAGGATAACAATGGCTGCCGAGCGATTTCGGATACGGTTTGTGTGACATTGACCTTACGTGAAGAAGTGGGGCAGGGCACAACGGTAAGTTTCCCCAATCCTACCCATGGCCTGATTTATCTGCAGGCGCCTCTGCCCTTTTATCCTTTGGTAGTGAGTTGCCGGGACCTTGCCGGAAAACTGCTTTTTGAAAAACGGATGCATTCCCCTGAGGATTACTTTGACATGCAAATGCTGGAAGATGGCCTCTATGTGCTCTTTGTGAAAAGTATCCCGCGGTCTGAGTACCACATGGTTAAAATGGTTAAGCATACTCCCTGAAAGGGCGGAAGCGCTTTTATGTCAGGGATAGCGTTTCCTCTTTCTTCAATGAAGGTACAGAAAAATTCGCCTGCCCACAGGAATGGCAGGTATTATCAACCCAGCAAAATCTTTAGTTTTGACCCGTCATGCATATTGCTATTATCGGATATGGTTACTGGGGGCCCAACCTGCTTCGCAACTTTGATGCCCGGGAAGACTGCACCGTTGCAATGGTTTGTGATCCCCGAAGAGAGCGCCTGCATGCAGCCCGAAAGCATTATCCCTGGGTAAAAGCCACATCCAATGCGGAGGACGTTTTCAACGATACCTCCATAGACGCGGTGTGCATAGCCACACCAGTTTATTATCACTATGACCTGGCAAGAAAAGCCATTAAACATGGGAAACATGTTTTGCTGGAAAAACCCATGACTTCCAGTGTGGCACAGGCCCAGGAACTGATTGATCTGGCCTTGCAGAAAAAGGTTACCCTGATGGTGGACCATACCTTTATCTACACGGATGCTGTGATGAAAATCAAAGAGATCATTGACCGCGGTGAGCTCGGAGACATGCAGTACTTTGATTCTACACGCATCAATCTGGGACTATTTCAGCCCGACATTAATGTGTTATGGGATCTGGCTCCGCATGATATTTCTATTCTTAACTTTCTGACCGATGAGCGCCCCGTAAGTATTAACGCAACTGGTATGTCGCATACCAAAACCGGACTGGAAAATATAGCCTACCTCACCTTAAACTATAATTCTAACCTTATAGCACATTTCAATTGCTCGTGGACATCGCCCGTAAAAATCAGGCAAATTCTTATCGGAGGTTCTGAAAAGATGATTTTATTCAATGACGTGGAGCCAACCGAAAAGGTAAAGGTTTACAACACCAAGTATCATATTCTTTCAGGAGAGGACGAAACCCGCCATAAGCTGCTGGTAGATTATCGTACCGGAGATATCTTCATTCCTAAGATAGAAAAAACCGAAGCTCTGGCTAAGGTAGCTGAAGATTTTGTAACAGCCATCACTACCGGCAGCAAGCCTATGAGTGACATGTATAGCGGGATAGAAGTGGTTAGAATTCTGGAGGCCGCACAGCAATCTATTAAATTCCGGGGTGCAGAAGTGAAGCTTTAATCTGCGGCAGCCATTACTTTTGCTATTATGCCGGCACCGAAAGAAACCATTATTCTGGGCATTGATCCGGGCACAGCTTATCTGGGATACGGTATTATCCGTACCCGAGGCTCACAGCTCACCCTCATCAGCATTGGAACTGTTGAACTGACCAAAGTGTCCCCTCATCTGGCTAAGCTGAAAAAAATTTTTGAAAGAGTAACTACTCTTATCCGGCAACATAAACCGGATGTGTGTGCCATTGAAGCTCCTTTTTATGGGAAAAACGTTCAGTCAATGTTAAAGCTTGGCAGAGCGCAGGGCGTAGCTATCTCTGCTGTGCTTTTGCAAAATTTGCCCATTACAGAATATTCACCCAAAAAAGTAAAACTTGCCGTTACCGGAAATGGCAACGCCTCTAAGGAGCAGGTTGCCGGTATGGTTCAGCAGATTCTGCAGTTTGACCAGATGCCTAAATACAAAGATGCCACCGATGGGCTTGCGGTGGCTTTATGTCATTATTTCCAGATGGCAAGGTCTTCTCTCACAGGACAAAAGATTTACAAAGACTGGAAGGAATTTGTGCAAATGAATCCTACACGATTATAGGGTAAGCTCCCTTTTATTCCACCACGGTAACCTTAAGCATATTGGTTCTGCCCCGTTTATGCAGCGGCATGGTTCCGGTATTGACAACGATGTCGCCAGGTTTTACGAAGTCGTTTTTTTTCAAAATATCAATCACATCACTGATAGTAGAATCGGTGCTTTTAAATTTATTATAATAGAAAGCTGATACTCCCCAGGACAGACTCAGAATGTTGAGCAAGTCCTTGTTATCGGTAAAGATCATAATCTTTGCATGAGGCCGGTAGCTGGAAAGCATAAAGGCCGTATATCCGGAGCGCGTCATGCCCACGATGGCGGCAGCACCTACCTCCTCGGCTATTTTGCAGGCATTATAGCAAACCGCATCAGATAGAAAGGTTTTTGATGTGCGTTGCGGAATAAGGTTTTTGTTATAAACCACTTCCTTTGATTCCACATATTTCATGATTTTTTCAAGGGTTTGCACCACGAGCACAGGATGCCGCCCCACGGAGGTTTCATTGCTCAGCAACAAGGCATCCGCCCCGTCTATCATGTCATTAGCCACGTCATTCACTTCTGCACGTGTGGGGCGCGCCTGATTAACCATGCTATCCATGATTTGTGTGGCTATAACCACCGGCTTTGATGCGGTTATGCACCGCCTGACTATAGATTTCTGTATGATAGGCATTTTTTCCATTGGCACTTCCACCCCCAAATCACCCCGGGCAATCATAATCGCATCAGCTTCGCTGATGATTTCATTTATATGATCCAGTGCTTCGGGCTTTTCAATTTTTGCAATCACCTTTACTGCATCCCGGTCAGGAATGTATTTTCTCACCTCTGCAATATCTTCTGCAGAGCGCACGAAAGACACCGCTATCCAGTTAGCCTTCATCCGAAGAGCAAATTCCAAGTCACGCTTGTCCTTTTCGGTAACCGCAGGCACCGAAAGACGAGCATTGGGCAGGTTCACTCCTTTGCGGGAGGTAAGGATACCGCCGTGTAATACTATGGCCTGCAAAGTGTCTTCCCCGTTGGTGGACTGCACTTCCAGCTCTATTTTTCCATCATCCAAAAGTATTTTCTGCCCTACCTCTACTTCCTGGGGCAAAGCCTCATAGTTGATATAGAGCATCTTGTTGTTGCTAACACATTCCTTATTGGTTATGGTGATTACATCGCCTTTGGCCAGTGTGGTGCCCTTCTCTACTTCTCCCACCCGTATTTTGGGGCCCTGCAAATCGGCCAATATCCCCACCTGAACTTTATATTTCTTGTTCGCCCGCTGGATGTAGCGTATAACTTTCTCGTGCTCGGCATGAGTTCCGTGCGAAAAATTCAGACGGAAAACATCCACTCCTGCTTCCATAAGTTGCACAATCTTACTATAGGTGTTGGAAGCCGGTCCGACTGTAGCAATAATCTTTGTTCGGTTAAATCGTCTCACGTGAATAACAGATTTTGTTTTGATCTCAGAGTTGCCGGAGCTCTCTCAAAAAAAGCCTGCACACCCGGCAACCCTTCCAGGGTATGCAACAGATCGTATTTGGCCAGTCCGGCGGCATCTCCCTTAAAAAGGAGCAAATAATCCACTGCTTTTAGTTCAGGAACCAAAAATGCCCCGTTGCTTTTGTTGCCTGCCACATAATACTGCAGGCAGCTCAGCTGATCTTCATAGGCATAGAGCGGAAAATAGTGTTGTACGCGTTTGCGAGGATGTTCTATTTCCACATCCTCTATACGACATAATTCAATGCCCATTGCCTTATTCAGTTGCCAGCAAAACCGATGAATACGATAAGATGAAACCACTGCAATGAGGGGAAAGTCATAATCAAACTCGGTAAAAAGAGTGGTGCGGCTCAAAGGCAAGCTCCGGTTAAAGTGCCTTCCAAATTTATGATTTTGAAATGGTTATGTCTATTTAAGACAAAAAAAATATGGTGGTCTTGGTTATGTATGCCCAAATGGGTTACTTTGCATCCGAATTGCAAACCTAAACTCAAGGCATATGTCAGACATTGCATCCAGAGTAAAGAAGATTATCGTAGATAAACTGGGCGTGGAGGAATCAGCTGTTACCAATGAAGCCAGTTTCACCAATGACCTTGGTGCGGATTCGCTGGATACCGTTGAGCTTATCATGGAATTTGAAAAGGAATTCAACATCTCTATACCGGACGAACAGGCGGAAACCATCTCTACCGTAGGTCAGGCTATTGCCTATCTGGAAGAGCATGTCAAATAATCCTGCAGCCCGATGCCTTATCCCAGAGTAGTGGTTACCGGCTTGGGTGCTGTAACACCGCTGGGGAATAACATTCCTGACTTTTGGTCGTCTCTCAAAGCTGGCATCAGCGGTTCTGGGCCCATCACCCTCTTTGATGCTTCACGATTTCGCACCCGTATAGCCTGTGAGGTTAAAGCATTTGATCCCTCCAATATTCTGGATAAGAAAGAAGCCCGCAAGATGGACCGTTTTGCACATTTTGCGCTGGCCGTAGCAGATGAAGCCTTGCGGGATTCTGGCTTGGACCTGGAGCGTGTGGACAAAACCAGGGTAGGCGTCATCTGGGGATCAGGCATAGGCGGCATAAAGACTTTTGACTTGGAGATGGAGGAATATTTCACCAAAAACAAGGAGCCGCGCTTTAATCCATTCTTCATACCCAAAATGATTCTGGATATCGCTGCAGGGCATATTTCCATAAAATACGGTTTTCAAGGCCCCAACTTTGCTACCGTTTCCGCCTGCGCTTCTTCCACACATGCGATTATTGATGCCTTCAACTACATCAGGCTGGGCAAGGCTAAAGTGATTATGGCAGGAGGATCAGAAGCTCCTATAACCGAATCGGGCATCGGGGGATTTTCTGCCATGAAGGCCATGTCTCAGAGAAATGATGACCCAGCTACTGCATCCCGACCATTTGACCTACACCGCGATGGTTTTGTTATAGGTGAAGGAGGAGGGGCTCTCATCCTGGAGGAGCTGGAGCATGCACTGGCCCGCGGGGCAAAAATCTATGCGGAAGTATGTGGAGGCGGGCTAACGGCTGACGCCTACCATCTTACTGCTCCTCACCCCGAGGGATTGGGCGCTATGAGCGTTATGCAACAGGCATTGGAAGATGCCGGCATGCGTCCGGAAGAAGTGGATTATATCAACGTACATGGCACCTCCACCCCACTGGGTGATATTGCTGAAACGATAGCCATTAAAAAGGTATTTGGGGATCATGCTTATCGGCTTAATATCAGCTCTACCAAATCTATGACCGGTCACCTGCTGGGAGCAGCCGGTGCTGTGGAGGCTATTGTCAGCGTGCTGGCTGTAAAACACGACCTGATTCCGCCCACTATTAATCACTTCACCGATGATCCCGAGCTGGACAACCGCCTGAACTTCACTTTTAACAAGGCTCAGCAGCGCCCCGTACGGGCAGCACTGAGCAACACCTTTGGCTTTGGCGGCCATAATGCCAGCCTACGTGGTCAAAAAATGGAACCCGTAAAAGCAGTGATTCAGCAGCGTCCGTCCGGTAGCTTTATGCAAGACCCTTTGTTTGCTCCCAAGCTGATAACCGTTTTAAGGCAAGGGGTTGATAAAAGCCAGTTGCTTAAAGACATCACTGCGGGTATTATCGTCGGAATAGTTGCCCTGCCCCTTGCCATAGCTTTTGCCATTGCTTCGGGAGTATCGCCAGACAAGGGACTTATAACCGCTATAGTGTGCCGGCTTGCTCATTTCCGCTCTCGGGGGCAGTCGAGTGCAAATTGGTGGCCCTACCGGTGCTTTTATCGTTATCGTTTATGCCATTGTGCAGGAACACGGGGTGCACGGGCTGATTCTGGCCACCTTCCTGGCCGGCTTTATCCTGATAGCTATGGGATTGATTCGGATGGGCGCATTGCTGAAATATATTCCTTATCCGCTGATTGTGGGTTTTACAAGCGGCATCGCTGTGATTATTTTTTCCTCGCAGATTAAAGAGTTATTGGGCATGTCCATTCCGCAGCTGCCTGCCGATTTCCTTGAAAAATGGAGTCTTTATGCGCATCACTTCAATCAGATCAACGGTAATGCTGTTGCCATTGGAATAGGCAGCATTGCAATTACCGTTGCGTTTAATCATTTGTTCCCAAAAATTCCCGGCTCGCTCATCGCCATTCTGCTTACTACTCTTGCCGTGCACTTCCTGCATCTGCCGGTCAATACTATTGAAGCTGCCTTTGGCAAGATACCTAATCATTTACCTGCTCCCACTTTGCCGCACGTTGATTTTGACAGCATCCGGGCATTGATTCAGCCAGCATTTGCAATAGCGCTGCTTGGTGCCATAGAGTCGCTCCTCTCAGCCGTAGTCGCTGATGGAATGATTGGAGGGAGGCACCGTTCCAACACCGAGCTTATTGCTCAGGGTATCGCCAATATTTCCTCGGCTTTGTTTGGCGGCATTCCTGCCACCGGAGCCATAGCACGCACAGCCACCAATGTGAAAAACGGAGGACGCACTCCCATCGCTGGTATAACACATGCACTAACTCTTTTGCTTATCATGCTGTTGCTCGCTCCTCTGGCTGGTTTGATTCCTCTGGCCTGCCTGGCAGGCATTCTTACCGTGGTGGCTTATCATATGAGCGAATGGCGCCAGTTTGTATCGCTGTTGCGGGGAAATAAGTATGATGTGATTTTACTGCTGGTAACGTTTTTTTTAACCATCTTTTTTGACCTCGTTATTGCCATTGAAATCGGCATTGTGTTGGCCAGTTTTGCTTTGATGAGGCGGCTCAGCGAGTCGGTAAGCATTCAAAATGCAAGTGTCCTTTTTAACAATGAATCGGATAATGGCGAACAGTTATTTGATGAAGAGTTGCCCAAGCTGCCTGCTGGCGTAATAGTCTATGAAATACGTGGGCCTTTGTTTTTCGGTGCTGCCCAGACTTTCAGGGAAACACTTGCTATTATTGACTCTAAGCCCAGAGTGATTATTTTCCGGATGCGCCATGTACCGTTCATAGATGCAACCGGTATTTATCGGCTAAAAGAGGTTATCCGGCAGCTGCATGCCCAAAGGATACATGTTGTGTTATCGGGTGTGAATGCTCAGGTAAAGGAAGAGCTGGAAAAAGGAGGGCTTTATTCTGTGCTGCAGCGGGAATTTCTTTTAGACAATATCACCGCAGCCCTTCATAAGGCACAAGCACTACTCCATGCGTCCTGGTGCAAAAAGGGCAATATCATGATGCGCATGCCAAGCTAAAAGAGGTGCTACAGACGGGTTCTCACATCCAAGGCATCACGCAAGCCGTTACCCACCAGATTAAATGCCAGTACCATGAGCATAATAGCAAAACCGGGAATGAGGGCCAGAAAAGGATTCGCACCGATAATATATCCATAGTTCTCGCTGAGCATACTTCCCCAGGAAGGAGTAGGAGGCTGTACCCCGATACCCAGAAAGCTGAGTCCGGCTTCAATCAGTATAGCGGAGGCAAAATTTGCTGCCGCCACCACCATGAGGGGCCCCAGAACATTGGGAAGTATATGGCGCGTGATGATACGTCCGTGGCTGAAGCCCAGCGCATGTGCAGCTTCCACATACTGCATTTCACGTAAACTCATTATCTGCCCGCGGATAATACGTGCAGCATCTACCCACATGGTCAACCCTACTGCAACAAATATCTGCCAGAAACCTCGCCCCAGGGCAAGTGCAATGGCAAAAACGAGCAGCAATGTAGGGATAGCCCATACCACATTGATAAACCACATACACACTTCATCCACTATGCCCCGGAAGTAGCCCGCTGCGGCTCCAACCAGAATGCCTATGAAAATGGAAATTACCACAGCAACAATACCCACTGACAGGGACACCCGCACCCCGATAATCAACCTGCTGAGAATATCTCTTCCAAACTTATCGGTGCCCAGATAAAATTTCCTCAACGCTACATGCTGCGTCTCCACTTGTCTGCGCAGATGCTCCAGATCCACAGTCACAAGGGTGTTTTCCACCGTGTTGAAGGTTACAAGCGGCCCTTGTCTCTTTGCCTGAAGCGGATTACCCAGTGGATAGGCCACATCTATCAAACTGAGTGTTTTTTCCTCTCCTCTGTCAGCTCCTGTGTATTCCTGAAAAACAATTTTATCGTCAGCAAGAGTATAGCTGTGCACGGGAATGAGAAAGAAGGGGGATTCCTGCCCAAACAGCATTTTTTGCCACCACCCTGCCGGTTCTATAATTTTGTTTTTGGTTACTTTGAGCATTTTCACGGTAAATCCGGGGGGCTTATTGGTAATCTGGAGAATCTGCTCATTGGCATCAGGAGAAGCGTCCGGAGTAATCAGGTAACCCAGTATGGCAATGATGGATGAGAGCAAAATGACTACCATGCCCGCCACAGCGGGTATATTGCGCATAAATCTGCGCAGGGCGCGTGAAGAAGGACTGTTTTTACTAATCAGCATGATAGACAGGTAGCGGGTAAAATCGCTGTCAAAAATACTTCTCAAAAAGTTGCTGTCTTTGTTTCTTCCGGAGCGGGTGATAACTTCTTCCCTTCCATCTATACCCGATTACTTTAGCGGCAAAGCCCACTACCACTACATAAACTACGTGCAGGAGTTCGGCTATAGGAAAACCTATCATAAGTCGTTTCCTGCCAAAAAAGAGGGTTCCGCTTCGCAGTATAATAAAGTCGGCTGCCCCTTTAAGCGCAAGGGCACTAACCGATGCCACCAACAGTGTGCTGGTGAATAATCCGGCCGAAAAGCCAATTAGTATCGTTGTGCAAAGGAGAAACACCCCTAGCAGCACTGCTGTCACCCAATGATCAGGAAAAATATTCGCCTTGGATACCCACCGGATACGCTGCTGCATCAATAACCCCATGCTGCTGACCGGTCTGGTGTACACGATGGCTGGTGGTGATTTCAGAAACATTATTCTTCCCGGATACTTTCTATTCAATTTCATCATAAGCAAAACATCATCACCTCCGGGGCTGCTTTCGGTACCTTCAAAACCGTTAACCATGTAAAAAGCCTCCCTGATATAGGCAAGATTGGCTGCATTACACATGTTCGGAAAGTTCTGTGCGATGGCTCCGGCTGTAATCACCATCATTCCACATAGGTCAAGCGATTGCCACTTTTCAAGCCAGCCTGTTTCTTTTTCAATGGCAACAGGTCCGGCTATCATTACCGGATTATGCTTCTCATAATATTCGGCTATGGTTTTTAACCATTTGCGTCCTGCTATACAATCGCCATCGGTGGTTACAACAAGCTTTCCTTTGGCAGCAACAATGCCCGCCTGAATAGCCTGCTTTTTTCCGGATACGTTTTCCGGCAAATGCAGCAGGGTTATCTTTTTCTTGCCTTTCGTCTGTGCAACAATGTGCATGGTGTTATCTTCGGAGTGATCATTCACCAGGATAATTTCCATCAGATGAGCAGGATAATCCTGAGCAAGCAGGCTCTGAAGGCAAGTCTCAATGTTTTCTTCCTCGTTTCGCACAGCGATGATAACGCTTATTGCCGTTTGAGGAGTAAAGTGTTCAGATGGTAAAAAGACGGGCGTGTTTTTCCAACCATGATAATAAAATACTATCAGCAAAAGGTAGGTAAAAGAAAGAGCCAGCAGAAGCACAACGAGAATAACCATCTATGGCGATTATAAGCAGCACGCACGCTTAAGTGCATTTATCCGAAATTACCTGAAGAGGATATCCTCCTTGATTTTTAAGTTGTGTTTTCATCTTTTCTATGCAAACTGTAAAGGCCGCTGATGAAGATAATTGCTACCCCATTGCTTGTCGTATTTTTTCACATTTTCTTAGGATGTAACTTATCTTATCCAGAGGCAGCATGCTGCTTGCGTCACTGAGAGCGGCTTGCGGATTTGGATGTGTTTCTATAAACAATCCATCTGCTCCCACGGCAACTGCTGCCCGGCAGAGGGTTTCGATCATTTCCGGAGTGCCCCCGCTTATGCCACTTTGCTGGTTAGGTTGTTGCAATGAGTGGGTGCAATCTACAATTACAGGCACACCGAACTTTTGCATGCGGGGCACGGACCTAAAATCCACAACCAGGTCATAATATCCGAAGGTAGTCCCTCTTTCGGTGAGCATCACTTTTTTGTTTCCTGTGGAGCGTACTTTTTCCACCGCAAAAGCCATACTTTCAGGAGAAGCAAACTGCCCCTTTTTAATATTTACCCATTTGCCCGAGCTTCCGGCTGCAAGCAGCAATTCGGTTTGCCGGCACAGAAAGGCCGGTATTTGTAGGAAGTCGGCAAAATCTTTCACCTTATCAACATCGGTGGTTTCATGAATGTCGGTAAGAACCGGCACTTTTGCCTTTTCCTTTACTTGTCGCAGAATAGAAAAGGCTTCTTCTTCATCTAAACCGGAAAAAGACTTCAAACGGGTACGATTAGCCTTTTTGTAAGAGCTTTTAAAAATGTAATGAAAGCCTGCTTTATGACAAATGCGTTTAACTCTGGTTGCTACTTCCAGACATATTTCCAGATTTTCTACCACACAGGGACCCGCAATAACAATAAATTTACCCATACCCGCGCAGTTTATCTCCCAGATAACCCCCGTGATGACGTTTGGCAAACTGCTCCAGGGTAAATTTATTTTCCTCCATAACCAATACACACAACACATCACCCAAAGCAAGCATTGCTGTGGTGGATGTAGTGGGAGCCACGCCTAATGAGCACACTTCTTTTATTGCTCCCAATTTTAACACCACATCCGAGAGGAGGGCTAATTCAGAATCCGGATGAGCTGTGATTGTTATCACCGGCAACCTTTGACCATTCATCTTTTCAGCCAGAGTGACCATTTCTATTACTTCCCTGGTTTTCCCTGAATTTGAAAACAAAAGGAGTATATCATCTTTGCCAAGCATACCCAGATCTCCATGCTGTGCTTCACCGGGATGCAGGAAAACAGCGGGTGTTCCTGTTGAGGAAAAAGTGCTGGCTACCTTTCTGGCGATGATACCGGCTTTCCCCATGCCACTGGTGACAACCTTTCCCTTGCAATGTGTTATAAGATAAATAGCTCGCAGTAAAGACTCATCTATCGGAATATTGGCGATAGCCTTGCTTTCTGTTTCTAATATCTGTCGTGCCCTTTTCAGCTTATCCATTTTCCCTGTTCCCAGTCACGGGTGTTTATAGCCTTATCATCTATAAGTACGTCAAAGGCAGGTTTATCCAATCTTAACTGATGATATTTTGCACCCCACTCCTTTAACTGACGTTCCGTAAGTTCTCTCCAGTTAAGTCCGCTTTTCATTCCTCTTGCTGTCCAGTATATAATAGTGTGCCCCGCTTCATACATCTTATTCACGCGGGCTATGTTATCATAATTGGGTTTTGCGTTTGGATAATCGGTTCCCTCCGTGTGGCAAATGGTATTGTCCACATCTACATATATTTCCATAGCAGTCAAAGCTATTGCTTTTTTAATTTTGAAAAAACTGCCTTGAAAACCGGTTTATTTTTCGGTTCGTTCAATCCCATTCACACCGGGCATTTGATTATTGCCCATCATTTTTCTGAATTCACTGATTTGAATCAGATATGGTTTATGGTTTCTCCCCATAACCCATTAAAGAAAAAAAGCCAGCTTCTTGACCCATCGCTGCGTCTTGAACTGGTAAAAGCCTCTATCGCGGATAACCCCAAATTTATATGCTGCTCAGAAGAGTTTCATTTACCCCAACCTTCCTATACCATTCAGACACTGAATCATCTTACCAACAAATACCCAGACCATAATTTCGTCCTTATTGCCGGGTCAGATACCTTGCAAACCATCAAACAATGGAAACAATATAAAGATATCCTCCGCAATTATACCATTTACGTATATCCAAGGCATGGACACACTACCCTCCCACGTCTCAAGGCAAAAAAAATCCGTTTATTCAACTTTCCCCTGCTTCATATTTCCGCTACATACATCAGAAAATGTATCAAAAGAGGTAAATCAGTAAAATACCTGGTGCCAGACCCTGCCCTGCATATCCTGCAAAAAAGACTTTTCTCGCAATGAACAAAGATGTGAATAACTATGTTGTAAAAGATACAGAACAAGTGGATTTTTTTTAAAAACAGCATGTAGGCATTTACGTGGGATTCAAGGTGTGGATGATTCTAAATTTTATTCACTATCCTCGCACGGTTTCCCACAAAGCTGCGGAAACTTTTTTCTAACAAACGTTTTTAACCACAGATGTGGAATATAATATTAAATCCATGATGATCAGATTCTTAATTCTTACAACACCTGTGTACATGCGAGGTTATAAAGGGGATATCTTAAAATGCAAGAGGCAAGTAAATTTTTTTTTTACAAATCCACGCAGCTAATAACGAATGATAATTTTCTTTTTTTAAAATACCATAAATCAGATGCGTGCAGAACTTGATTCAGAAATCATCAGGCTGTTGCCAGAAAAAGGTTACCTTGACCTGGAAATAGATCCAACTGTGGATCTATTTGATGAGATAGAAAAGCTTAAAATGGAAAAGAATGCCGTGATACTGGCTCATTATTATCAAGATGCTGATATCCAGGAGATAGCCGATTACATTGGAGATAGTCTTGGTTTGTCACAACAGGCTGCAAAAACAGATGCCGATATGATTGTTTTTGCAGGCGTTCATTTTATGGCAGAAACTGCCAAGATTCTTTCCCCGCGGAAGAAAGTTGTCATACCTGATCTGCGCGCAGGCTGTTCACTGGCTGATGCCTGTCCGGCAGGGGAGTTTGCAAAGTTTAAGGAAAAATATCCGGGACATGTTGTGGTGACTTATGTGAATAGTTCAGCTGCAGTAAAAGCGTTGACCGATATTTGTTGCACTTCAACCAATGCCGTGCAGGTGATAGAAAGTATACCAAAGGAAACCCCAATAATCTTTGCACCGGATAAAAATCTCGGACGATATCTGGAAAAGAAAACCGGTAGGAAAATGGTGCTCTGGGAAGGCACATGTATGGTGCATGAATTGTTTTCGGTTGAAAAAATTATAAAGCTGAAAGAAAAGCATCCGGAAGCGTTGTTTATTGCGCATCCTGAATGCGAGGAGGCGGTGCTGGAAATGGCTGATTATATAGGCAGTACAACAGGGTTGCTGAATTTTACCATAAATAACCCTGCAAAGGAGTTTATTGTAGCAACAGAATCAGGCATTTTGCATCAGATGCAAAAGAGGTCACCGGATAAAACCTTTATTCCGGCACCGCCAAACAATACCTGTGCCTGCAATGATTGTCCTCATATGAAGCTGAATACGTTGGAAAAACTCTATCTGTGCATGAAGCATGAGTTACCTGAGGTGACAGTGCCTGAAGAAATAATAGAGAAAGCAAGGAAGCCGATAGAGAGGATGTTGGAAATATCCGCGAAGCATGGATTATAGCTTTACGCGAGCTATTTCCTTAACCATTTGAGTTATTTCTTCCAGCCGCTTTTTGTCCAGCGAATAGTAAATGTATTTTCCATCGCGTTCAGCTTTAACCACGCCGGCTCTTCTCAGTACAGCCAGGTGTTGCGAAGCAATAGACTGTTCAAGCCGCATGCGTATATATATATCCGTGACGGTAAGACGATCATGTTCTTCAAGCAGGCGTAGTATCTTTCTGCGCAGGTTATGGTTAATTGCTCTCAGGTGAACAAATGCCTGTTGCATGATTTCATAGTCTGGCAGCAGTTTTTCTTTTTGAGGTATTAAAGGATTAAAGGTTGACATATGGTCCATATAGCATGATACTTTTCTGCAGTATGCGTCAATATAAATTAGTTTTTTTTAGGAACAAAATTTTTGAGGTATTCTATTCTGAGTTCATGAAGATTCGTGAATTTTTCCAGCTGGAAGTATTGAAAACTGAAGGACGGCATATAATAAGCTGAATTGCTTAATTGAATAAACCTGTAGTTGTTAGAGGTGACTGATTCTTTTACTTTTTGCAAGCCGTTTCCAAAAAGAAAGATAATATGTTTGCGCAGATAAGGCTGAAAGGAATCAAGGGATTGGTCACGGGCGGAAGGGGGTTCAATTTCCTGCAAGGCACTATTATAGAGAGCACAAAAGACTTCGTTTTTTACGGAAGCTATCAGAGGACAATACAAGGCTTCTTTATTGCCTGTTTCCGTTATTGCAGCCTGGGTCATTGGAAGAAAAGTTGGAACAGCTATGAGTGGTAAGTTCATGGCATAGCAAATGCCCAGGGCTGTTGCAGCACCTATACGAAGGCCGGTAAATGAGCCAGGTCCGGAGCTGAATGCCACCGCATGTAAATCCCGAAGGTTTTTTCCGGTTTTAGAAAACAGTTGTTCAATTGCCGGAGTGAGAGAGGTGGAATGAGAATTAGGTTCTTTAATATCTGTCCAGGCAACAGGGTGTTGGTTTTCAGAAATGCAAACCGAACAGACTTCGGTGGCGGTTTCTATATTCAGTATGCGAATCATCTTTCAAGAGTATTAAACCCTGAAAAGAAGAGCTAAAATGTGATATTGAAGTGAAGAATTTGCTCTTCTCTTTTAATGGTGACTGTTGTAGCATCTCCTTTGCTAAAACGACTTAGCGCTTGCATATAAGAGCTCATATCCGCTACGGGGTAGTTTCCTAATTGCAGAATGACGTCACCGGCTTTCAAACCGGCCGCATGAGCGGGCTTGCCTTCGGTTACTCCATCTATTCTGACACCTTTATTGCTATACAGATAGTCAGGAATAATACCCAGGGTAACTTTAAAACGGGGTGTCGTACGGGAGGAATCCGCGGCAGTAGCCGTGAAGGGGATACGGCCTTTGTTGTCAAGGCTATCAATAAGAGAACCAACAAGGGAAAAAATAGCGGCCATGCCAGCATAGTTCACCAGGTGAGCATCATCAGAGGGCTTATGATAATCTCTGTGAGCACCTGTGAAGAAATGGAGTACAGGAATATTCCTTAGGTAGAAGGATGTGTGATCAGAGGGTCCTATTCCCGATGGGGAAGTTTTAATTTGTAACTCGGTAGGAATGTTTAACAGCACCGACCAAGCCGGAGAGGTTCCAAAGCCGTTTACTTCCATTTTCTTTTCCAACGTGTCTAAGCGCCCAACCATATCAAAGTTGAGCATGTAGTTTATATTTTTTACTGTATTGCCTAAAAAGTGCACAAACTCCTTTGAGCCATACAAGCCTGATTCTTCACCGGAAAAGGCAACAAACAGGTAGTTATTGTTTTTCGGGCCTACTTGTTTTAGGTGTCTGGCAAGCTCAATCATCAGGGAAACTCCGCTGGCGTTGTCATCAGCCCCATTATGTATGGCTGGCTCCCCTCTGTGCAGAGAGTTGCCGCTGCCATAACCCAGATGGTCATAATGCGCTCCGACAACTACAGTCGTAGAAGCCTTGTTATCAATCATCCCAGCTACGTTTATACCAGTTTTTTCTAAACTTACCATATTGGAAGAAAGACTGGCCTGCAGCTTTTTCAAAGGCTTTATTTCTTCCCAGACGCGGTTTTTGATGAAAATAACCGGGATAGGCAAAGGATAAATATTTCTCCCGTCATTCATCTCCGGGTAGTTTTTCGGTTCAGAATCTTCAGAATAAAAAATCACTGCAGCAGCGCCACGTGCAGACGCCTCTTCGGCCCGCATTCTGAGGTCAATATAACCACCAAAACGCTGATGCGGATGAATCCCTTCGGGTGTGGAAATATTGATGAGGAATATCTTTCCCTTTAGCTTTTTCAACTTTGAGTAATCATTGTGGTTTAATTCTGGCGCAACGATGCCATAGCTTACATGTACACAGGAAGCTGATACCCGCCCGTTTCCGGAGAAAGAGAGAGGATAAAAATCAGAATCAGGAGAATAGCTTGTATTGTTTAGGAGAAGGAGGTTATCCTTGCCCGGTTTACGACCTTCGGTGAAAGTGAAAGGCACTGTCCATCCACCGTTGTAGCCGGCAGGAGTTAACCCTATCTCAGAAAACCGCTGAATAATGTATGTAGCCGCTTTTTTTTCCCCTTCCGATCCGGGGGCACGCCCTTCCAGGCTGTCGTCTGCCAGATAATACACGTGATAAGCAAGCCTTTCTAATAGTGCTGTATCGTGAGAAGGCTGCGCGTAAGCAAGGCACGCAGGAGCCAGCAGGCTGCCAATTAACAAAAGTCTGAACAGATGCATTTATGGCCTCAGCAATGCAGTATAGCGCACCGTATCATTTAAAGCTTCAATGGCGGCTTTAAGATCCGGGTCACTTTCAAAGCTTTTTTCAATACGTCCGACACGGTGATAATAGCGGCTTACAATTTCTTCCTCAAGCAGGTCTTTTATCTCCTCTTTGTGCTTGATGAGGTCTTTTTGCTTATCGTGCATGACGCTGTTTTTCAGCTTGAGGAAGTCTTCCTTTATGCCTTCATAATATTTTTCTTCCTGGGAGCTTTTTTCAAACTTTTCCAGCAACTCTTCGCTCTTGGTGGTATAGTCGTAATCCTTATCGGCCAGGTAAGCCATAAATTTTTCATATTCTTTATCGGTAAGCGAAAATTCCCGCGGAGGAGGAATCTGATCATGTTCTGCATGATAGATAGTAGCGTAGTTGAAAATCAGATTATTTTGTAGCAATGCAATGCTGATGTTGCTCAGCTTCATGGGTTCAACCGGTATATCGGGGTCAATGCCTCCCCCGTCATACACGGTGCGGCCGCTGACGGTTTTAAAAGCCACTTTCAGGGAGTCAGGTATTCTAACCACACTGCCGGTGGAGTCACGTTCAGCATAATTGATAGCCTGAATACACCTTCCGCTGGGAATATAATATTTAGCCGTAGTTACTTTCAGCTTGGTGTTGTAGGTAAGTGGACGGGTAGTTTGCACCAACCCTTTTCCGAAGGTCTTTTGGCCAACAATAATACCGCGGTCTAAATCCTGAATGCTGCCCGCAACGATTTCGGAAGCGGAGGCTGACCCTTTATTGGTAAGTACCGCCAAAGGTATTGTCGCATCCACCGGAGGATAGTTGGTTCTAAAGGTTTTGTCCCATTCCTTCACCTTGCCCCGCGTGCTCACTACTTCCTGTCCCTTGGGAAGAAAGATGTTGGAAACATTGACTGCTTCATTGAGCAGGCCTCCGGGGTTGCCACGCAGGTCAAAGATCAATGCTCTCATTGACGGGTTTTCCTGTTTCAGTTTTTCAAGTGCCTCTTTTACTTCATTGCCTGCATTTTCGGTAAAGTTGGACAACCTGATGTATCCGATGGCATCATTGACCATCCCAGCATACTGCACATTATATATTTTGATTTCTTCTCGGGTAATCATTACTTCTGATTCTTTTTCGGTACCACCGGCAACCAGCCTGCTAAACTTCACCCTGACTTTTGTTCCTGCCTGTCCCTTCAGCATTTTACTCACTTCATCTGTGTTTTTACCCTTTACGGATATCCCATCAATCTCCAGAATTTTATCACCGGCTATCAACCCGGCATTTGCTGCCGGAAAGCCCTGGTAGGGCTCTGCCACCACAACCCAGTCACCGATTTTTCGGATGAGAGCACCTATGCCTCCGTACTTACCGGTTGTTTGGAGGCGATAATCCTCCATGTCCGCCTCTGAAATAAATTGGGTGTAGGGGTCCAGCGATTCCAGCATGGCATCAATGCCGGTGCGGATAAGCTTGCCAGGCTCTATATTGTCTACATAGTAGGAGTTAAGCTCTTTATATAGTGTGGCGAAAATGTCCAGGTTCTTGGATATTTCAAAGTAATTTGTATCGGTGAATGACAGGGGAATGAAAGCCAGTCCCATGACGGCCGTGGCCAAAACGTACCAGCGGAATTTTTTCAGTAATCTGTTTTTCATTCTTACAAATATTTTGAAGTCTAACGCAAAAGTGCCTCTTTTAGCTTGCAGGAGGATAGTACAAAATTCGTTTTTTAAACTGAAAAACACGGTACAGGAGGGGCAAGAGTCAGGTGCTTTTAATAGGCTTTAACATAAGGCAGACCAATGACAAAACGGCCAACTAAGACGCCTTCAGGTTTAGCTGACGGATTATCAGATAAGCAAGCAGTCCCAGAGGTCCCAGGAATAAAGTAAACACAAGGGCGGGCACAATTTTCACATGACGCAACCCGTGTTGCCGTGCGTCAGTTACCTGCCATGCTCCCACAAACAGGTCAAAAATCAGATAATGTACCCAGCCGGCCAACAACACAGCATCCGAAGCAAAAGCGGCCCTTATTCCATCAAGCGAACTCATGCCGTTCTGCAGTAAACCGAAATTGGAAAGGACCAGGTAAGCGTAAAACAATCCCAGAAAATAGGGATATGCATGCGAGTAAATCAGATATTGTGTATAGCGGCTTTTGGGGAAAAAAATAAGCCCAACCCAGCCCGGCAGTATCAAGAGGTTTACCAGCTTAAAAACCAGGGCATAATCCATCATAGGCCGTTGCTTTTAATTTACCTATATTACTATCGGGGAGCTAATTTTTAAAAACATTTTTTTTAACACATCACATCGGTCTTATGAGAAAAGGATTTTTCGCACTTGTGCTGGCGGCAGAGAGCATATTTTTTACTGCTGCCGCGCAAACCATGCAGGAAGCACTTGACCGTTTTAACGCCCGCAGGGAAATCATCTCAAAAAAGGGCATGCTGGCGCTTGGGGGTATGGCGGCTGTTCAAATTGCAGCTTGTACACCGCTCATCTTTGTTACGCGAAACCAATGGAGCTATTTTCATCAAATGAATGTGTACTGGAATGTAGTCAATTTAGGCATTGCCACAGCCGGCTATCTGGGCACCAGAAAAAGCTCCGGACGCAGCCACTCCCTCTATGAAACCTTTGAAAAACAGAAAGCTTCTGAGCGGATTTATCTTTTTAACACTGGCCTTGACCTAGCGTACATGACTACAGGCGCACTCCTCAACACGCTGTCCTATCGTGTCAATAAGGCGCAAGATCTCCTTAAGGGCTTTGGCAATGCTCTTCTGCTTCAGGGCGGCATTCTTCTGGCGTTTGATGTAGTGATGTATAGGGTGTACAAAAATCATGGGAAGAAAAACCTGCCTGCTCTCTTTGAGAGACTCTAAGGTGAATAAAGCTTCAGGCATAAACATGTTCTCTCTTCCGTATCTAATCCTGTGCAATACACATAAGTGGATGTTGATTAATGCCTGTGGAAGCCTTCCTTGTCGGGCATAAATTTGTAATGCAATTTTGATTCAGAACGATAAAACCTATATTGTCATGAAAGGTAAAACGATATACCACCTGACGTGGACACTGATGCTTCTTCCTGTGCTGACTCTTCCTGCACTGGCGCAGAACTGTTTCATAGTAAAGGATTCAATCATTGCCGGTTCACGCGCCTCTGCGTTTAGCCGGTATGAATATGATAACCAGAACCGGATTGTGCGTATCACTCATACGGATTCTGCTCAGCTTAATCCCGGAAGGTATGATACGGTATATTACAATAGCTCCGGACAGATAGACAAAATTGAGACCTATATGGATACTTCAGGCGGAACATGGGTGCTTTGGAGAACAACCGTCTTTACTTACTCTGCCGGAAAACTCAGCCGCATTCAGGCATCCGGAACGAATAGCGGCACCTGGACAATGGCGCATGATATTCTATACGATGGAAGCGGGCAAATGCAAAGCATTGTAATAGATCAAAGCACCACCTCAGGTAATATTGATGGATTCCCGGGCTCTTTTATAGACATGGTCTGGCAGAATGGCAACGTCACACAGCTTAAAATGGTTATCGGTAGTGATACGATACCTGTGGGCGGATCCTTTGATAACAAACCTAATGTATTGGCCAAACGTGTTCCGGTAGATGGTGCTCCGGATATACTTCAGAGGGGGTTTGCCAATAACCTCATTGAACTGGTAACCTTAGCCCCCGCATCGCTCATGGGTGTACCCCTACCGGCCAACACCAAACTGATTGACCGTGAGTACACATACAACACCGATAACAATGTAGAAACATTCACCGAAAAGCCCTCGGTGTTTGAAGAAAACTCCAGAACTACCCAATACTTCTGGAATTGCATTACCGGCATGCGTAACCTGCAAAACACGGCAGTGCAACTGTTCCCTAATCCTGCTGTGTCAAGCTTACATATTTCTGCGCCCCTGACCAACGAAATGCCTATGCATATCCTTATCCGGGATTTGGCAGGTAAGGGAATGATGCAACTTCAGGTGCCCTACGGTACTGCGGTAGATGTAAGCCGGCTGCAGGCAGGAATTTATTTCATAGAAATATCTGCCGGCAACTTTAACGGGCGGAGTCGCTTCATCAAGCAATAACCGTGAAAAACACGGTACACTGCGCAAATCGTTAAACTCTTTTTTCAAAAACCATTCTGCAAGGACTGCTAAACAGCTAACTTTGGGCAGCCATTCACATTTTTCGGTATGCCCAGAGATAAATCTATCCAATCTGTATTGATTATTGGCAGCGGCCCCATTATTATCGGCCAGGCCTGTGAATTTGACTATTCCGGCTCTCAGGCCGCACGATCACTAAGGGAAGAGGGTATTGAGGTAACCCTGATAAATTCCAACCCGGCTACAATAATGACCGATAATGTTACGGCCGATCATATTTATCTATTGCCGCTGGAAGTGGAGTCCATCCGCCAGATACTGAAAGAGCAAAAAATAGATGCCGTTTTGCCTACCATGGGGGGGCAAACGGCCTTAAATCTCTGTAAGGAAGCCGATGAGCTGGGCCTTTGGGATGAATATGGAGTAAGGCTCATTGGAGTGGATATTAATGCAATCGACCTGGCCGAAAACAGGGAGCGCTTCCGCCAACTCATGATAAACCTCGGCATCGGAGTGGCCAGGTCACACATCGCCAATTCCTTTCTTGAGGGAAAAGAAATAGCCCAAAAAATAGGCTATCCGCTTGTGATACGACCCTCTTATACCTTGGGCGGAACAGGGGGGAGCTTCGTATTGAAAAAAGAAGAGCTGGAAGAAAAATTGCAACGAGGATTAGCTGCCTCTCCAACCCATGAGGTATTAGTGGAACAGGCCGTTTTAGGTTGGAAAGAATTTGAACTGGAGCTATTGCGCGACAGTAAAGACAATATCGTCATTATCTGTACGGTGGAAAACATGGATCCCATGGGCATTCATACAGGGGATTCCATCACTATCGCTCCTGCTATGACCCTGGCCGACACCACCTACCAGCGCATGCGCAGCATGGCAAAAACCATGATGCGTGCCTTAGGCAATTTTGCCGGAGGGTGCAATGTGCAGTTCGCAGTGAACCCTTCTACTGAGGAAATCCTTGCCGTGGAGATTAACCCCCGGGTTTCCCGCTCCTCAGCACTGGCTTCCAAAGCAACCGGCTACCCAATAGCCAAAATTGCCGCCAAACTGGCTATCGGCTATACGCTGGATGAACTGAAAAATCAAATTACTGGCACTACCTCTGCCTTCTTTGAACCGGCCCTTGACTATACAGTCGTAAAAATACCCCGCTGGAACTTTGACAAGTTTCAGGGCAGCGATGAAACCTTGGGGCTACAGATGAAATCCGTAGGCGAAGTAATGGCTATAGGAAGAAGTTTTATTGAGGCGGTGCAAAAGGCCTGCCAGTCACTGGAAAACAACCGCATAGGTTTGGGGGCTGATAATAAAGAATGGAAACGTACCGAAGAGATTATTCACGGACTGGAGCATCCATCTCACGACCGGATTTTCCGCATTAAAGATGCCTTTCATCTAGGTGTGCCGGTGAAAACGGTGCATCAGCTTACGAAAATTGACCCCTGGTTTCTTCTGCAAATACAAAAATTAGTGCAGGTAGAGCAACAGCTCAAAAATTACGCTCTCCATGAAATACCGCGCGACTTTTTCTTTGAGCTCAAACAAATGGGCTATTCCGATCAGCAAATAGCCAACATCATTGGCAATACCACCGAAGATGAGGTCTATGAACGCAGGAAAAAACTGGGAATAAAACGGGTGTATAAACTGGTTGACACCTGCGCTGCGGAGTTTGAAGCCAGAACACCTTACTACTATTCCACTTTTGAGCAAGAAAACGAAAGTATCCGCACCGACAGAAAGAAAATCATTGTGTTGGGCTCCGGACCTAATCGCATTGGACAGGGAATTGAATTTGACTATTGCTGCGTACACGGAGTGCTTGCCCTGCGGGAATGCGGATATGAGGCCATTATGGTCAACTGTAATCCGGAAACCGTCTCTACCGATTTTGACATTGCCGATAAGCTCTATTTTGAGCCGGTATATTGGGAACACCTCCGGGAAATCATTGAGCACGAGCAGCCCGAAGGCGTTATCGTGCAACTGGGTGGGCAAACAGCTCTTAAACTTGCCGAAAAGCTTTATAAAAACGGCATCCGCATTATCGGCACCTCTTTTCCGGATATGGATATTGCCGAAGATCGCGGAGCATTTTCCGATTTGCTGAAAAAACTGAATATCCCTTACCCGAAATATGGAGTGGCACACAATGCTGAAGAGGCACTTGCTGCTGCCAAAGAGGTAGGCTATCCGGTTCTCGTCAGGCCGTCATACGTGCTGGGAGGTCAGCGGATGCGGATTGTCATTAATGATGAAGAACTGGAGCGCACAGTGTTGAAACTCCTTAAACATTTACCGGATAATAAAATTCTCATTGACCATTTTCTTGACCGGGCCGAAGAAGCCGAGATTGATGCTATCTGTGATGGAGAGCAGGTACACATCATGGGAATCATGGAACATATTGAACCGGCAGGTATCCACTCCGGAGACTCCAGTGCGGTATTACCCCCGTTCAATCTGAGCGAAGAGACGATAGAAACCATGAAAAAATACACCGAAAAACTTGCCCATGCTTTGAATATCCGCGGCCTTATCAATATTCAGTTTGCAATTAAAGACGGCAAGGTTTACGTTATAGAAGCTAACCCCCGCGCCTCCCGCACCACCCCTTTTATCTGTAAGGCCTATAAAATTCCCTACCTGAACATAGCTACCAAGGTGATGTTAGGACATGCCCGATTAAAGGACTTTCATTTTGAACCTAATCTGGAGGGCTATGCGATTAAGGAGCCGGTGTTTTCGTTTGAAAAATTTCCGGGAGTAAACAAAGAACTCGGACCGGAAATGAAATCTACAGGAGAAGCAATTCGCTTTATTAAGAGCCTCAAGGATGATTATTTCCGCAAGCTCTACAGTGAAAAATCCATGTGGCTGAGTAGGTGAGTAAACCTATCACAGTCAGGCCCAAACCAGCGCACCTTCTGAACAGTTGCTGCAGATGTCAATGGTTTGCCTTGAATGCAGCAACTTCCGTCTGAACTGTAAATAGGGGGCGCTATTCCAGACCTCGCGAAAGCTTTGGTTAGTGAGGTCGCCCATGACATACCGGGCGTCTTTATCAAAGCAACAGGGCACCACTTTCCCGTCCCAGGTAATCACACTGGAGTGCCAGAGTTTCCAGCAGCGGTTGTGTAACGGGTGTTTTAGCATCAAGCGATTCCCGGAGAATACGTAGCGCGAAAACTTTTCCTTTTCCGGGAGCATCTTCCCGGCATTATCAGCATTGTATATCTGAGCTGTTTTCAATAACACCTCATCGGCTCCAAAGGCTTTTGCAAGGTGTCTAAACTCCTCAGTTTCTTTTTCATTATGGCGGAATACAATCATTTGAAAAATAATGTGCGGGGCGTGTGATTGCAACTTTCGTTTCCAGTGTGCAAGCCGCAAAGCGCCCTCCAGCACGATATCCAGCCGGCCTCCTTTGCGATACTGTGCATAGCTTTCCTGTGTTGTTCCATCTACGGAAATGATGATGCGGGAAAGACCTGACTCAACCGTTTCCTTTGCGCGGTCATCGTTCAGGTAGTGTCCGTTGGTTGAGGTGACCGTATAGACTCCACGAGCGGAGGCATAGCGTATCATATCCGAAAACTGCGGATGCAGAAAGGGCTCGCCCTGGAAATAGAAATAAAGAAAAATCAGATGATCCTGCATCTCGTCAATAATCTTTTTAAACAGGGGCAGCTCAATACGGCCCGTAGCCCTTGAAAAAGAACGCAGGCCGCTCGGGCATTCCGGGCACCGCAGATTGCAGTGAGTAGTAGGTTCAACCGAAATAGTAAATGGCCATGCAGGTATGCGGGGGTCGCCCGTCAGCCGCGACCGAAAATAAGAATGCAATAAAACGGAAGCGTTCGCTGCCTTTTTCAAAGACAGCGTGCCCATGAAATGACGCAAATCAGGCAATGATGTCATGATTGCTTTACCTCAGGCCAATTCTTTGCGGACAACCCAATGGCGGACAAACTCCACGATCATTGGCAATACAGAAATAAAGATAATGCCAAGGATCACCAGTTCAAAATGCTTCTCCACAATCGGAATGGTGCCAAAAAAATATCCCAGCAGTGTAAGTCCGAATACCCAGATAAATCCACCAATGACATTGTAGGAAAGAAACTTACCGTAATGCATCTCACCGATTCCGGCCACAAAGGGGGCAAAGGTGCGCACAATGGGTACAAAACGCGCGATAATAATGGTTTTGGCTCCGTACTTCTCATAAAACCGATGGGTTTTGTCCAGATATTCCTGCCTTACCAACTGGCGGTTGCCGATTTTCCAGCGCAGCACTTTGAGGCCGAAGTTTTTACCCAGGTAATAGTTTAGCGAATCACCCAGCACTGCGGCCACAAAAAGAGATATCAGCAATACATAAATATTCAGCGACCCTTTATAGGCAAAAGCACCTGCAGCAAACAGCAACGAATCACCCGGAAGCAGGGGCATGATGACCAGTCCGGTTTCAATAAATATGATGGCAAACAAAATGATATACGTGGTAGTGCCATACGTGGAAATGATACTGCTCAAATGGTCATCCAGGTGAATGAAAAAATCCAGGACAGTTTTCAGGTGTTCCATGAATAGCGGTTGTGAGGTAAACGGCAAAGATGAACAAATTACACTATTCAGGACCGAAAAGTGCTGTTAAGCCTTTTTAACACTTTGTATTCCTGAGGAGAACGGGCCTAGTATAAAAATTTTTATTTTTGCATTCCCGTAGACTTTTCCTGTATCAATATAAAACATCCTAATATTTTCAGTATGCCTAGGCTATTTTCTGTTTTTATCTGGCTGGTAGGGTTACCTCTGAGTCTTATTGCTCAAAACGACTCTTCCGACCCCATACTGTTTACTTTCGGAGACCAAGCCGTGAGGCTCTCTGAATTTGAATACGTGTATAAGAAGAATAACATCAACGATGAGAACGCCTATACGCGCCAGTCGCTGGAGGAATATCTGCAGCTCTACATCAACTTCAGGCTAAAAGTAAAAGAAGCCGAAGCTCTGGGCATGGATACCCTCAAATCCATTCAGGAAGAACTGGCCGGCTATCGCACGCAACTGGCAAAATCCTACATGCAGGACCGTGAAGTAACCGAGCAGCTTCTGCAGGAGGCCTACGAAAGAATGAAAACAGAAGTAAGAGCCAGCCACATTCTTTTCCGCATAGAAGGCGAAGGCCTTCCCTCCGACACCCTGAAGGCCTACAGAAAGGCGCTTGATTACAGAAAGCGTATCCTTAATGGAGAAGACTTTGAAAAGCTGGCAAGGGAAGTATCAGCCGACCCTTCAGCCAAAGAAAACGGGGGTGACATTGGCTACTTCTCCGTGCTGCAGACCGTCTACCCATTTGAAACGGCAGCTTATAACACCAAGGTGGGCGAGATTTCCCTTCCGGTGCGCACCCGATTTGGCTATCATCTCATCAAAGTTACCGATAAGCGTCCGGCTCAGGGCAAGATCACCGTAGCCCACATTCTGATTAAGGTGCCTGATAATGCTACCGAACAGCAGGAACAAGAAGCCCGCAAAAAAGCAGAAGATATTTACCAGCGTCTTCAGGAAGGAGAGTCTTTTGAAGAACTGGCCAGGAAGTTTTCCGAAGACAAACTCTCAGCCGGCAAAGGTGGAGTGTTGCCTGAATTCGGTACGGGTAAAATGGTGCTGGAATTTGAAAAAGCTGCATTTGCCCTCCAGAAGGATGGAGACATTTCCCAGCCCGTGCGTACAAAATATGGCTGGCACATCATTAAACGCATCAGCAAAACAGGAATACCTCCTTACGAAGAAGCTAAAGTAGAACTGCGTAAAAAAATTGAACGAGACTCTCGCTCCGAGCTCGCTCAAAAAGTGCTTGTAGACCGCATAAAAAAAGAAAACGGGTTTAAAGAATATCCTAAAAACAAAGAGGAGCTCTTTGAAAAAATTCAAAGTGAAATCAATACTACATCAGGCAAAATAACTATTCCCGATAAAGAGAAGCTCACCAAGCCCCTTTTTGAACTTGCAGCAAGAAAATATACACAGGCTGACTTTGCCATATTTGCTGAAAACCAGAAAGGTCATCCGCGCAATAAAACTGCCTATGAAATATTTTCCGACATTTATGAAAAGTTTGTAGAAGATGCATGTCTCAAATACCAGGACAGCCAGCTGGAAGCACGCTATCCCGAATTCAAAGCCCTGATGCAGGAATACCATGATGGCACGTTACTGTTTGCCCTCACTGATCAAAAGGTATGGACTAAAGCGCTTCAGGATACGGCAGGTCTCCGCGCATTCCACGAACAACACAAATACAACTACATGTGGGACCAACGTTTGGATGCCGTGATTTATACAGCCAAAAATCAAAAGGCAGCCAAAACAGCCCGCAAGCTTGCTGCTAAAAGCAAACTGGATGTGCAGGCCATCCTCAATAAAGTAAACGCTAAAGACACGCTCCACCCCGTTTTGTCAGCCCAGCAGGGCATTTTTGAAAAAGGCCAGCATCCACTCATTGATAAAGTGGAGTGGAAGCAAGGCCTGTCACCTGACTTTATAAATGCCGACAGCACCATCTCCTTTGTGCATGTAAGAAAAGTTATTCCTCCTACACCTAAGTCACTGGAAGAAGCAAGAGGATTTATCATATCTGATTATCAGGAATATCTGGAAAAACAATGGATAGCCGAGCTGAGGGAAAAATATCCGGTAAAAATCAACTACGAAGTGCTGGAACGACTTATACGAAAAAACTAATGCCTCAGCGGCAAAAAACCGCATGAGCACAACACAGAACCCTCATACAACAAGCCCCTGAATGCTCCTGAGTCAGTCGCACGTTTACATACAAGGGACATTCTCTTCCTTGAACCGGATGTATACTATTATACTTACCCTTCTGCTGCTTACTACTTCATGCAAGTATTTTGAAAACAAAGAGATAAAGGGGCGCCCTGTGGCTAAGGTGGGCAACCATATCCTTTACTATGATGAAATAGACCCCGTGGCAAAAAGCTTGGGCGGCAAAGCCGATAGCGCAGAAATTATGCGACAATATGTGAAGGACTGGGTGAAACGCAAACTCATGATTCAAAAAGCCCAGCGAGTACTTGCCTCCCGATAAAGCTAAATGTAGAAAGGCAAGTCAATGACTATCGCGAATCCCTGATCCTCTATGCTTATGAACAAGAACTCATTCTCCAGAAAACAGATACTATAATATCGCCTGAAGAGTTAAAGGAATACTACGAGCAGTATACTCTTAATTTTAAACTGGATAAGGATATAGTGCAGATACACTTTGTGAAAACTCCGATTGAATCGCCCAAGCTGGACTCGCTCGCCTATTGGTTTTCATCTAAGCAGGAGCAACACCAGCTGCTGCTGCGTGATTATTGTTATCAGTATGCCACAGACTTTTCTTTTTCAGATTCTACCTGGTATGAAACAGATATACTCAGCAGCAGCTTCCCTGTGAGCAAAGACCAGCTAGCAGCCTTCTACCGCAGCCGCACGCCTGCTGTCTTGTCGGACTCAGCTTACTTTTATGTGTTGAAAGTGAATGACTACAAGAGTGGAGGTGAAATTGCGCCTTTAGACTATGTTAAAACGGATATTACCCGCATTTTGATGAACAACCGTAAGATGCGCCTGCTGCGCTCTACATATGAAACCATTTATCAGGAAGCTCTACTCAACAAAGAGTTTGAAATATATCCCTGAAGCAGACTAATTTGCCCATGATGATGAGAATGCTTTTCTTCTGTGCGTTTTTTGCTGTTGCGGCCGTGACCTATAGTATGGCCCAGGAGCAGAGAGTATTGATTGATGGCATTGCCGCCATCGTTGGAGATAAAATCATTCTACACTCTGACATAGAAACACAATATCAGCAGGCCCTGCTGGAAGGAGCCAGCGTGCCGCCAGAATATAAATGTGCCCTGCTGGAACAAATGCTGGCGCAGAAACTACTGGTCATGCAGGCCGCCATGGACAGTGTAACGGTATCTGAGGAGGAAGTAGAAGAGGAGCTGAATAAACGCATACGCTACTTTGTAAACATGATAGGCTCCGAGGAACGCCTGGAAGAATACTATGGCAAATCCATCCTGCAGATAAAAGATGAATTTCGCACCGATGTAGAAGAACAGCTACTGGCCAATAAAATGCGCAACCAGGTGTTGGGCGAAGTAAAAATAACCCCAGCTGAAGTCAAGCAGTTTTTTAACAGCATTCCCGAAGACAGCCTGCCGTTCTTCAATGCCGAGGTTGAAGTGGGTCAGCTTGTAATAGTGCCCACTGTAAATCCCGAGTTAAAAGAATATGCCCGGCAAAAAGCCGAAGAAATCCGGCAACGTATTCTTAATGGGGAAGAGTTTTGCCTGTTGGTACAGATCTATTCCGAAGACCCCGGCTCGGCTAATGACTGCGGCAATCTTGGATTCATCAGGCGCGGAGAAATGGTGCCTGAATTTGAAGGGGCTGCCTTCCGGCTGCAGCCCAACGAGATTTCGGAAGTTACCGAAACCCAATTCGGGTTTCACATCATTCAGGCACTGGAAAAACGGGGCAACCGCATCAAAGTGCGGCATATCCTCATTCGTCCCAAAACCACCTCTGCCGATCTGGCTCAGGCCCGTGCCAAGCTGGACTCGGTGCGCGCGTTGATTATCGCCCGGCAGCTGACTTTTGAAGAAGCTGTTGCGCGATTTTCTGATGACGAAGCAACAAAAAATACCGGAGGCATGCTCATAAACCCTGTTACCGGAAACACCTATTTTGAAATAGATCAGTTGAACAAAGAAGATTACTTTGCCATAGAAAAACTTTCTCCCGGGGAGCTTTCCGAACCGCAACTATTTCAAACCCCGGAAGGCACGCAGGCCTATCGGATTATGTATCTGAAATCAGAAACCAGGCCGCATAAAGCCAATCTCAAAGAAGACTACTCCCGCATTCAGGCTGCGGCCGAACAGCAGAAAAAGGAACGCATTTTTAACCAGTGGCTGAGTGAAAAAGCCAAAGAGATATACGTGCATATCGCTGATGAATATGCCCGTTGTGACTGGCTCCTGAAGTGGACAAGCAAAGATGAACAACAGGGATTAATAAAAACCTATCACTGACAACAGAGGTCTGGGGTGCTCCTTTTTTGCCGTACATAAACCTTAGTTTTGCCTGATTAAAAACATCTGTGATGAATAAATTTTCTTCAGACGTGGAAGCCGTAGATGCCCTGGCTGAGACTTATAAAAAACTCACAAAAGAGATTGCCAAGGTCATTGTAGGGCAGGAAAAGGTCATTGAAACCGTAATCATATCCATTTTCTGCGATGGTCATAGCCTGCTGGTGGGCGTCCCGGGGCTGGCAAAAACACTTTTGGTGAGTACCATTGCCCAGGCCCTTGAGCTTAGCTTCAAGCGGATACAATTTACACCCGACCTGATGCCCTCGGATATCACCGGGGCCGAGGTGCTGGACGAACACCGCCAGTTCCGCTTTAACCGGGGCCCCATTTTCGCCAATATTGTATTGGCAGACGAGATAAACCGTACCCCCCCAAAAACGCAGGCAGCCCTGCTGGAGGCCATGCAGGAACGCTCGGTTACAGCAGGAGGAACCACCCACAAGCTTGACCTGCCTTTCTTTGTGCTGGCTACCCAAAATCCAATAGAACAGGAAGGCACTTATCCGCTTCCGGAAGCTCAGCTGGACCGCTTCATGTTCAACATTGTGGTGGATTATCCAAAGTTTGAAGAGGAGCTGGAGATAGTCAAAAACACCACTTCCCTGAGAGAGTCCACTGTAAACAAATGTATGCATGCAAGGGATATCCTTGATTTCCAAAAGCTCATTCGTAAAATTCCGGTAGCGGATAATGTATTGGAGTATGCCGTTACGCTGGCGGCAAAAACCCGGCCTCACACTCCCAAGGCAACAGATTTTGTAAACAACTACTTAACCTGGGGCGCAGGACCCCGGGCATCTCAGTATCTTGTGCTGGGTGCAAAATGCCATGCCGCTATTCATGGTAAATACTCCCCCGATATTGAAGACGTACAGGCAGTGGCGCTACCCATCCTGCGGCATCGCGTGGTGAAGAATTATAAAGCCGAAGCAGAAGGAATCAGTGTAGATGACATCTTCAGGAAACTGTTCTGAAGCAGCTGCCGGGTATGATAAAAAAATACCTCATTGCCTATAACCTCACTCTTGCCGTTGGCTGGTGCATTTTTCTGGGGTTATTTATCGCCAACAAGGGACGTCTGGATGCCGCTTCCCTTACGGTGCTAAACATCTGCCAGGTGGCAGCGGTACTGGAAATCATGCATGCCTGGCTAAAATGGGTAAACACTCCGGTATCGGCTGCCGGCATGCAAGTGTTTTCAAGGATATTTGTCCTGGTGTTTATCAATATTCTTCCGGAGCAACACATGCTCACCCTGTGGGGGCTGAACGGCATCTCACTGATTGCACTGGCATGGTCCGTTACCGAAGTGGTGCGGTATAGTTTTTATTTTATCTCGCTGCTGGGGAAGGATATTCATGTGCTTACCTACTTGCGCTACACCTTGTTTATTGTTCTTTATCCGGTAGGGGTAACGGGCGAGTGGATGATTTTGCTTTCATATTTGCGCCTTACGCAGTGGGAAGTGGGTGTCATAAACGGCTTAATCATCCTGGTGATGCTTTCCTACCTGCCGTTCTTTCCCCGCCTATACCTCTACATGTGGGGACAGCGCAAAAAGAAGCTACAGTCCGCTTCCTGAAAAAGCGCGGACGGACATACATAAAGGGTAATTTTGCCCACGCCCGCATGGTTATGTCCACTTCCGCTGCGCCCAGTCTGTCAGCCTATCTATCCAAAATGCAGGAAACGCTCCGGCTGGCTATTCCCATTATTGCCGGCCAGGTGGGGATGATTCTAATGGGCTTTTTTGACACGGTGCAAATAGGTGGGCTTGGGCATGAGTACATTGCCGGCTCCGGCTTTGGCCATAATGTATTTTGGCTGATAAACCTGTTTGGTATAGGAATTCTCTTCTCCGTTTCTACCTTGGTTTCCGAAGCCAAAGGAGAAAATCAGGAATGGAAAGCCATAGCCATTTATCAGTCCGGCATGCACATCGCCCTTATCCTCTCCGGGGTGTTCATGGTAGTTACGGTCGCCTGCATGCAGTTTATTGATGTCTTCAGGCAGGCACAGGTGGTCAATGATATTGCCCTGCGCTACCTGTGGGTGCTGCTGCCATCCATTCTGTTTATGTATGTTTTTACTGTGTGCAAGCAGTTTGTAGATGGGCTGGGACGCACCACTGTGGGCATGTATATTACCCTGGCCGGACTGGTGGTCAATGTGTTCCTCAACTGGGTTTTGATCTACGGCAATCTGGGTATGCCGCGGTTGGAAGTGCACGGGGCGGCTCTGGCTACTACCATAACGCGGGCTTTCATGATGAGCGCTTTTCTGGCTTATATCTCTTTTGACCGCAGCATAGGGCTCCTGGGAAAGGAGGCCGCCCGGCAGCAACACCGCCTTGAGAAGAAAAGTTACGTGCGCCCCGTACTCAAACTGGGTATTCCTTCGGGGCTGCAATTCTTTTTTGAAGTGGCGGCTTTCCAGATTGCCCATTTCATGAGCGGCTGGATTGGCGTAAGAGAGCTTTCGGCTCATGGTATTGCCATAGGACTGGCATCCATCACGTTTATGATTCTGGGCGGGTTATCGGCTGCCGGAAGCATACTTACCGGATATGCCTATGGCGCCCGAAACAGAAATGAAATCAAAATGGCCGGCACTACGGTATTTGTGATGACCATTTTTGTGGAGCTGGTGTTTGCTTTGATATTTATTGTTTTTCGCGACAGGCTGCCCTTACTGTATACCCGCGATACGGAAGTGATCATGCTTGCCTCCAACATGATTCTGCTCGCGGCATTTTTTCAGGTCAGTGATGGGTTGCAAGCTGCAGCAGTAGGCGCCCTGCGGGGCATTCAGGATGTGAAAATACCTATGTGCATAGCCCTGGTTTCATACTGGGGAATCATGATTCCGGCCTGCTATCTGCTGGCTTTCCGCTGGGAGATGGGATTGACCGGCATATGGGTAGGATTCATTTTCGGCCTGTCCGCAGCGGCTTTATTGCTGCTGACGCGCTTCTGGTATATGGTGAGCCGGGTGAGGTTTGAGGAGGTGTAGCTTCTTTGATAACTTTCTTTTTTCGGGTTATGCGAATGCCCTTTGTTTTAAGGTAGCGCAAAATGTAGTCAAAACAAATACTTCGGGCGCCCACATATTCGGGAGGGGATATCCCCGGTTGTGTATAGATGCCTTCAGCTACCAGACGAGCAACGGCTGTGCAGGTATAACCGGTAGTGCGCGCCATAGAAGTAATGCCTGTTTTTTCATCATACGTATCAAACAATGCATACCGATATTCCACCTGTTGGCCGTTTTCATGACCATGCAGGACGATGCGCATGAGAGTGTATTCGGGCTCGCCCGGCTTCAGCTTCCATAGCGGAAAAAGTAAGGCTGCTGTCATGTCAAAGGGAGTAATTTTTTTTCCGTTTACCATCACTGGGGTTTGGGAAAAAAAACCTGCTTTGCGCAATAACTGTATTTTCTCAGCATGCCCGGGGTAGCGTAAGGTTTTTTCCTTCATGTTCGGAATGCTGACCGTCTGCAGCAGCGTACGCAGTCCATCGGTATTAAATGCTTCCAGGTGTCCTATGTTTTTAAAATACAGTGTTTCCACATCGGTGAGGGGTTCTTTAATTACCTCCACCGAATCTACCATCAGCCTTGCCGGACGTGTATATTCTTCTATTACATCTATCGGGGAAAAAGGTGCTTTGTAGTAAAACGGGGGCTCCGGATTTTTGGGGATGCCTCCCACATAGCAAGTGAAGCTGGTTATACACATCAGCTGATGGTGATACCCTGCAATCATGTTGCTGAAACCGGGAGCTATGCCACAATCCACGATTGCAGTAACTCCCCGAGCCTCAGCAAGGCGGTTAAGCAAAAAAGCATCTTCAGGAAAAAAAGAAATATCAACCAGGGGACGACCGGCTTCAATCACTGTTCGCGCGGTTTTAAAACCCATATGTCCGGGAACGGCTCCGATGACCAGCTCATATTTTGCAGCCAGCTTTTTTAACCATGTTCTATCGGACAGGTCACAGCGCAGGGTCTTTATACGTCCTTTTAACGGAGCCAGCGCAGAAGCACTGATGTCAGCGGCTGTGACCGGATACGTTTCAGCCAGGTCAAGGGCAATGGCGCTGCCCACCATCCCGGCACCCAGCACGAGGATATTCGGTTGTTTTTTTAGTGACATATTTTGTTTCGGCAAAGTAATCCAGAAAAAGGATACATCTGCCCTTGCGCAATAGGCTCAGGAAAAATGTTTTAGCATGATGATTTCCTTACGCGTAAGAAATCTCCATTTGCCACGAGGCAGATTTTTTTTTGTCAGGCCTGCATAGCTTACCCTGTCAAGCTGCAGCACTTGGTAGCCTAATTGCTCAAACATTCTGCGGATGACACGATTCCATCCGATATGTATTTCCAGGCCAATCCGGGAAGCGTCATTGGGGTCGGTGTATTCAACAGCATCGGCTTTTGCCAGTCCTTCTTCCAACTGTATGCCCTTCATCATCTGCAGGCGATCTTCAGGATGCAGTGCTTTATCCAGGCGGGCAGCATAGACTTTTTTTACTTCATGACGGGGATGGGATAATTTCTGAGCCAAATCCCCATCATTGGTCAACAGCAGCAGTCCGGTGGTATTTCGGTCAAGGCGCCCCACCGGATACACGCGGTAGGGAGTAGCCCCTTTTATCAGGTCAAGTACCGTTTTGCGGTTACGCTCATCACAGGTAGTGGTGATGTAGTCTTTGGGTTTATTTAAAAGGATATACACTTTGCGCTCCGGGCTAATAATACTGCCTTTGAAACGAACGATGTCTCCCGGCTGAACGGAATAGCCCATTTGAGTAATGACCTTTCCGTTTACGGTTACCAAACCTTGTTTTATCAGCTCATCGGCTTCCCTGCGCGAGGCTATGCCGGCATGAGCAAGGTATTTGTTCAGGCGGTAGTTTACTTTTTCAGGCGAAGGAGAGGCTACACTTTGGGCGGGTGACTGCGGGGAAGCTCTTTTTTTCTTTTTCCTACGCTGGGGTGATGCGCTACCGGAGGCGGAAGAACGCTTTTTCTTGCGGTAAAATTTTTCAAAGTTCCCTCCGTAAGGGTTCTTATTGTCAGGCATAAGATAAAGTTGGGGAAAACTGCGCTTATGAGCAGAGATCGTTAATAATATTTTGTTGCTCCGGCAAGGAGGGCCTCAGGAAACCACATCTGCGCTGTTGCTCTTGAGAGCCGCCTGGTTCAGAGCCGCTGCCCTCTCTGCCAGCCGTTCTGCACGTGTATTCGTGGGGATGTCCTCTTCTACCTCAGATTGTTCTTGTTCTCCGGTATCATTGCTCTCGCGCGGGTTTTCCTGCAGCAAGAGCTCTTCCTCTTCTATTGCTGGAGCGTTTCCAATTTCGTTTTCATGAGAAGCGTCTATTTCACGCAATTTGGGAAGGTCGGCTGGAGAGTTGATGCCGAAATAGTCCATAAACAGCTGGCTGGTACCGTAAGTCAGTGGATGCCCCAGTGTGTCAGCACGGCCGGCTATAACAATAAGCTCTTTTTCCAAAAGCTTCTGTATGGTGTAATCACAATTTACTCCGCGAATCTGCTCTATCTCAGCTTTGGTAATCGGTTGTTTATAGGCTATGATAGATAGAGTTTCCAGAGCAGCCCGCGTCAGGCGCTTTTTAGAGCGCTGATTCAAAAATGTGTTTATCAGGGGGGCGAAGTCCTTCTTGGTCATAAACTGATACCCTCCTCCGCATTGCAAAAGGTGGAAGGAGTATTTTTCCGCCCTATATCGTTCCTCCAATGCGGTTAGGGCATTGCTCAGTTCTTCTTCATCAACTTCCCAGCCGTAAGCCCCTTTCAGGGCTTCTTTGATTTCTTTTGGGGTTACCGGTTTTTCACTCGCGAATATCAGGGCTTCAATATGTTGCTCCAGCATCATGGTTTTCGTTATAGGGTATGTACATAAACTTTACCGAAGCGCTAAAGTTAGATAACTAGTCAGCGAACTTCAAAATAAGCTTTTAAGAACATGGGCAAAGATGTGGATAAAATAACCGCCCTGGCGTTTTTAGTGGACGATAGTAAGTAAACGTATTTATCTGGCAATTATCACCTTGCCATACGATATCTCAGGTGCGGAGAAAAACCTGATCATGTAAATGTAGCAGCCTGGCTGCAGGTAAGAGACGTCCACTCTTTGGGTACCCGCGCCAAAGGCTCGTTGCATTACCCTGCGCCCACGCACGTCAGTGAGCATAAGCAACCCCGCGGACTGTGCCTCTATGTGCACCAACGTGGAGTTCCTTGAGGAGGCAACAAACAGCACGCTCTTTTCCTGAGCAGGGGTAAATCCAAAACCGGTGGGTACAGACACGGTCGCGCAGGCGCTGTCTATACATCCGGCAGCATCTGTGATGGTAAGGCAATAGGTGCCTTCCGGCAGACTGGTTAGCATGGAGGAGGTATCGCCATTGCTCCATATCAATACGATCGGAGGTGTTCCCCCTGAAACAGATGCTGTGACCGAACCGTCAGATGCACCAGGAGCGCTCACTCCGCTTGCATCCAGGGCAACAGATAAACCCAGGCACTCTATAAATTCCAGATCATCCACAATCAGCTCACTGCCGACCTGTATGTTGGAAGTATTGGTAGAAACCAGCAGAATTCTTGCTGAATCCGGATTGGCAGTGCTTGTATAGCTGATGGGTACCATAAACTGCATGAACGAAGACTGAGGCGTTGCAGGGAATAAGGATCCTTCACCGACATCTTCACGTACACCGTTGTTCCATCTCCACAGCGTGATGCTGATTTCAGCGTTATCCCCTGCCACCGGAGCATATTTGTAGTAGCCGGCAAGATAATCAGGCCGCATGGTATAAGGGAAGCCCCCATTCAGCTCCTGCGAGGAAGTATTGATAGATCCGGTAACGGCTATCCCAGGGGCGTCACCCAGCCCTAACACGGTTTTGGAAGTCAATTTTATGGCATAATTGCCACTATAGGCATCCGTCCCGGAGGCTCTTTCGCAGGTTAATACTCCGACCAGCCAGGTAGGTCCGTTCAGATTGCCCCATCCATCCGGGCTTAGATAAGACGGAAAGCCAGTTGAGGTCCAGTTTTCAAAATTTGCATTAGGTATTTGTGCCAGAGCAACTGCAGAGATATTCAGGCAGCAACAGAGAATGATCTTCGACATTTTGAGGAGGATTGGTATCTTCGTAAGCGCAGTAAAAATAATTATTTTTATCCGGTAACACATTTCCAGAGTGCAATAGGAAAAACCTGACAAATTGTAAAATCATGAATTGCAGATTTTTACTCCTTTGTGTTTTCGGGGTGCTGGCAATGCAAGAAACCTCCGCCCAGACCACCTATGATCGCGTTTACGGCATATTGCAGAGCAGTTGTGCCGCATATTGCCATAACAGCAGCAATCCCACCGGTAATTTGCTTCTGGATGGCAGCAAACAGCAGGTGATGAATAGTCTGGTGAATGTGGTGCCGGATAATGCCGTTGCCGCTGCAAAGGGCTATCTGCTTGTATTCCCTGGGGATGCAAGGCGCAGTTTTCTTGTTCAGAAAGATCAATCATGGGCTGGATGCGAATGTGCATTTGGAAACAGGTGAGGGCGATCCGATGCCAAAAGGTTTGCCGGCCCTGAGCCTTGTGGAAAGGGAAATGATCAGGCAGTGGATCATCTTCGGAGCAGCCGATACCGGTTACACCTGGGCCAACGAACAGGTAATAACGGACTACTACAATGGATTTGCTGAGCAACGTATTGCTCCGCTGCCGGTACCTGATACTTCAGAGGGATATCAGATATACTACGGGCCCATTTTTCTGGAGCCGGGCGTAGAGGTGGAGTTTGACGGCAAGTTCCATTTGTTTAACGAATCGGAGGTGGAAGTGTATCGCATGAATGTGGACATGAACGTGGAATCGCATCACCTGGCGGTGTTTAAATATCATCCCGGACAGGCAGACCTGGTACCTCCAGGTTTGAAAAAAGTGAATAATATAGGAGATGCAGCATCGCTGTTTTTCAGTGCGGATGTGGTGGCGCAGTGGCCCAACCCAGTGGATATCCAAACACCTGAAGGCACTGCCCTGATTTGGGAAAGCAACGCGGTGTTGAATATCAGCTACCATCTGATTAATTACAGTGATTCCACCATTGCCGCAGAAGTCTATTTCAATATATACACACGCCCCAGACAACCGAACACTATTCCTATGCTTTCCTACCCGGTTCGGTATGATGGGCACCCGGTTTATCAGGGCGGCTGGGATGTGTTCAATCTGGTGTTGTATCCTACCGGCACGGATACCACTTTAACTATTGTCCAGTACCATCCCGATTCTACATTCTACTGGAACCTGTGGAGCATTCAGGCACACACTCATCAGCTGGGTAGAGATTATAACGTATATCTGCGAAATCCTGACGGCTCAAAAGGCCCTATCATTTATGACGGCTCTTTTGATGAGGAGTATCGTTATGACAGGGGCTTTTATGACTGGGAACATCCTCCGCTACGCTATTTTGACCCGTATGATCATTTGCGCTCCGTGGATATGACTGCGGGCTTGATTCATGAGGCTGTATTCAATAACAACACAGGTGACACCGTAGGGTTTGGGCTTAAAACGACAGATGAAATGTTCGTCACCTACATTTTTTACACGAAGTCTGAAACGCCAGTGGGTATTCTTCCCGATCGGGTGTTTAATTCTGCTCACGTGAAGATATATCCGCAGCCAGCTGCGGATGGGGCATATATTCATATAGGGCCTGCCGTTGATGTGAAAGATGCCACATTCATTCTGTATAACACACTGGGCGAAGAGGTCAGCCGGAAGGCATCATTACAGGAACATCGCTTTTTGATGAATACAAGCCATCTGAAAAATGGCTGCTACTTCTTCAGGTTGCTGAGTAAAGGGCAAGTGGCTGCATCGGGCAAGATTCTTATTCAGCGGTAAGCAGGAAAAGATGAGGAGCTTGCTGCAGATATTTGCGGATAATGCCGGGGAAAGCATAATTATCCAGGCTGTTAATGGGGATTTTCAGTAAAAAGGCGGCAACGGAAGCGTCTTTGTGAAGAACTATTTCCGCAAAAGACCCATGTATTTTTTGATGGGTAAGTGTTTGGGAAAATTCCGGAGATAGGCTTGCGGTAACAGCAGCAGCGCGAAGTATCCAGCCGTTTTGTTCAGCCCGAAGTACAATCTCTTTCAGCGACATCTTCCGCGAACCTTCAATCATCGGAAACTCATACAGGTTTTTCCAAATGTCTTTGCCGTTTCTATGCATCAGATACGTATAGCCCTGATGACGAAGGACGAGATAATGAAAATAACGTACTTTCCTGGCAGGTTTTTTCTTCTTTATTGGTAGGAGCTCTATGCACTGATGCTGGAAGGCATAACAACGGGTTTTGAAAGGACAGTTTTCACAAAACGGGTTTCGCGGAGTACATTGCACGGCTCCAAAATCCATAATGGCCTGATTATAAAGTGCAGGAGCCTTTGGGTCCATCAACCTTTCGGCCAATGAAGTAAAAAATTTTTTACCTGCAACCGAATCAACCGGTTCAAATATTCCAAAAATACGGGACAAAACCCTGTAAACGTTGCTATCCACAACAGCACAAGGCTGATTGAAAGCAAAAGCAGCTATTGCTGCTGCAGTGTAAGGTCCAACGCCTTTCAGCTTCCTGAGCGCTGTATAATTATCAGGAAATTTTCCAGCGAGCTCATGGTAAATGTAGCGGGCAGCATGATGCAGGTTGCGTGCACGCGTGTAATAACCCAGCCCCTGCCACATGCGTAGTACATCATCTTCAGTTGCCAAAGCCAGGCTTTTGAGGTCGGGAAATGTTTCTTTAAAGCGCAGGTAATAGGCCACCCCCTGTTCAGCGCGCGTCTGCTGTAAGATAATTTCCGATAACCACACCAGATAAGGGTTGCGCTCCCCTTTCCAGGGCAGAGAACGGTCTACGGTCTGATGCCATTGTAAAAGTTTTTTAGCGAAATCCTTCTCTTTCACAACTACGTAAAAATAGCTTCACAAAGATCAGCAGAATCTGGAAGGGTTCTTTGTTTAAAAAATTTTTATCAAATTTGAACGCCCAACAGTTATACATAAATCTTTTTAGTAACACTTATGAGAAAAGCAGATCTTATCAACAAAATATCAGAAAAAACCGGTATTGCCAAGGTGGATGTGCTGGTGACTCTTGAATCGTTTTTTAAAGAAATCAAAAGTGCGCTGAAGGAGGGCGAAAATGTCTATATCCGGGGATTTGGCAGCTTCGTTGTCAGGAAGCGTGCCCGAAAAATAGGAAGGAACATAAAAAAGAACATTGCCATAGAAATACCCGAACACTATATACCGGTTTTTAAACCGGCTAAAGTATTTGCCGATGCCGTGAAAAAGAGTGTTAAGCAACCCAGGCAATCATCCGGCTCATGACCCGCGGCCAGATAATATTGATCGCAGTCTTCCTGGTGGGCATAGCAGCGCTTTACTATTTCGGACCTTTGCAGCCGGCAAAAAAGAGTGTTACGCCCGAAACGGTTGCTGGTCCTGCAGGCAGTTTTAGCCCTGACAGCTTTTTGAACGCACAGCTCAACACACTTCCTGCCGATACCCTTTCCCGGCTGCGGGAACTGGAAGCGAGAGTTCAGACCGATACCTCCGGTGAAGCGCACAAAACCCTGGAAGAAATCATCCGGCTGCTCCAAAATAACAGAAAACACATGGTTAGTGTGTTTTATCAACAGCAACTGGCTGAACGGATAAATACCGACTCTATCTGGGTTCAGACTGCTCATGGATTTCACCAGGTTGCTTTTGCCACCGACAACCAGTCCCTAAGTGATTATCTGCTCAGTCAGGCGGCTGCTGCATACAAAAAAGCGCTGGAGCGGAATCCCGACAATACAGATGCAAAAATTGACCTGGCAATGGTATTTATGGAAGGCCCAGCCAGTCAGGTTATGGAGGGGGTGATGCTGCTCAGAGAGGTAGTTGAACAGGATTCCAATAACATCACTGCGCATCTGATATTAGGCAGATATGGGATCATTTCCGGCCAGTTTGACAAAGCCATACAGAGGCTGCAAAAAGTGCTTTCTTTGGATTCGCTGAATGCAGAAGCCTATCTTTACCTGGCCGAAGCATACGAAAGCCTCGGTCGCAACGAAGAGGCCATTGAAATGCTGGAAAAATGCAAAAGCATTGTAAAAAACCCTGATTTTACTGAAGAAGTGGATAATTATATTTTAAAACTAAAAGGCTCTTAAAAACAATTGCACTATGCCAAGCGGAAAAAAAAGAAAACGCCATAAAATGGCGACACACAAAAGAAAAAAACGGTTACGCAAAAATCGGCATAAAAAGAAAATAAGATAATACTGCTTCCCGCAAGAGTATTCCGTATCTCTCCGATTCAGAAAAGTGTGACCCTCCTGCAGTGCCTCTGCCCGAATAGCCAACAGGTCAATGGTTCGGGGCAATGAGGAAGGTTTAAAACAATATCAGCAGTGAACAGGGAACTGATCATTAATGTAAGCCCCGAAAAGGTAGATATCGCCTTGCTGGAAGACAAGGCTCTGGTGGAGCTGCATCACGAGAAAGGCGAATCAGAATTCAGTGTAGGCGATATTTATCTGGGAAGGATAAACAAACTGGCGCCAAGTCTCAATGCCGCCTTTGTGGATGTAGGCTATAGCAAAGATGCTTTTCTGCATTATACTGACCTGAGTCCGCAATTTCGCACCTTAGACAAAATAGTAAAGGCGTCCATAGCAGGAGACGATTCCTACACCAGCCTAAATAACCTGCACTATGAAGCCGAAATTGTCAAAACAGGAAAGGTAAATGAAGTGCTGCAGACCAAACAGCCAATTCTGGTTCAGATACTCAAAGAACCTATTGGTACCAAAGGCCCCAGGTTAACCTGCGAAATATCGCTGCCGGGGCGCTATTTGGTGCTGATGCCCCTTACAAATACTATTGGCGTTTCCAAGCGTGTTTCATCCGAGGAAGAGCGCAAACGGCTGCAGCGACTGATGGAAAGCATAAAGCCTAAAAATTTCGGAGTGGTCGTGCGCACCGTAGCCGAAGGGAAAAGCTCCGCTGATCTGCATGAAGACCTCAGCAATCTGGTGCAGAAGTGGGAAAGTATCATTCGTCAGCTTAAAGGGGCCGTGCCACCGGTGAAAATTCACAATGAACTGCGCAAAACATCGGGGATACTCCGCGATATGCTCAACGCCTCATTTAACAGCATCGTAGTGAATGACCCGGGGCTGAAAGATGAACTGCAGCAGTATATTGAAAAAATTGCCCCTGAGAAAAAGAATATTGTAAGTCTTTATAAGGGCAATCGTCCCATCTTTGATCACTATGGCATAACACGGCAAATCAAAACGCTGTTCGGCAAAACAGTAACCATACCCGGAGGAGCCTATCTGGTTATTGAACGTACTGAAGCCATGCACGTCATTGATGTCAACAGTGGACAAAAGCTCAGCAAACAAACTGACCAGGAGACCACCGCACTAACCGTGAACAAGGAAGCGGCAAAGGAGATAGCCCGACAGCTGCGCCTGCGTGATCTGGGTGGCATCATTGTGGTGGACTTTATTGATATGCGCAATCCTGCCAATCGGAAGGCCTTGTATACCTACATGCGGGAGATGATGAAAAATGATAAAGCCCGCCATACCGTGCTTCCTCTCAGCAAGTTCGGGCTTATGCAGATAACGCGTGAACGGGTAAGGCCTGAAGTCTCTATTGCTACCCAGGAAGTCTGTCCCACCTGTCATGGCACGGGTCAGATAGAGGCTTCCATTTTAATAACGGATATATTGCAGCGTGATTTTGAAGCCCTCATGGATAAAGGATATCACGTGAGTATCACCGCCCATCCCTACATAGCTGCATATCTGACCAAGGGCCTCCCCTCTATTCGGCATAAGTGGAGCTGGAAATACAAAAAACTCATACGCATCCATTCGGATGCCTCCTATCATCTTACCGAATATCACTTCTTTGATCAGAAGACGGGCGAGGAACTGCTGGTGTAAGTAGTTTGGGGCGGGGGTATGCTAAATATCGCATATAGCCCGCTTTAAAGGGGTTTTCTTTCTACATTTGCCGTTTTAAGAACGCATTTTTAAGAAGGATCTAATAATGGAAAAACAGTTTAATCTGATAACAGTTATTGAGGCCGTTCATAAAAGGCTGAAAAGTATTGTAATCATCAGCCTGATTTCCCTGGTGAGTAGCTTTATTTTGACGCACCCCCGGCTGCAGATAGTGCCTCCTGTATATGAAGCGGTGGCCTTATTTTACCCGGCCAACCTCTCATTAACGGATCGTCCGTATCTCTTTGATGCGCAGGCTGCTGTGGATATTGAATTTGACCTTTTCGGCACCAAGCAGGATGTGGACCGTCTGGTAGCCATTGCGAAATCCACACAGGTGATGAAACATCTGGTGGAGCAGTTTAAGCTGGTAGACCATTACGAAATCAATCCTGAAAAAACAGAATTTCCTCTTTTGGCTGCCTTAAGCCGGCTGAAAAAAAATTACAAATCTTACAAAAACGAATACGGGGCCATTGAGATTCATGTGTTTGATAAAGACAGTCACATGGCAGCTAACTTGGCCAACGAAGCCGTAGCCATGACGGATAAAATTTATCGCCAGATGGTGCTGGATGGACGCAGACGCTTGCTGAAGACGCTGACGCAACATGCAGATGCCAAAGCCGAAGAAGTGCTGGAGCTGAGCCGTAACATGGAACAGATAGCTGACCCGGCCGAACGCAGAACCCTTGAAATACGATATAATGCCGCTGTCGAGCAGCTTGTAAAGTACACGAAGCTTGTTGATCAGTTTGAATTGATAGCCGGAGAAGATATTTCTACTATTCGGATTATGGAAAGCGCTATACCCCCTGAAAAAGAAGAGCCTTACCGCTGGCTGATTGTGATAGGGGTATTTTTTATCACGCTTTTTGTTCTCATAGCAGGAGCTACCGTGCTGCACGTGTTGGCTGAATGAATCATCCACTGAAGCATGTTTGACGGCTATACTCGCCCGGAATCGCGTGCTTTGTTGCCCTTTACTCCGGCAGCGGAGAAAAATCTATTCCTCGGCTTGTCGCTAACTACTCTTTGTATGCTGGTAGGGGGAATTGTGCTGCAGCAATATCTGCTCTTTCTCATCCCACCGTTTCTGATTCTGCTGGCACTGACAGTAGCTGACTTCAGTAAGATCTATTATCTGATGCTGCTGATGATTCCGTTCACTACGGAGTTTTCCATACCCGGGGCATTCACCATAGAGCTTCCTGCTGAGCCGCTGGCTGTGCTGCTCACCGGAGTGCTGCTGATGTATCTTCTTACCAATCGTTTTGAAAGGGATTTTTTCCGAGATCCCGTTATTCAGGTTTTACTAATACATATGATATGGATAGGAATTACGGTCATCTTTTCTGAAAAAAAACTTATCTCCCTGAAATGGCTGCTTTCCAAAGGCTGGTTTGTCGGCACCTTTGTTTTTGTGACAGCTCTGATCGTCAGGAGCCAGCGGGATTTCCGTACGCTGTTTTGGGCATTGTTGCCGCCAACTGTTGTTGCCATCATAGTGATTATAGCGCGCCATGCGCTTACAGCTTTTGACTTTGAAGAAATCAACTGGGCCTGCTCCGTCTTTTTCCGCAACCATGTGAATTATGCTGCCTTTATCTCTACCCTGATGCCCTTCATCTGGCTTGCTGCTACCTGGTATAAAAAACAGACGCTACCGGCTTATTTTATCGCCTTTTCCAAAGCCCTTTTTCTGGTAGCCACCTACTTTGCCTATGCACGGGGTGCGTGGCTGGGGCTTATTACAGCTGTGGCTTTTTATGTTCTGCTGAAGTATCGTCTGGTAAAATATGCTGTGGCTGGAGTGGTTATTTTGTTCTCTGCGTTTGCAGTACACCTGTCCACCGAAAAGCAATACATAACATATGCACCCGACTATGAAAAGGCTATTTATCATGGCAACATCCTGGATCATTTAAAAGCAACGCTCAAGAACCAGGATATTTCTACTGCCGAGCGGTTTTACCGATGGGTGGCCGGAGTACGGATGTCCACCGAGCATCCTGTGACCGGCTTTGGCCCCGGTAGCTTTTACTACTATTATCAACGGTATGCGGTAACTGCATTTGAGACATACGTAAGCGACAATCCCGAAAAATCGGGGGTGCACAACTATCTTCTCATGACGCTGATTGAGCAGGGATTTCCAGGCCTGATCATTTTTATCCTGTTCACTTTTCTGATTTTTTATGAAGGCATCAGGCTCTATCATCGCACCCCGGATAAAGGTAGCCGGTATTATGTTGCTGCTATTTTATGTTCATTGGTTGTATTCTATGTGCAACTGATGTTGAGTGATCTGGTGGAAGCTTTTCAGTTGGGGGCATTGTTTTTTATAAACATTGCCCTGCTGGTGAACTATGCTTTAGAGCACGGTCGCAGAGGATCTACAGTAGAAAGAGAATAATGCATGATTTAAGCGGAAAACTCGCTTCCTCATGCTGCGGGCATGAGAAATATCCATCCAGCCCAAGCTTTTCAGTTACTGTGGGTCTTAGCTGTAAGACTTGTTTATAGGTAGGTTTCAGTCACGTAGCTTACCGGCCAGGCGCAGCTCCCATTTCCAGGCGGTGAGCATCATATCGTCAAGCGTATAGCGCGGTGTCCACCCTAATCGCTGTTTTGCAAGAGTATTGTTGGCATAGATAGCTTCCACATCGCCTTTTCTCCGAGGACCCATTTCATAATTCAGTTGTACCCCGCTGACTTTTTCAAAAGCCTTGATTGCTTCCAGTACGGTCACCCCGTTGCCGGTGCCCAGATTAAACACTTCATAAGGCGAGTGGTTTTTGCCATCCAGCAGGTATTGCATGGCAAGAGTATGGGCATGGGCAATGTCCATGACGTGGATGTAATCGCGGATGCAGGTGCCGTCTCGCGTATTGTAGTCATTACCGTAAACGGTGAGCTTGTCACGCTTGCCGATGGCAGTTTGAGTGATAATGGGAACAAGGTTTTCAGGATTCTCTACCGCATACTCGCCTATGAGCGAGGAGGGATGGGCTCCTACTGGGTTGAAATAGCGCAGAGAGATGAAGGTTGTATGCGGAAAGGCGCGGCTGAAGTCAAGAATTATTTTTTCACCCATCTGTTTTGTGCGGGCGTAGGGTGACTCGGGCTCGCTGAGCGGTGTATCCTCGGTTACCGGCAGACTGGGAGGGTTGCCATATACTGAGCATGAGGAAGAGAAAACGAAATAGGGAATATGAAATTCCTCTACACAGCGCAGCAGGTTAATGACGGAAATCAGGTTATTCCGGAAATATAGCAACGGGTTTCTGACCGATTCGGGAACTGTTTTAAATGCCGCAAAATGAATGATACCGCGTATATCCCGGTTTCCGGCAAATATTTCCCGGGTGCGTTCATATTCACATAGGTCAATAACATAATTTTTGGTGTTTTTACCGGTAATGCTTTTCAGGCCATCCAGATAACGGGTCGTTCCGCGGGAAAGGTTGTCTGTAGAGATCACCGGAAATTCGTGCTCCATCAAATCGGCCAGAGTGTGGGCTCCGATATAGCCGCATCCCCCGGTTACTAAAATCTTCGGTTTATCCGAACGCTGATTCATCCTGATTGTTTTTATTGCAGAATAGGTGGGTGCACGGGTTTCTTAACAGCAGTATGCATCACTTCAGCCATCCTGAGGCAATCACTTTTTTTATGCCCTCTTCCAGAGGTAAAATTTCCCTGCCCAGCAGGGATTTCATTTTTGTAATATCGGGAACTCTGCGAAGCATGTCGCCTTCCTTAAGCGGGGGAAGGTGAACAATTTTTGATTTGGAGTCGGTAATGCGGATAATGGTCTGAGCAAGTTCCAAAACCGAAATTTCCACATCGCTGCCAATATTTACGGTGTCATTGATATAAAGGTCTTCATAGAGCGTTTTCACGGTGGCGTCAATGTTGTCGTCAATGTAACAGAAAGTACGTTTCTGCTTACCGTCTCCGTAAATGGTGATGTCTTCATTTTTCAGGGCCATGTGAATAAATCGCGACATAACAAAGTCGGTGCTCTGTCGGGGTCCGTAGGTATTGAAGAAGCGAAAGATGGTATAATCCAGGTTGTATTCGTTTTTATAAGAACGGCAGAAGGCTTCCCCTACATTTTTTACTACGGCATAGGGCAGCCGGGAGTTCAGTGGAGTAGTGTATTCATTCTGTGGCAGCGTGGTGGGTTCACCATAGACTTCAGAGGATGAGGCAAAGAAAACCCGTTTTACACCGGTGTTTTTACTTAGCTTAAGGATGTTTTGAATTCCCTGAATATCGTTCAGCACCATCACAGGATTTGCCAGAGTACGCTGAACGCCCACCACGGCAGCATAATGGAATACGTAATCAAAAGAGTAGGCCCCCATCAGAGGGTGAATATCCAGCCAGTCATTTACGTCACATTTAATAAACTTCCAGTTGCTCTTTGGGGTTTTGGGCAACCGGTCCGGGGTGCCGGTGAGAAAATTATCCACCACCACAACCATGTTATCATCGTCTGCTATCAAACGTTCGGCAAGGCTACTGCCGATGAAACCAGCTCCTCCGGTAATTAAAATTTTTCTTTTCATGTCAGAATTTTTCTTCCAGAACCCGTAGCAGATATTGTCCGTATCCGCTTTTCATCAGGGGGCGCGCCAGTTGTTCCAGGTCAGCTCGGGTGATGAAGCCCTGGCGATAGGCTACTTCTTCAATACAGCCTATTTTGAGACCCTGGCGCTGCTCAATGAGTTGTACAAACTGCGAGGCCTGCATCAGCGAATCAAAGGTACCTGTATCCAGCCAAGCCGTTCCGCGGCCAAGAATGCGCACATGCAGCTTTCCCCTTTGCAGGTAGTGCCGGTTGACGTCTGTTATTTCATATTCACCTCTGGCGCTTGGCTTAAGATTTTTTGCTATGTGAACGACTTCGTTGTCGTAAAAATATAATCCTGGTACAGCATAGTTAGACTTGGGCTGGCGGGGCTTTTCTTCAATAGATAGGGCGCGTTTGTTTGCATCAAACTCCACAACGCCATAACGCTCCGGGTCAGCTACGTGGTAGGCAAAAATGATTCCTCCATCGGGATTGGTGCATTCCCGGAGTGTTTTTTCCAGTCCGCTGCCGTAGAAGATATTGTCTCCAAGAATAAGGCATACCTTATCACTGCCAATGAAATTTTCTCCGATGACGAAAGCCTGAGCCAGGCCGTTGGGCACTTCCTGACGGGCATAGGAAAAATGGCATCCGTAAGATTCTCCGCTGCCCAGCAGTCTTTCAAAATGTGGGAGGTCATAGGGAGTGGAAATAATGAGGATATCTCTTATGCCGGCCATCATCAGCACAGACAGCGGGTAGTAAATCATCGGCTTGTCATAAATCGGCATGATCTGCTTGCTAATGGCATACGTTATAGGGTGAAGGCGTGTGCCCGACCCACCTGCTAATACAATTCCTTTCAACGCTAAGATTTTATGGTTGCCCAAAAATAATTAAATCAGGTGAAGCGGTACGTATCGGTATATCTATTCGTACATGTGATAATGCAGATACATAAAACATTTAACCAAGCTGCCGGATAAGCTCCTGATTGGATTCTTGCTCCTTACCAGAATGCACAGATAACGGTTGTCCGTAAATGATTTTGATAACCGAAAAGGGAAGGGGCACTTTCTTTTTGTCCCATCCGGGCAATCTGAAGCTATGGCTCAGCTCAAAACGTATGGGCACAATGGGGATGCCGGACAGGCGACTCATTTCCAGTACTCCGGGTTTCGGTATTTTCGGAGGGCCGGCAGGCCCGTCAGGATTAATAAAGGTATTGTATCCTGCCTGCAGGAGTTCACTCACATGTAACATAGCGGCACGGCCCCCATGTCCGCTGGAGCCAAGAAACAGTTTTTTCAGGCCCATCCACTTGAGTATAATATGTACCGGTTTCATGAACCACAGGGGATGATTAATCCAGGCATAATTTTCTTTATACCGCACATACACGGCAAAGTATGGAATAAGGTTTTCATGCCAGCTGGCATAGATGTGATTACGAAAAGGTGGAGGATGTTCGTGTCCCTCCCGGATTATTTTACAGCTGGCATGCAAAAGAAGCAGGATGGTATACAAGACGGATGCCGTGGTATAGGCGTACACAAAAAATAATGGCTTCAGGTAGAAGGGGACGTTGTCAACACGGTAAGCCATTTCTGTTAGCTGAAGTTAACGGCAGCCTCGTAGACTTTCCGGAATGCGGAGTCATACATTTTCCTGCGGGTGACGTCCCATGACAGAGCAGAGGCAATCTTTTCTTCCAGTAGTGCATAGTCATCCATAATGGAATGCCTGTCAAAATACAATCTGCCGGTTCTGCGAATGAGAAAATCACTCAAACTGGTTACCGCTTCATGCTGCAGACCATAGAGTAATTCGGCTTCCAGAAGGGTTTTCCTGTCAGGAAGATGTCCGGCACGGGCTGCTGAATTTAACAGAGTTTCAGTGTTGCTGCCATAGCGATATACGAGCTCCGTCAAGATATCTCTGTCGGCAGAACTGCGGGCATATTGCTGCTGCAACATCTCCAGGTATTCCATCAGCTCGTATTTGTCTTTGAAATCTCCCCCTGATAGTTTGATTTTGTCGGTGAAACAGTTTTTAAAAGACATGCCATCCAGGTCAGCCAGTTTTTCGGCAGCCAGATTTACTACACGCTCGGCCATTTTACGGTAGCCGGTAAGTTTTCCTCCGGCAATGGAGATTAATCCGGTGGAGGAAACAAATATTTCATCTTTTCTGGAAAGCTCTGAAGGCGCTTTCCCTTCTTCATGAATGAGGGGTCTCAGGCCCGCCCATGATGAAACGATGTCATCCATTGTAAGCTGCACGGAGGGAAACATAAAGTTTACCGCATTAATCAGATAGGCTGCATCTTCTTTTGTAACAGCAGGCTCGTCAGGAGAGTCAAAGTAGTTGGTGTCTGTGGTGCCGATGTAAGTTGTTTTGCCGCGCGGAATGGCGAAGACCATGCGTCCGTCTGGTACGTCAAAATAGACAGCTTGTTTTATTGGCATCCTGGAGTAGGGAATGACAATGTGCACGCCTTTGGTGAGATGGAGCTTTTTGCCATGGAGAGAATGGTCTTTGGCACGCAGGTGATCTACCCATGGGCCGGCTGCATTGATAGTAATGCGCGCGTGGATATCCGTTTTTTTCCCTTCCAGATTGTCGGTGACAGAGGCTCCTATGACAGTGCCGTCTTTATATATAAATTCATTAGCTTCCACGTAATTCATGCAAGCAGCTCCGAAGCCAGCTGCCGTTTTCATTACTTCAATGACCAGCCTGGCGTCATCGGTGCGGTATTCTTTGTAGAGGGCGCCTCCCAGCAGAATGTCTTTTCTCAGGAGGGGTTCTCTTCTAAGGGTGGCTCTGCGACTGAGCATTTGTTTGCGTTCCGAGAAGCTTACTCCGGCAAGCCAGTCATATATAGATAAGCCAATGGCGGTGGTGAGTCTGCCCAGCGAGCCGTGTTCAATAATGGGGAGCAACATGTTTTCAGGATAAACTATATGCGGGGCATTGCGGTAGAGTATTTCCCGTTCCTTGCCCACCTCACTGACCAAAGCAAATTCAAACTGTTTAAGATAGCGCAGGCCTCCATGAATGAGTTTGGTGGAGCGGCTGCTGGTGCCGGAGGCGAAATCGTTCTTTTCGATGAGTGCCACCTGCATTCCGCGGGAAGCGGCATCCAGGGCAATGCCTGCCCCGGTAATGCCACCCCCGATAACCAATATGTCAAAACGTATGGTTTCAGCCCGCTGGAGGGTTTCGTTACGGCTAAAGGTAGAGAGACTGTTTGTTGAACTCACTGCAGAAAATTATCCATCACTTAAAATGCATTGCGCAAAGTTATCAATCAGACTGCAGCAATAGCAGGTGAGAGACTTTTGCTACCATTGCACCACAAGCTTTCCGATAGACTGTCGCGTTTCCAGCAGGCGATGAGCTTCGGCTAATTGTTCGGCTTTGAAAACGCCTCCGACATGAGGTTTTAGCACTCCGTCATTATACCATTGTACTACGGCATGCAGACAATGTTGTAGTGTAGATGGTTTGTGATCTGCGATACGCAGCATGTTGATGCCTATAAACGATTTGGATTGCATTACCAGAGCCGGGGGTAAAATCAGCCCAAACCCCCAGAGCAGTTTTAGCTGGGCAAGTAAAGGAATTTTACTGCCGGCAGCCTCTGCTGCACCGTAGCACACCATACGCCCCCCGGCCCCCAGCAGGCGTAATCCCTCGCTGACAGTTCTCCCTCCGATAGAATTGAAAATGACATCCGGCTGCTGGCCATCCATAATCTTTTTCACTTCTTCATAGAAATCGTTTTTACGATAGTTGATCGGATAATTTACGCCAAGCCTTTTCAGGTAGTGTAATTTTTCTTCAGAGCCGGCAGCACCATAAATGATGCATCCCCGGTGGCGGGCAATTTGCACCAGGGCTGAACCAACACCTCCTGCAGCGGCTTGAATGAGTACGTGATTGCCCGGGTTCAGACGCACCATTACTTCTGCTGCGTAATAGGCGGTACAGCATTGGGTAGCCAGCGCACAGGCTTCTCCGGCAGGAGTGGTTTCGGAGAGGGGGACTGCTCCCTGACTTTTGGTCTTTACCAAAGAGGCATATCCTCCAAAGCGCGTGAGGGCAACAACGCGCTGACCTTTTTTAAGATGCGTAACGTGGCTTCCGATTTCTTTGACATACCCCACCACATCATAACCGATGACAGCCGGCAGGGGAGGGCACTCTCGGTAAAGGCCCAGTCGCGCCATTATATCGGCAAAGTTTAGTCCGAAGGCTTCCACTTCAATGGTTACTTCATCGGCTGCCGGAGAAGGGTCCGGCAGTTGTGTTAGACGGAAGGACTCTTCGGGACGGCCATGTTTTACCAGCTGAAAGGCTTTCATCTTAAGGGATTGAATAGAAACTCCAAGTTAGGAAGAAACGCAGTGTTATCCTCTCTCAAGGGGGAAGCTGAGGCAATGAGGCCCTCCCCGGGCACGTGATAACTCAGTGGAGGGAATGGTAATAATGGTGCGCTCCACTTTTTCAGGAGCTACAATCCCTTCAGTACAGGCTTGAATAAAAAGTCCGGCATCTACCACGTTGTATCCTTTTTCCCTGAACGCTTCGGCTGTATGCGTGTTGCGATTATAAGCTATCGCTACACCGTTTTTTAATGCAAGGAGGTTGCAGCCGTCTGTCCATTGTTCCCGTTCATCGTAGGGGTGTTTTCCATTGCCACACAGGATAAATTCTGTGTTGCTGTTGATTTCCAGAAAGAAATCCCGCAATGTAGGATAACTGGTGACATCTTTTGATTTCTTGCGGTAATGATGGATTTTAAGTCGTTTTTCACGGCATACCAACGGGGCATACACAACGAACTCATTTCGGGATACCTGGGTAAAGAGGGTATCAATATGCATGGAGGCTCTTTTTTTAGGAATATCTATGCGGATAATGTCGGTAACGATGTTTTTTTTAAACAGTTTTTCGGACAGAAACTCCACGGCTTTGGATGTAGTACGGGAGCTGCAGCCTATCAGAAGGTGGTTTTTATCATACACCATAATGTCTCCTCCTTCAATTTTTATGTCCTCTTCTTCTTGGGTAAGATCAATCACACGGTCATTGCGGATAAAGTCTATGAACAGAGGATGATAGTTGATGATGGTGCTGGTAAGAATGCTTTCTCTGCTTCTGGCTTTTTTGCGGGCATTGCAGATGATGATATGGTCATTCACAACGGCACCTATGTCACGGGTGAAAACATAATTCGGCAAGGGGGAGAACAGATAGCGGTTGTCCTGATTAAGCACTCCGGTAAAGAGAGTATAAACCAATTGCTCGGCAGCCAGCCTGCGTAATTTGTCTTTCACGGAAAGGGAGCACTTCTCCAGTCGGCAGACCAGATCCACGACTTCTGCTTTGGCTTCTTCACTGTTAAGCAGAACTTCTTTAAGCAAGTCTTCCGTGTCGTAAACATTTTCTTCTCCCAGAAAGAGGTTCAGAATTTGTTCAAAGGTTGCGTGCTCTTCCTGCATTTTAGGAAGGAAAACAATATCATCGTAGAGCAGCTCAAGGGCTTTGCTCGGTGTAACGATTTCTATACCATCATCCGGACGATGAATAATGACTTTACGCAGGGGCTTTACTTCAGAAGATATATTGAACTTTGTAGCCATATTTTAATAATACATCATTTTCAGGCAAAAACAGCTGCCTCCTGATTTTATAAACTCAGAAGTGTTCACTTCCCATACTTCAAATCCCAATGCTGCAAGTTTCTGTTTCATCACTACTGTTCCTTGTTGTAGCACTGCGGCTTTTTTGCCGCTTTTTTTATCATTAACCAGATGAGCATTGAGGGCAAAAAGCCCTGCCGCCTCTTCTTCCGGAATTTCCACGACATGAGTAAAAAGCTTTTTGATGCCATGAAGGGTTGTTTTACTGAACGCTGCCGTGGTAAGGAAGACGGTATGCTCATCGGCAGGGATAAAACAGGTATCCAGATGATAAAACCGGGGATCTTCCAGCGGTAGCAAAACTATCGGCACTTTCAAAGACCGCGCTATTTCATCGTATGCCCCGGGATCAGTGCGATGCCCATAGCCGCCATAGAGGAGATGCCTTCCATAGTGCGGAATGAGGTCGCCCATGCCTTCAAAGAATACGGATTCACTAAGGTCAATAATTCGGTAGCCGATGCTTTTAAAAAATGTTCTGAAGTAAGGTACTTCCCGCTGGCGGCTGGGATGTCTCATGCGGCTCATTACTACAGTATATTTGCCGTCAACGATATAAGGGAATGACTGGTTAGCCGTAAAGACCATGTCTTCCAGGCCTTCCACACCAGGAATAACAGTTACCTGCTCTAAGATTCCGTTTTTTTCCCATTGTTGATACACCTCAAGCAAACTCTGCCATTGCCGGATAGCAAGCTGCTTGTCGAGGTGGCCAATCTGCCCCTGCATATGTACGTTTTTTTCATCCACAATGTCAAAAAAATCCGGGGCACACATCAACACCTTGCGCGGCTCTGGTCGCAGGGGGACCTCCTCAGGGCGAAAAGGTATCTGGTCAATGGAGTATGTTTTGAATTCAGGCATAAGAGTAAGATGGGGTTATCTGCTTAACGCAGTGCCACCTTGAGTTTTACCGGTTGGTGGTCTGAATATTTGAAATCAAGATGGATTCCCTTTACTTCAAGCACTTCTACATTGGGAGATACCAGGTAAAAGTCAATCAGAGTTACAAAGGTTTCGCCTTTCTTATAGGGGGTAGCGACTTTACGATTGGTAGGAACATTGCTGTCAAAAGCCCAGGTCCATCCCGGCATAAAATCAGAGGGGATATTTAATTGCACGTAGGAACTGTCTTTATCAGGGAGAAAATGCTGGTAATTAAAATCGGGGGGACACTGGTTCCAGTCGCCTCCCACGATAATGTAGTTTCCTTTACTATATTCGTCCAGTAATATGTTTTTAAGAAAATCCATTTGTTGTTTCTTTATAGAGCCCCCCTCGTCATAAGCCTCCATATGCTGGTTAATAATCACTAACTGCCTTCCCTGATTGAGATTAAAGCGGAATACCAGGAGACAGCGGTCAAGCCAGAACACTTTTTTAGGCCACGCAAACTCACCCGGCAGAGTAATTCTTAAAGCCTCATCAGGCTGAAATCTGGACAATGTAACCAGTCCGGCCTCTACTTTACCCATAGCATCCCAGGGACGGTTGAGCGGTGCCGGCACATAGTTTACGCGGTAGTTTACCGCATAAGCATACGCATAGGAAGGCACTTCTTCCGCAATAGCGCGTACTTCATCCACATAATAACTTCTTTTTGAGTTCCGATCCACTTCCTGGAGGAGGATAAAGTCGGCATCGGTTTGAGTAGCAAGGAATGAGACAATACCTTTCAGGTTAGCATCCACTCTTTCTTTTTTGGGCCGCACCAGACGGCCTCCATCAAAGAAAAAATCCTCTGCGTCTCCCAACCCGGCATAACCGATATTCCAGTTTAAAAAGGTAAATATGCTGTCTTCAGGATGCAGCGCGGATGTTTTTTCCAGAGATACTTTTTCCGAGGCCGGAGGCGAAAAGTCGGTAAGCGTGCCATAGAGCAGGGTGCCTCCGATATATAGGACTACCACGCCCGCAATTATGAAAAGCAACGACACGAACATGCGAAAGAAAGCCTTCATAGCGCTGTGCTTCGGACAGAGACCCGATGCCAAAGATAATGATTTAAACATGCAGTTTAAATTTCTATATTTGTTTGAGGCGTTTAAACCTAAACTTCTTTTTTAATGAACACTGACGAGTTCCGATGGCGCTCTATTGATGACCTGAATATTTATGGAAAATACTGGACACCCGATAAAGACGTAAAAGCAGTTGTTTGCCTTGTACATGGTATGGGAGAACATTGCGGGCGCTATGCCCATGTGGCAGAATATTTGACGCATGGAGGAATAGCGGTGGTGGCGTATGATCAGCGGGGGCATGGTAAATCGGAGGGGAAAAGAGGACATACGCCATCTTATGATCATCTGTTGCAAGGTGTTGAAAACCTGATATACAAAGGGAGGGAGCTGTTTCCGGAAACTCCTGTGATACTCTACGGACACAGCATGGGCGGCAATCTGGCGCTGAATTATGCACTGCGTAAAAACGACCGTCTTAATGGTGTTATAGCTTCAAGCCCATGGCTGCGGCTGGCGTTTGAGCCTCCGGCTTTTCAGGTACGCCTGGCCAGGTTCATGCGCAGAATATATCCTGCATTCAGCCAGGCTACCAGACTGGATACCAAGGCGATTTCACGGATTCCAGAGGAGGTAAAAAAATATGAGCAGGATCCATTGGTACATGACCGCATCACGGCCATGATGTTTACTGAAGTATATGAAGCCGGTCTCTGGGCGTTGGACCATGCCGAAGAGTTGGAAATACCTTTGCTGATTTATCATGGCACAGCAGATCGGATCACCTCTTATCAGGCATCTCAGGAATTTGCGTCTAAAGCAAAAGGTGACGTTACTCTTAAATTGTTTGAAGGAGCCTTTCACGAAACACATAATGACCTGTGCCGCGATGAGGTGCTTACCCTGATAAAAAGCTGGATAGAAGAACATATTTGACATCGCTTTTCACTGCAGATTGCAATGGATGTATTGTGAATGGCATAATGGCTATTTTAAATAAATATGTGCCACACGGATACGACTTTTTCTGCTCCGGTTGAATAAAGCTCTACATTTCAGCGAGGGATAAGGTAGCTTTTTTAGCCTCTCAATAAGTCATGTGGTTGTTGTAGAGATGATTTAAAAGCTGCTCAGCACATTGAGGGTGCCAGCCTCCCTATCATTCTGTCAGCTTCCCCGGTTTCGGACCATTTAAAAATAGAGTTGGTGCAGTTCCGATTTATCGGAAAGGGGGATGAAGGAAGCTTTTTCTCTTTTTCATGAAGAAGAAGTTAAGTATGGTTTTTGGGGACAACAGTGGGGGGTTTTTTACAAATAAAGAAGGCAGGAAAGTTTCCTGCCTTTTTGGTGAGTGCAAATTTGCCCAAAGAACAAACGGCTATTTTGGAAAAATAGTTATGACTATTGTATGATTAATTTTTGGACAGAACCTCCAGTTTTCTCTATTATAAAATACATGCCTGCGGGCAAGTGTTCATGGATTTGCAAAGAGGTATTTTGCAAGGTATAGGTATCCATTACTTTTCCTGTTATATCCACCAAGTCAAATACTCCACCTTGTTTGGTTCGTATTACAAACTGACCGTTGTTGGGGTTGGGATAGATGTGGAAAGCACTTTGTGTACTTGCATTTTGCGATAAGCCTGTAGTCCCCGACATATCCAACTTCGTAACAAAGACATCATACAATCCTCCATAATAATTCGTTCGAAACGCTCTCGGTGTGATGTCGTAATCGGGTGACAATGTATACCCCGTCACATACGCATTCCCGCTGCCGTCTACGTCTATACCACTGCCCCTCTCATCATAACTTCCCCCAAGATAGGTAGAATAGATTAAGCCCGTGCCCGTGGCATTCAATTTTGTAACAAAAACATCGGTATATTCTAAAAAGGCCAAGGTCGTTTGAAACGCCCCCGGGGTGATGGCGTAATTGAGGGACCTTGTATACCCCGTCACATACGCATTCCCGCTGCCGTCTATGGCTATGCCATTGCCCTGATCAATATCACTTCCCCCAATGTAGGTAGAATAGACCAGAGCCGTACCCGTGGCATTCAATTTCGTTACAAAAGCATCATAAGCTCCTCCTCCATGTGTCGTTTGAAACGCGCCCGGCGTGATGTCGTAATCGGTCGAGTCTATCCTTCCGGTCACATACGCATTCCCGCTGCCATCTATTGCTATACCAGAGCACTGATCACTATTACTTCCCCCGATATAGGTAGAATAGACCAAGCCCGTGCCCGTGGGATTCAATTTCGTAATAAACACATCAACTTCTCCTCCCAAGGTCGTTTGAAACGCCCCTGGCGTGGTGGGGTAATCGGTTGAATATGTACCCCCCGTCACATAGGCATTGCCACTGCCATCTATGGCTATGCCAGAGCCAAATTCCTCATCACTTCCCCCAAGATAGGTAGAATATACCAAGCCCGTGCCTGTGGGATTCAATTTTGTAACAAAGACATCATCAGCAATTGGATTTCCACCACTATTATAGGTCGTTTGAAACGCCCCCGGGGTGATGTCGTAATCGGTTGACACCGTCTGCCCCGTCACATACGCATTGCCGCTGTCATCTACGGCTATGGCAAAGCCATAATCTGTATTAGTTCCTCCAATATAGGTAGAATACACCAGGCCCGTACCCGTGGCATTCAATTTCGTAACAAAAACATCATAACTAGCACCACCACTATAGGTCGTTTGAAACGCGCCCGGGGTGATGTCGTAATTGAGGGACCTTGTATACCCCGTCACATAGGCATTGCCACTGCCATCTATGGCTATGGCATAGCCATAATCATCACTACTTCCCCCGATATAGGTAGAATAGACCAAGCCCGTGCCTGTGGCATTCAATTTCGTTACAAAAACATCATAAAATCCTCCTACATTCGTTGTTTGAAACGCCCCAGCCGTGATGTCGTAATCGGTTGACTGTGTACTTCCTGTCACATAGGCATTGCCACTGCCATCCACAGCTATGCTTCTGACATAATCATTATTACTTCCCCCGATATAGGTAGAATAAATGAGCGGGTCTATGATCAGGGTTTGGGTGGGGTCGTAATGTGCTACGCTAATGCTGTATTCGCCTTGCCCTATCTGCCTAAATTGGCTGGCTACTTGCTTTTTATCCCCTGCCTGGTAGGTCTTTAAATCGGCCATGGCTACTTCGCCAAATCGGGTAGTAAACAGCAGTTGGTTGCCTTTTACGTTTGTTTCATATTGTCCTTCTAACTTAAAAACAATTTGCGAAGGGTCTGCCCCCGGGTGCACCACAAAATCATACCGCAAATTTCCTTTATCAAAGTAATACCGCAGGTCTATGCCGTTATACACGTCCTTCACTACGGCTTCTTTGTAAAGACCTACATAGGTAGCATGTTTGTCGGGGTCGTTGCCAATAAAATAATTGTAATACCCTTGCTGTTTTTGCTTGCCTTCACGGCTTGGGTTAGCATTGGCGTTTTGTAATTTCATCAGCACGCGGTGTCCGAGCAAAATGGTGTTTTCTTGTTCTTCACGGTCAAACTTGCCGCGGGGCATGGGTTTGTTTTCTGTCTTTGGCGGTGGCGTTGGGGTCTTTTTCAAACTTGTAGAAAGTGTATAGTTGACCCCGTACCTGGTAATCCAGGCATCCAATCCGCCCATGCGGCAGAGGTAGAGCACATCCGGGTGCCATTGTCCTTTGTTTTCAATGAAAAAGCGTCTATCTGCTTTTTCTAAGGCCTTGTTGGCATGCTGGCTGTGGGCTTGCACCCCTGCAAAAACCCCAAATAAAAAAGTGATAAAAATTACCTTCTTCATTTTGGTGTTTTTTGAGTTTCTGCAATAGTAAAAAAATTTTGTGTTGATTGATATAGTGTCAGCTTCCCCGGTTTCGGACCATTTAAAATATAGAGTTTTTATCGTTAAAGCGTTCATAACAAATCTGTGGTGTGCGGGAATATGTTCCTGTATCATGTCGCAAGCGATCTCCCCCTTCCGTACAGGCTTATAACTTTTTTTCTACTGCATCTTTCAGAGCGTGGTGAACCAAACTCAGCTCCGCATACATTCTCTTCAACTTCAGGTTTTCTTCTTCCAATTCCCGGATGCGCTTCAGCTGGCTGGTGTCCATCCCGCCTACCCGGCTTTCCATTTGTAAAATGTAGCATGGCGGATGCTGTGCTCCAGGCACGGGTCGGCAGCGTTCATGCCTGCCTCATGCTGCTTCAGGATGGCAACAATCTGGCTTTCGGTAAACCGTGATTTTTTCATGTGACCATTTTTTAGCATTAGAAAAATTACGCTTGTTCCTATTTGCAATTGGAACTGCGCCAACTCTATTTTAAAATGGCCGAATTATAGGGAAGCGGACAAAATACAAATATGGGCAGTATAAGATAGAAATCCTAAGGGGCTATGCATTCTATTTTCATCTTAATCATCAGGCAATACTGTTTGTGAAAATCTGGTTACGGGTATTTTTAAAGAAATTTTAGATAGGTTTAATATTTTTATTACCTTCATTAGAATTTTCTGAAGTTTTCCGTTCTAATACAAATATTTCCATCATGAAAGCCTTTCTCCTAACCATCCTGCTTCCCTTTGCTATCTTTTTCACTGCAACTGCCCAGATGGCGGATTACGGTGACGCTCCAGACGGAGTAAATTACCATTTCCCATCTCTCAACACCAGCAACGGTCCGCGCCACACGGATGCTGCAAACACTACATACTGGCTTGGACTGCCGGGATCCACCGTGCCCACTACCGAAGCCGATGCACTGATTCCTAATGCAGATATGGATGACGGGCAGCCTTTTCTTTTTGTGATGTTACTTGGCATACCTGCCGCCTGCAAGGCGACAATACCTATTACCACCAATCCGCTGCATAACCCCAATCAAAACATATATATCAATGTAGCCATTGATGTGGATGACGATTTTGATTTTGATGATGCGAATGATCCGAACTGGGTTGTAAAAAATATGAGCGTGAAGGTGCCGGCAGATACTACTATAGGCTATGTAACTGACTGGTTTGGCTTTGGCAGCAATCTGCGTCTTTTTCCGGTGTGGTTAAGAGTTACCCTTACCAATACTCCGGTAGGACCGGGCTATAATATTGGCTCGGGGAGCAATCAGTTTACTACCGGAGAGACGGAAGACTGGTATTATACTTTTGGCGGAGGAAGTCCGGGAGGACCTGGGGGGCCAGGGGGTGCCGGAGGCCCGGGTGGGCCGGGCTGGCCGGGAGGACCGGGCTGGCCGGGTTGGCCGGGGGCCGGGGGACCGGGAGGACCGGGAGGACCTCCGCCACCTGAAAAGTGTATTAAGATGTACTATCCCAAGGTAGTGTATATCCGTTGTCAACAGGTCAGGTGTTTTTGGCTTTGTATTAAAAACTGCTCTAATGTTCCTGTCACCAACATCAATGTAACCTTTCAACTGGATGCAGGCATTCCTCTGGCTGCCGGCCCAACAGTAACCGCAGCTGTAGGCAAACCTAACGATGGTACCCCCAATGACCTTGAAGAACGGGGCGATTGGGTATGGCTTAGAGTATGTGCACAGGGCTGGCCCTGTGACCCTTCACAAGAAGGACGCAGGTGGGCCCGATATAAAATCAATCTAACCTACGACCCAGCAGGACTATACAACCATGAAGAATTCGTTCTTGACCTACGTTCCTATGATGACCCCATTGTGGATACACTGGGCACTATGATTGCCGCCGAGCCGGTTAATGATACACTGGACAGCGGACCTTGGGAGGGAGTGATAGGCCAGCCCATGGTGAAGCATCTCATTGCATGGACCGGTTACTATCCTGCTCCTGTCCCGCCTTATCCTCCTGCAAGCAGATGGATAACAGGGGAGCCTCAGCTCGTTCCTGTGCAAATGCCCCTGGGAGCGACTTTTAATTCCATGCCCACGCCCGATACCACTTTTTATACCTTTTCCTGGACTCCCGGCATGACTCAAAACGGATGGCACAAGGCTATTTTTCAGGTAATCAGCAACAACCCGAATGATTTTATGACTCCCTGGCTTTATGAGGTAGATATTTTTATTGAAAACCAGAATGCGCTTCCGGTATTAAGCACATCGTTGCCGGATTCCCTGGTAATTTGTATTGGGGACTCCTTTTCTTTGCACTTCGCAGCAACCGATGCTGACCTCGTTTCCGGCAAGAAAGACACTTTAGTCATGCACGCCTATCTGTATGATGAAACAGGAGATTCGCTCTATATGCCTTCCTCTTCTGCAGGGCTTTTATACCATGGCGTTGGAGATGCAACGTTTTTCTGGAAGCCTACAATAGCAGATACCGGTAGTTACAGGTTAGCAATAGTAGTATGGGATTATTATGGAGATGCAGATTCGTCTTTGAGTTTTGTCAAGGTGGACATCTGTCCGTATGTGGCAAGGGTACAGGCGGCTTATCAGCTTGAAATCATTCCCAACCCATTCAGAAATGAGGGTAAAATCCGGTTCAATCTCACGGATGCAGGGCCTATAAAACTACAGGTGCTGAACATCGAAGGCAAAGTAATGCATACCATAAAAGATGGCTTTTTGCCGGCAGGGCCCCATGTTGTCACATGGGATGGGCAGCAGTCAGCGGGGATATACTTCATCCGGCTCACAACCGAAACCGGATCGGCCGTGATTAAGGCTGTTCGTCTGGGTCCGTAGGCAAATGAAGTGGCTGAGTGCTGGATGCCGGTATTTTCGGAAATGCAGTCACTTTATAATGCGCTAATGGCTAACTTCATGCCCTCATGTTTTTAGATTTTTTTTACGGACTCAGGCAGGCAGGCATACCTGTTTCCCTGCAGGAATACCTAACGCTCCTGCAGGGTTTGCATGATGACCTATCTGCCCACAATGTAGAAGACTTTTTTTACCTGTCACGTTCCGTGCTCATCAAACATGAGACCCATCTGGATAAGTTTGACCAACTTTTTGGAGAATATTTCAGGGGCATGCAAAAAGCCGCAGACAGTATTTACGGAAGGGTTATACCAGAGGAATGGCTCCGCAAAAACCTGGAGCGCTATCTCACGGAAGAAGAAAAAGCCCTTATCGAGGCATTGGGTGGGCTGGATAAGCTTCTGGAACGCTTTCGTCAGCTGCTGGAAGAGCAAAAGGAGCGTCACGAAGGAGGCAATAAATGGATAGGCACAGGCGGCACTTCTCCCTTCGGGGCATATGGATACAATCCCGAAGGGTTCCGCATAGGGCAGAGTGGCAGTCGCCACCGCAGTGCAGTCAAAGTATGGGATCAGCGTCAGTTTGCCAATCTGCGGGATGATGCGGAGCTGGATACACGCAACCTCAAGCTCGCTTTAAAACGTTTGCGTGTGTTCACCCGCGAAGGTATTGCGGAAGAATTGGATATTGACGATACGGTGCAGAGCACCTGCCGTAGTGGCGGAATGCTGGATATCAAGATGATCCCTTCTGAACGAAATCGCGTTAAGGTGCTGATGTTTTTTGATATCGGGGGCTCTATGGATGATCATATTGAAATCTGTGAAAGGCTCTTTACGGCAGCCAGGCACGAATTCAGGCATCTGGAATTTTTCTACTTCCACAACTGTATTTATGAAACCGTATGGCGGGACAATCGCAGACGGCATGAACGTATTGCTACTTTTGACGTGATGCATAAATACAACAGTGACTACAAAGTAATTATAGTGGGGGATGCCGCCATGTCTCCTTACGAAATCACGCATCCGGGAGGGAGCATTGAACACAACAATGCAGAAGCCGGCATTGTGTGGCTGCAGCGGCTTAAACAACAATATCCCTATCTGGCATGGATTAACCCCAATCCCGAACATGGCTGGGATTACTTTGCTTCTACCCGAATAATCCGGGAATTTACCGATTACCGCATGTATCCGATGACTCTTGCCGGCATAGTGGAATGTATGAAAGCGCTGCAGGATAAAAAACTTAAATACCACACCGTGCAGGAACGTAATTAGCGGGCAAGCCATTGATGATCCAATAAAATGGCTTCCAGACGGCTGCAGCATTCATCATGTAGGACGTGCATATAATCATTTTTTTGCCCTTGTGCCTGCTCATAACCTTTGATGCATAACCCGACCCCGCCACTAATCTATGCATATAATCAGGTATCCGCAGAACGATTACATAGAAAGGCGTCCTTTTTCTACCACTTCTCCCTGAGCAGTTATTTCAAGAAGCACTCCTTGGAGGTTATCTGTTTGTCTGAGGAAGGCTCGTGCTTCAGACTCAGACTTACAGGTTTGTATATTTCTTCCTGCATAAAAAATGGTTTCCGGCATGATAGGGATACCATTCGGATTTTTCAGTATAAAAATCACTTCATGAGGAGCTGCAACCTGGCTTATTCGCTCTCCAATGGTTTTGTGGATTGCATACGGCTCACCGGTTCGCGAAAGGGCTCCGGGCCGGTTAATAAAGTAATATTGCCCTGTGCCGCAGATTACAAGAAGCACTGCACCAGCAAGCAGTTTTTTCCTTTCGTTGTGTAAAGCCATACCGATACCCAAAAACACGCTCAGAAAAAGTCCGGCATAGAGAGTAGTGAAATCATGTCCTGCATAGTTGGATAAAACGAGGTGCAGCAGCGCTACGGGTATCACTGAACTGAGAAAGAAAAACACAAAAGTCGGCAGGCGTATGAGCGCGGATAATTGTTTTTTCCGGAATATCACCAGCAGGAAAATAGCCAGCAGCACCGGCAGATAGGCTGCCAGATAATTTAGAATGCATGTTGCACTCCCTGAAGCCAGCCGACTCAGGGAAGGGGGAAATGCGGAGAGTCCGCTACGTACCTCCAGCCTGCATTGCCATTCTTCCAGCAGGGCGGAGAATCCGGCAATGCCTGAATATTGAAAAATAGTCAGAGCCAATGCAGAAAATGTGCTAAGCAGTGCAATGGCAGCTATTTTGGCAAAAAGGTGTTTTCTGCGACATCGTTCACTTATCAGCGCCCCGACAGGTACCGATATTGCGGCAAAAACGCCCAGCCAGGAAGAGAAAACCATAAGAAACTGAAAGCATCCGTAAAACAATATCCATCGGCTTTTGCCCGTGATATAATATTTTAAAGCGGCAAATAGGCCGGTTGTGAAGAACAGTTGCACCAGAGTATCAGCCATGTAGACATTGGAATGAAACCAGAGCGGCCCCGGACTGAATAGATAGGCTACCGCAGCCATCACAACAGCGGGTTGACTGTCAGCAATAGGACCGGACGTCAGCAAAAAGACTATGCCGGCCAAGGTCACCGCGCAGAGAAAGTGGGTAAGCAGATTAAACGATTCCATTGCCCACACATCAGGTTTGATCCCCAAAAGGCGGAAAACAAAGAAGGGAAAATAATAAGCCAGCGGAGGATGTGACACATAATAGTAATTACCGGCTGCATCTTTCATTTTTCCGCTGGCCGAGGCGAAGTTGTTTATCCCCCGGTTGGCGGCTCCGGGATAATTCATGGCCGGGTTAAAGCAGTAGTTGTGGATGCCGCCCGCGGCCCAGACCTGCATTATGCGCAGGGCTATAGCAGTGCAAAACTCATGATGCTTAGACAGGGGTCTGTCAAGGGTGGGCAGACGCACGATTACCGATAAAATAAAAAGTGTGGCCACAGGCAGAATGTAGTGTTTCCACTGGCTCATGGGATGAAGATACACGTGTAGTATCGGATAACAGCTACGGGCAGGACAAAAATATTATGCGGGAAGTAGCTGAAGGAATTTACGGAGAAAGGCGACCGTACATCCGCGGAAAAGGAATAGTTTCCCGGACATGATGCAAGCCACAGATATAAGCAATAAAACGCTCCAGCCCCAGCCCAAAGCCGGCATGCTTAACCGAGCCATATCTGCGCAGGTCCAGATACCATTCAAATGCTTGCAATGGCAGCCCATGGGTATGAATTTGGTGAATCAGAAAATCCAGGTTGGTTTCCCGCTCTCCACCGCCCACAATTTCCCCAAAACCTTCGGGAGCAAGCACGTCAACCCCTTTGGCAAACCGGCCTGTTTCATCCCGTTTCATATAAAATGCCTTGACTTCATAAGGCCAGTTATAGACCATAATAGGGGTATCAAAAAGACGGGTCAAAACGGTTTCATCAGACCCTCCGAAATCGTTTCCATAGCGGAAATTGCGCGCAGATTCTATCCATTGAGGAATGTTCTGAGCCCTTTCTTCCAGATCTTTTATCTCAGCCTTCAGCTGGCCGATTTTGTTGATATTAAAATTTAATTCACCCTTTTTCAGAGAGCCGCTCTTAACCTTGGCTTCCCGTTCTTGCACCTCTTCCTTGGCCGCCTTTATCTCCTCCTGAATTTGTCGCAAATCATTTTCCAGAATCTGATAGGAGATCAATCCATTCACCTGCTGTTCTCCTTTCAAAATGCTAACGGCCTCATCGTAGGTGAAGCGCGGAAACGGAGCATCTGCTTTCTCCAGGCGGGAAACATCTCTGCCGATTATCTCCAGCAAAGGCCTGCAATGTTTAACGGTATCGCGGATGAGATACCTTAGCATTTCCTCAATGAGGTTCATGTTCATCTCATTATCGTAAAAGCACATTTCCGGCTCAATCATCCAAAACTCGGAAAGGTGTCTTCGTGTTTTGGATTTTTCCGCACGGAAGGTAGGCCCGAAAGTGTAAATCAATCCCTGTGCAAAGGCCATGGCTTCACCATAAAGCTGCCCGGATTGAGACAGGTAGGCAGGTTGCCCGTAAAAATCCGTCTGAAACAGGGTGCTGGTGCCTTCGCTGGCATTTTCGGTAAAAATCGGGGCGTCCATCTGAATAAAACCGCGGTCTTGCAGAAAGCGATGAATGGATTGCATGATGCGGTTGCGGATACGCATGATAGCCCACTGTCTGCGGGAGCGTAACCACAGATGGCGGTGATCCATTAAAAATTCTACACCATGTTCCTTCTTGGCAATCGGGTAGTCTTCGGCTATGTTATAGATACTCAGTGATGAAACGTGCAGCTCTAGCCCGCCTTCCTGTTTGGGGTCTTCCACTACCTTACCGCTAACGTTGAGTGAACTCTCCAGGGTGAGTTTTTCGGCATCTGCAAAGATTGCGGCAGACACATCCTGCCGGCTAACAACACATTGCACGAAGCCCGTTCCGTCACGTAATATGAGGAAAACGATACCCTTGCCGGTGCGTTTATTGGCTACCCAGCCTTCCAGGGTTACGTTTTGTTCAATATACTGCTTTAAACTGCTTATATAAGTCTTCATCCGGGGAGCTTTGTTCAAAGTGCTCGCTAAATTAATTCATAAATTTGGGTGTATAATTTTGAAGAGAAGAGGAGCCCAAGTATATGCTCAAACAAGGACTGAAGCAAACTCAGACCCTGAAGTTATCCCCGCAACAGATTCAGTTGATGAAACTGCTGCAGGTGCCTACCGCTCAACTGGAACAGCGAATCAAGGAAGAACTGGAGGTGAATCCTGCACTGGAGGAATCCACACCCGAGATTGAAGACAAAGAAACAAAGGAATTAGCAGAAGAATCTTCCCCTGCTGAAGAGCAGGAAAGTCAGGCCGAAGAAGACGAAATTGACGTCACCGAATATATGAGTGACGATGAAATAGCCGACTACAGACTGCAGGACAACAACTACCCCGATCCGGACGAAGACAGAACACCCCCTATAGCCATAGAAGAATCTTTCCACGAGTATCTGCTGGAACAGATTGGTTTGCTGGAGCTGGATGAAAAGCAGCAGAAAATTGCCGAACAGATAGTGGGTAGCATTGATGATGACGGATATCTGAGACGCGAAATAGAGTCCATTGTGGACGATCTGGCATTTTCGCAGGGCATACAGACCACAGTAGAGGAAGTGGAGGAGGTATTAAAAAAAATTCAGGAAATGGATCCTCCCGGCACAGGCGCCCGTAACCTGCAAGAATGCCTGCTTATTCAGCTTTTACGGATGGATCAAGGCGATGAGAGAATCAGAGTGGCTACAGAGATAATTAAAAATCATTTTGATCATTTTACCCGGAAACACTATGACCGACTTCAGAAAATATTTAACATCGGGGAAGAGCAGCTCAAAGAAGTGTTGGACGTTATTCTGCACCTGAATCCCAAGCCCGGGAGCGGCTACAGTTCTGGGCCTAAATCTGAGCAATATGTTGTTCCGGATTTTTTTATCATGAATAACAATGGCCAGCTGCAGCTGCAGCTTAACGGCCGCAACGCCCCGGAGCTGCGTATTAGCCGTGAGTTTCGGGAAATGCTGGAGGCCTATGACAAGTCAAAACATAAAACGCGCCAGCAGAAAGACGCTATTTCTTTTATTAAGCAAAAAATTGATTCGGCCAAATGGTTTATTGATGCTATACGCCAAAGACAGCACACATTGACGCTGGTCATGCAGGCTATTTTGGATTATCAGAAAGATTTCTTCACTACTGGAGATGAAACACGCATGAGGCCCATGATTCTGAAAGATATTGCAGAAAAAACCGGCCTGGATATCTCCACGGTCTCCCGTGTGGCCAACAGCAAATATGTGCAGACCGAATTCGGCATATTCCCGCTCAAACACTTTTTCTCCGAAGCGCTTTCTACCGACACGGGAGAAGAGGTTTCTACCCGAGAGGTAAAAAAAATACTTTCGGATATCATTGCTTCGGAAAATAAGAAAAAGCCCTATTCTGATCAGAAGTTAACCCGCATGCTCAATGAAAAAGGCTACAACATCGCCCGCAGAACGGTAGCCAAGTATCGCGAGCAACTGGGTATTCCGGTGGCCCGGCTCAGGAAAGAATTGTGATGCTCAGGATTGTAGCTTGGATTTTTTCGGTTGTTTTTCATCCCCTGCTGCTGCCCACCTACACGTTGCTGCTTACCGATTACGCTGACCCTTACAGATTTGCCGGACTAGACTATTCCAGGAAACTGAAATTTTTTGGGATGGTTGCTATGAATACCTTTTGTTTTCCTGTGCTGGCCGTTTTACTGCTGTGGCGCCTCAATCTGGTCAGACACATCACTTTATCTGAGCGGGAAGAGCGCACCCTACCCTACGTTGCTTTAAGCATGTTTTTTTTCTGGACTTTTATGGTGGTGCGGAGTCTGGAACTGGATACGCTGATTACGACATTTTTTCTGGGTGCTGCCATCACCGTGTTTGCCTGCTTTTTTTTGAATCTCTTTATGAAAATTAGTGCCCATACAGCAGGAGCAGGGCTATTTACTTTTTTTACCATACTGCTTGCCAGTGCGTCTCCTTACAACATAGAGGCTTTGCTGATAGGTGTAATGATACTTTCGGGAGTTATCGGTTCATCGCGGATGTATCTTCGGGCACATACTTCGCTGGAAATCTACAGTGGCTATGCCACTGGTGTACTGGGCATGATGATGGCAATTCGCTTCATATAAGCCGGTTACCTACGGACACCCGATTTCTTTGCTTATTTTGCCGAAAAAAAGCTATGTACAAAACCATCGTGTTGGAAATCTCGGACAACAAAGCCACCATCACGCTAAATCGTCCTGAAGTGTATAATGCGTTTAACACGGAAATGAGTTTTGAGTTGCAGGGAGCCATAAAAGAAGTTGCCAAAAACAAAGCCGTAAGAGTGCTGGTCATCACAGGTGCCGGAAAGGCGTTTTGCTCCGGGCAGGATCTAAAGGAGGTGCAGGCAGCCGGGCAACGAAGCCTGATGGATTCCGTGCAGCAGCGGTATAATCCCCTCATCAGAGCCATGCGCAACCTGCCCAAACCCATCATTTGCAGGCTGAATGGCATAGCAGCCGGTGCGGGTTGCTCGCTGGCGCTGGCGTGTGATATGATTATAGCATCCGAAGAGGCAGCACTGCTGGAAGCATTTGTAAACATCGGTTTGGTGCTGGATTCGGGTTCTTCTTTCTTTCTTCCCAGATTGACGGGCATGGCAAGAGCCTTTGAACTGGCTACCACCGGAAGAAAGATAACAGCCCGGGAGGCACTTCAATACGGGTTGGTGAATCAGGTTGTACCTGCGGATGAACTGGATAAGGCAGTGGGCGAGCGGGTAGCCTATTATGCCAGTGCCCCCACAAAAGCCATTGGATTAATCAAGAAGCTGCTGAACCAATCCTTCCATTCTGATCTGGATACCATGCTGGAAGCAGAAGCCTGTTATCAGGAAATAGCCGGGCGTTCGAAAGATTACAAAGAAGGCGTAGCTGCTTTTCTTGAAAAAAGAAAACCCCGTTTTACGGGAGAATAAATGCAGCCGGGCTTTAAAGGCCATTGATGGAAAACCCTGCTGAGAAAGGATGCACCTTGGGTCCCTCGTCTTTAAACAGATTCGTAATGGTATAGGAAAAGAACAGATTGACAGCCCCGTAACCGATACGGAACGTGCCAGCAAATTTCCAGCGCTCAACAGCATCAAACCCTGCAATCTTAATGATTTGTTTATCCCCGGAGTTTACCCACGGATCATCATCGGTTTTTATTTTGAAATGGTTGTGTATTTGCACGCCTCCAATTACGCCAATGCCCAGTTTAAAACTCCTGCCTCCGGCATCTGGCTTTGAACGGTAGCGCAATTCCAGCGGAACTTCAAAAAATGCCGTGACAAAGCTGTTTCTCTTAAAGGATACCGAATCCGGATGCGGACGAAAAACGGTTTGCCCCATCAGAGTGTCATCTACATAGGAATTGTGTTTAACCCAGCTGGCACTGAAACCCGCTCCGGGAGCAAAACTGATGGGTGATTTGCGAAGGGGTATGTCGTACATGTAGTACACATGACAACCCCACGAGTTCCATTTGGTCTTCACGCTGTCCTTCATGTTATGGAACCAGTTGTCAAAAGAAAAGCCCAGCACCAGACGGTCGCGGGCCTCATTTTCGTATTTTCTTTTTTCTTGTTTCTTGACGTCAGCACTGTCTTGTTGTGCGGTAACCGCCAAACTGCATAGCAGGCAAATAATCGACAACATAGGCTTTGGCCGCATCATTGGCATTCGGATGATAGTTTGTGAATAAAGAGGGCAAAGTTATGGATTTTAACGGGTATAATGAGGATACTTATCCCACCTGCACAGGAGCAGGATAAACGCAAATCAGAAAAGGACTTTGTTCAGGTCAGAGCTATCAGCTCCTGCTGGAGATGGCCGATCATATCCTGTATGCCTTCTTCCAGCATCTGCACCATCCGGCACAGTTCTTCATTAGTCTCGCCCGACCAGGATTCAATACGTACAATCAGGTCAGTAAGGTGCTGCCCGCCTACTACCTGTACGGAAGATTTCAGCTTGTGTACAATCATCCGGAGTTGTTCCAGATTCTTTTCCAGAAGACAGGCCTGAGCCTGCTCCAGGGCCCGGGGAGCTTCTAGGATAAACATTTCTATGATTTCTTTCATGAAACCCGCATCTCCGCCTGACAACTCACGCAGATAATCCAGTTTGGGTGGTGCGATGGTGCAAACAAAATCAGCACCCGTATGGCAATTTTTCGTACGCATAGTTACATCCCCTCATTTTCCTCACCAAATACAACCTGTGTACTTTTTACGCAAAAGCTCTTTAAAGGTTGTCTGCTTATTGCGAAAAATGGATTGAAGCAAGCAGATAAAATTGCTATTTTAACCGGAAAAAGGAAGTTAGCTTGTTTTTATGGGCCCTTAAGGCACCTGAACAAAATAAAAACACAGAAAACAACGGGGTTACATGATCAGAATAGCAGGTATCATATTGGTGTATTATTGGATTGGCCTAATTGGACTTAAAGCCCAGATTCTGCCTCATGGGCAAGTGGATGAAAAGCAGTTTATCTACCTGGGGGGTGATGAATCTTCTTTACATTTGGTATGGGAGGCGCATCGGTCAGAGAAGGTCATAAAATATGTGGTGGAAAAAAGCTACAATGGCAATGACTTCTTTCCGGTAGACAGCGTGGAACCCGGAGACCACCTTTTTGATATTCACCTACACAACTATCCAGACAGCATCAACTATTATGAGAAAGTGCTGTTCAGCACGGAAAGCGGTTCTGAAAGGTTTATTTACAACGATATCATTGAAGGCTACGAGTTTAATGAAAGGAATTTCTGGTTCCGGATAAAAAATATACGGTCTGACAACACCTTTTTTTATTCGTCCTCCACAGTGAAAAGCTATCCCTTTAATCCTGGTGGCGATGAGCAGCAGGGTGCGGGGGGAGCAGAATCAGGTATGGTGGGATACCGGTTACCGGGAGGATGCCCCAATGTGCAATCACCTCCTGCAAGCGGCTATGTATTTACCGGCAATACCAGAACATTTTCAGGCGATTGCTGCTATTGGGTGGAAAGGGAATACATGGCGCAAAATGTAACCGAAGCATGTAACGGGATACAGGCCTGGTGCTGCCCGCGGGATTGTTCTCCGTTGGCCTCTGATCCCTGCTGTGTGCATGTATGCACAGAGTATAATCAGTGCTCCTGTCATCCGTGGACCTGTTGCAACGTACAGAATGCGATAATATGGGTAGTCTATTCGTCCACCAGCTACACTATGAGCGCCAGTGTGGCTTCAGTCAGTAACGTGACCTGCAACGGAGCATCCAACGGTTCCGTTAACATCACAGTAAACGGAGGTATTGCTCCTTATACCTATACGTGGAGCAATGGACAAACAACAGGTAACACAACTACAGGTTTGGGCCCGGGAAGTTATTCCCTTACTGTCTCCGACACGTATGGATGTTCTGCTGCAGTTAGCTTTACTATAACGCAACCTCCGCCTCTGGTGTCATCGGTTACTCCTGTGAATATCTCCTGTTACGGATTTAATAATGGATCCATTGACCTGACCGTTTCGGGGGGAACACCTCAATATACTTACACCTGGAATCCCCCTGCCAGCACCCAGGATCGCAGCAACCTGCCTCCGGGCAATTATGCCGTGACGGTCACCGACCAGAATGGCTGTACCCGCACGCATAATGTTACTATAACAGAACCCACACAATTCACCGGAACGATATCCGTAACAAATATTGGCTGCAATGGATGGAATACGGGAACAGCTGTGTTAGCTACTTTTGGGGGCACTCAGCCTTATTCCTATGCCTGGTCCAATGGGGGTACAACACAATCTATCTCCAACCTTTTCCCCGGCACCTATTCGGTAACCGCAACCGATGCCAATGGCTGCACGATCGCAGCTTCCGCCACCATCACGCAGCCCCCTCCCATAACGGCCAATTTTACTACCACAACAACCGCCTGTGGAGTATGTACTGGTAGTGCTACAGCTTCTGTCTCAGGCGGCAGCGGGTCCTTTTCCTATAGTTGGTCGCCCCCCCCTCAAACAGGGGCCGCGGCTAATAACCTTTGTGCCGGCATCGTTACCCTGACGGTGTCAGACGTTGCTACTCCCGGATGCTCAAAAACCTTCCCCGTATCTATCAGTAATGTGAATGGCCAGAACATCACCGTTTCCACCACGAATGCATCATGCCCTGTAGCCTGTAATGGCTCAGCCACAGTGACCCTTGTGGGCGGGTGTGCTAATCCACCCTGTACTATTACCTGGCGAAACAGTAATGGAGGAGTGATCGGGTCGGGGTCTGCCACAATTGGTAGCCTCTGTACCGGCAATTACGCTGTGGAAGTAAGAAATGGACAGAACTGTATATCTACCCGTAGCTTCACCATCTCGGCCCCGACAAACATTTCTGCGGTAGTGAGTGTAACCCATCAATCGTGCGGCAACATCTGTGACGGAGGCGCTGCGGTTACTCCTTCAGGAGGCTCTCCTCCCTATACCTATCAGTGGCAGGATGGCAATGGCAATCCTCTGGCTTTTCAAACAAATCCCACCATCAGCAACCTCTGTCCGGGAAATTATCGTGTGAGGGTTACAGACTTTGCCGGCTGCAATGTGACGCAAAATCTTACTGTACTTCCTTACAATTTTTCTATCTCCACAATAAAAAGTAATGTAACCTGCAATGCAGCGTGCAATGGTTCCATCACGGTGGATATCAATGGAGGTAGCGGTCCCTTCACATATGAATGGCTTAATGCTGCCGGAAATGCCATACCCGGACAAACCGGACAATCTATCTTTAACCTTTGTGCGGGAACCTATTTCGCGAGGGTTACATCGTCCACAGGATGTGTGGTTACATCTCCTGCGGTGAACATTACGCAGCCTACCGCTTTGAATGTTTCTGTATCTTCCACCGATGTGCAATGTGCAGGGCAATGCACAGGTACAGCCTCAGCCACAGTTAGCGGTGGAGCGGGGGGCTATTCCTATCAATGGTATAATGCAGGTAACGTGGCTATTGCCGGAGCAACCAGTGCAACGTTGAATAATCTTTGCCCGGGCACCTATTCTGTGGAAGTGAGAGACGCTAACGGCTGTTCCTCCGGACCGAGACAGGTCACCGTCTCCTCCCTTACCTCTATAACCATATCCCGAACATATCAGGATATTAGCTGTTTCGGAGCCCAGGACGGCCATATTAACCTCTCCGTAAGCGGAGGGACTCCTCCGCTGAATTTTTCATGGAATAACGGAGCCTACACCACCCAAAATCTTAGCAACCTGTCTGCCGGCACATATACGGTTACCGTAACGGATGCCAATGGGTGTACAGCCTCTACTTCTGTGAATATCACCGAGCCCGGACCCCTCAGTGTTTCGCTCACACCTTATGTCTATGCCAACGGATATCATGTATCCTGCCATAATTATACCAATGGGCAGATATTTACTTCTGTATCCGGAGGAAGAGCTCCGTTTGCCTACAGCTGGAGTAACGGGCAAATATCATCCACAGCAATTGGTTTGCCACTAGGTACTTACTCGGTAACTGTAAGCGACCAAAACGGCTGTACTGCATCATCCGTTGTTACTCTGAATTTAAATCCGCCTCCACTGCTGACTTCTCTTACTCCATCCGTGTATCCGGGAGGTTGGAACGTAAGCTGCTTTGGCGCCAGCGATGGCTCTGTTGATTTAACCGTTACCAACGGCACTCCGCCTTTTGTCTATGAGTGGTTGCCGGGTAACATTGTTTTCGTGGAAGATCTGTTCAATATTCCGGCCGATACATACTATGTTTTCGTCACGGACACCGTGAGTGGTTGTTCGGTCAGAGATAGTATCATTCTGACACAGCCCGACTCTCTTATTCTCCTTGCTGAAAGCACGGGCATTTCCTGCTTCGGAGCAAACGATGGAAGTATAAACCTGTCCATAGCCGGGGGCACGCCAGCGTATGGCTTCCTATGGAGTGGAGGACTGCCTCCTTTCGGGCATCAGCAGAATCTGGCGCCTGGTAGTTATACTGTTACCGTTACGGATACGAACGGATGCCAGGCTTCTGCAGCCATTGTCCTGAGCGAGCCAGCGCCCCTGCAGGTCAGCAGCACGCAGGTAGATGTAGGGTGTCACGGGGGCAACAGCGGGAGCATAGATGTGACGGTCAGCGGGGGCACGCCCCCTTACAGTTACAATTGGAGCAATGGAGCGGTGAGTGAAGACCAGAGCGGATTGGTGGCAGGCAGCTATACATTGACGGTGAGCGATGACAGCGGATGTGTAGCCACGCTGAATGTGACCATCAGCGAGCCAGCGCCCTTGCAGGTCAGCAGCACGCAGGTAGATGTAGGGTGTCACGGGGGCAACAGTGGGAGCATAGATGTGACGGTCAGCGGGGGCACGCCCCCTTACAGTTACAATTGGAGCGATGGAGCGGTGAGTGAAGACCAGAGCGGATTGGTGGCAGGCAGCTATACATTGACGGTGAGCGATGACAGCGGATGTGTAGCCACGCTGAATGTGACCATCAGCGAGCCAACGCCCTTGCAGGTCAGCAGCACGCAGGTAGATGTAGGGTGTCACGGGGGCAACAGTGGGAGCATAGATGTGACGGTCAGCGGGGGCACGCCCCCTTACAGTTACAATTGGAGCGATGGAGCGGTGAGTGAAGACCAGAGCGGATTGGTGGCAGGCAGCTATACATTGACGGTGAGCGATGACAGCGGATGTGTAGCCACGCTGAATGTGACCATCAGCGAGCCAGCGCCCTTGCAGGTCAGCAGCACGCAGGTAGATGTAGGATGTCACGGGGGCAACAGTGGGAGCATAGATGTGACGGTCAGCGGGGGCACGCCCCCTTACAGTTACAATTGGAGCAATGGAGCGGTGAGTGAAGACCAGAACGGATTGGTGGCAGGCAGTTATACATTGACGGTGAGCGATGACAGCGGATGTGTAGCCACGCTGAATGTGACAATCAGCGAGCCAGCGCCCTTGCAGGTCAGCAGCACGCAGGTAGATGTAGGATGTCACGGGGGCAACAGTGGGAGCATAGATGTGACGGTCAGCGGGGGCACGCCCCCTTACAGTTACAATTGGAGCGATGGAGCGGTGAGTGAAGACCAGAGCGGATTGGTGGCAGGCAGCTATACATTGACGGTGAGCGATGACAGCGGATGTGTAGCCACGCTGAATGTGACCATCAGCGAGCCAACGCCCTTGCAGGTCAGCAGCACGCAGGCAGATGTAGGATGTCACGGGGGCAACAGCGGGAGCATAGATGTGACGGTCAGCGGGGGCACGCCCCCTTACAGTTACAATTGGAGCGATGGAGCGGTGAGTGAAGACCAGAGCGGATTGGTGGCAGGCAGCTATACATTGACGGTGAGCGATGACAGCGGATGTGTAGCCACGCTAAATGTGACCATCAGCGAGCCAGCGCCCTTGCAGGTCAGCAGCACGCAGGTAGATGTAGGGTGTCACGGGGGCAACAGCGGGAGCATAGATGTGACGGTCAGCGGGGGCACGCCCCCTTACAGTTACAATTGGAGCGATGGAGCGGTGAGTGAAGACCAGAGCGGATTGGTGGCAGGCAATTATACATTGACGGTGAGCGATGACAGCGGATGTGTAGCCACGCTAAATGTGACCATCAGCGAGCCAACGCCCTTGCAGGTCAGCAGCACGCAGGTAGATGTAGGATGTCACGGGGGCAACAGCGGGAGCATAGATGTGACGGTCAGCGGGGGCACGCCCCCATACAGTTACAATTGGAGCAATGGAGCGGTGAGTGAAGACCAGAACGGATTGGTGGCAGGCAGCTATACATTGACGGTGAGCGATGACAGCGGATGTGTAGCCACGCTGAATGTGACCATCAGCGAGCCAACGCCTTTACAAGTGAGTGAAATACATAATGATGTGGCATGTCTGAATGCTCCTTCTGGTTCTATTGACGTTACCACAACCGGGGGGACGCCTCCTTATTCTTTTATATGGAGCAATGGGGATACTACTGAAGATATTAGCTCTTTGTCTGTAGGCACCTACGGACTTACCATTGTGGATGCTCAAGGGTGTATGGATACACTATCTGTAACGCTAACGCTGCTTCCGGGTCTGACGATAAACAGTATACACCAGGATGTCAGGTGCTACAGTGATTCTTCCGGATTCATTAATATAACCGTAGGGGGAGGTGTGCCACCTTATCAATACTTATGGAATACCGGATCGTTAAGCGAAGATTTAAGTAATCTCCCTGCAGGAACATACAGTCTTACTGTATCTGATGCTTATGCATGCACCGGCTCCCTCATGTGGACCATCAGCGAGCCAGCGCCCTTGCAGGTCAGCAGCACGCAGGTAGATGTAGGATGTCACGGGGGCAACAGTGGGAGCATAGATGTGACGGTCAGCGGGGGCACGCCCCCATACAGTTACAATTGGAGCGATGGAGCGGTGAGTGAAGACCAGAGCGGATTGGTGGCAGGCAGCTATACATTGACGGTGAGCGATGACAGCGGATGTGTAGCCACGCTAAATGTGACCATCAGCGAGCCAGCGCCCTTGCAGGTCAGCAGCACGCAGGTAGATGTAGGGTGTCACGGGGGCAACAGCGGGAGCATAGATGTGACGGTCAGCGGGGGCACGCCCCCATACAGTTACAATTGGAGCGATGGAGCGGTGAGTGAAGACCAGAGCGGATTGGTGGCAGGCAGCTATACATTGACGGTGAGCGATGACAGCGGATGTGTAGCCACGCTAAATGTGACCATCAGCGAGCCAGCGCCCTTGCAGGTCAGCAGCACGCAGGTAGATGTAGGGTGTCACGGGGGCAACAGCGGGAGCATAGATGTGACGGTCAGCGGGGGCACGCCCCCTTACAGTTACAATTGGAGCGATGGAGCGGTGAGTGAAGACCAGAACGGATTGGTGGCAGGCAGCTATACATTGACGGTGAGCGATGATAGCGGATGTGTAGCCACACTCAGTATTTCAATCAATGAGCCCCCGTTAATATCCCATCAGGTAAATGTATCCACCTGTGAGCAGAGCTACTACGTAGGAGGGGCTAACCAAACTATTTCAGGGACATATTACGATACCCTTGTTGCCAATAACGGTTGCGATAGTGTAGTTATCACCGATTTGACTTTTGTCTCCTATGTACTGGAAACAAGAACAGCCACGATTTGCGCGGGAGATAGCCTTTGGGTGGGTGGAGCCTATCAGAACGTGCCGGGGATATATTATGATACCCTGATTTCATCCCAGAATTGTGACAGTATTATAGAAACCCAGCTGAGTGTGGTTACAGCATATCATGTGGTAAATGATGTAACTATATGCAGCAATGAAACCTACTATGCCGGTGGAGGTTTTCAAAATACTTCAGGAGTATATACCGATTCATTGGTTACTTCAGGAGGGTGCGACAGTATTGTACAAACCCATTTAACTGTGTTGCCGGTGACAGTTTCCTCCAGAACAATAACTATTTGCGGAAACGACTCTGTATATGCCGGAGGGAGCTACCAAAATATTTCGGGCACTTATTACGATACCCTGTCAGCACTCAATGGCTGCGATAGCCTGCTTGAAACAATCCTTATTGTGCATCCGGCTTATCATATACATCGCCAGGCAACCATTTGTGCTGGGGATAGCCTTTTAGCGGGAGGTGTTTATCAGACAGTTTCAGGGATATATTATGATTCTTTGGTTACTGCAGCTGGTTGTGACAGCGTCATTCAAACCGATCTGGATGTGGTGAATTTCTATTTTGTGCAGCAAGACTTCACCTTGTGTCATTCCGATAGTTTTTATGCCGGAGGAGCGTATCAGCATACTGATGGGATCTATATAGATTCACTCGTGGCATCAGGGGGCTGTGACAGCATCATTGAAACTACCCTCAGTTTTGTGACTGCTTACTATGCTAACATTTCTGCTACCATTTGTGAAGGAGAAAGTTATTATGCCGGAGGGGCGTTGCAGACAACCCCTGGTAATTATTACGATACCCTTACGACAGCCAGTGGGTGCGACAGTATAGTGGTAACAGAACTCTCGGTGATGCCTGCAGTTACTACTGTTGTGGATACATTTCTCTGCCTTGGCGATAGCCTTTTTGTTGCAGGAGCATATCAAACTACTTCGGGTACTTATACAGAAGTGCTAACCTCTTCAGCTGGCTGCGACAGCACCGTGATTTTACATTTGTCTGTCAGGCTATCTGAACTGGTGGGAGATACCACTTTTATCTGCGATGGCGAAGAAACGATTCTGCATGGAGGCGGTGGTTATGAAACCTATTTGTGGATGCCCGGAGGGGAGACCGCTTCTGCCATAACCGCGGGCGTGGGGCTTTATGAGCTTTCTGTTACAGATGATGCAGGATGCACCGCCTCGGTGTGGTATGCAGTATATAGCTATCCTTCTATCAACTTGTATGTATTGCCGTATGACTCTACGCTGCAGCGCGGAGAAAGTGTGCAGGTGCAGGTGCTGAGCGATTCGGGGGTACAGCTTTCCTACCAATGGATACCGGCTGTGGGATTGAGCTGCTCGGATTGTCCTACCCCATATATCACCCCACTTAGGGACACTTTTTATATGGTTATTGCTACGGATGCATATGGCTGCAGCGATACAATCAGCGTCTTCCTGGATGTACTGAATCCTGTAAATCCTTCGGGTGATATTGATCCGATATTTTATGTGCCGAATGCATTTTCCCCCAACGGTGATAACCATAATGATGTGTTCCGTGTAGAATTGACCGACTACGCTTCCTTCAGATTGCTGATATTTGACCGCTGGGGAGAAAAGCTTTTTGAATCCCGTGATCCCTCAGTAGGATGGGACGGTACATACCACGGAGAGCTCATGATGCCTGGAGTATACGTCTATTATCTTGACATCAAATTTATAGAGCGGGTAAACATTCCACCATCCTACCTGCAGCATCGAAAAGGCAGCCTGACGCTCATACGATAGTTCAGCTTAAGGACAAGGATCAAAAACAACTTGTCTCAAATCAAGACTATAAAGTCGTCCCCCGAAAACTTTATTGCTCAGTTCATCGGTTATCAGCAATTCGTAGTTATTTTTAAAGCACACCGCTTCTTTCTGGGTAAATGATGTTAGCTCAATTGTCTTCATCTTACCAGAAAAAAACCGATCATCCGTAAAACAGGTGAAGAGCCATATCCTGTCAGAGGAAAGGAGCGCCAGTTTGGTTTTATCCGGACTGAGTGCGGCAGCAGTTACCCAGCTTTGCATCATGGGGGGCGGGCCAAGGTAGATGCTGTCCAACAGTTCGGCTACGTGGGTGCCCGGTCGTGCAGGCAAGCGGTATAACTTGGTGTAGCCATTGAATGGCTCCGTTCGGTTTTTGCTGAATAGGTAGAGGTTGCCTTTGTAATATATCATTGCCTCCATATCATAATTCTGATTGGATGGCAGCGGAGGGAATCTTCGCTGGTCGGCATAGGAGAACTGAATGATTTCCGGTTGCACAATTGTACCGCTAATGGTAGCCGGATCAGGAATCTTATATATGCGCAGGTCGCGTCTGTTGTTGCCGCCATTTCCAAAATCCCCGATGTAAATGCTTCCTTCTTCATCTTTTGTGATTTCTTCCCAGTCGGTATTTTTTGCATTCAAATAAAGAATGTTCGTCACGCGACAGCTTTCATTCATTCCGTAGAGTACGGGCGGATTGCCGCTGTCATTATGGGTCCAGATTTTTGAACCGGTTATCACCAGGCCGGACGTCTCCTGCAGGTGGGGGTCCAGTTTGCAGATTTCTTTCGGAGTAAGCCCTTGGGCTGAAGCAGACGTTAAAACACTCACCGAAAAAAGCAAGGCCATGCCAGCACGAAAGTTTGCCCCAAAGCAGGCAATCAATAGGGGTGTGGTTACTCTAATGTAAGGATACATCTGGGGTATATATCAGGCGGGCTGATGCACTTTTTGCCTGATGCGGGAAAGCGTTTCCGGAGTGATGCCAAGCATGGATGCGATATACCGCAAAGGGACATCCTGAATAAGGCGTGGATTTTCTTCAAGCAAACTCTTATAGCGCTGCTCCGCATTTAACGTCAGAAAAGAAAGAATGCGCTTTTCCATATACTGATAAATCTGTTCCATGATGATGCGGCCCAACTCCTGCCATTTGGGATACTTGGCATACAGGTGCTGCATGCTTTTATAGTCAATTACCCAGAGATCGCAGTCAGTTAATGCCTGAATATATTCTTCCGAAGGTTGACGGGAAATGAAACTTGTAAAAGCAGTGATAAGGGTATGTTTGGGCTGGATATACTTGGTGACTTCCACCTCATCATTGATTTCATAAAAAGCACGCATAAATCCTTTCCGGATAAATGCTATGCGGTTGCAGACCTCTCCCTTTTCTACCAGAAACCGACCCTCTTTCAGCGTAAGGGGCTTGAAATATCTGCTGATGTCTTCGGCTTCTTCATCGGTAAGTTTGACAATCTGATTGAAAAAGGCCTTCAATGCAACTTTTGAGTCAGCCATATAAGTAAAATTTATTTTCGAATTTAAGCTTAATAACAGTACCGGACACTGTCGTTACAAAGAAAGGAGCTTGATTCCCACGGAAAGCGGACATGGAGTTGTACACCAAGTTTCAACAGCCGGGGTAGGAGATCTCCGCAAGATGGTTTACTAAGTTGTTGCTGACCAAATGAAAATGCATTAATTTAATATTAAATAGTTCTGAAGCCCGTAGTTATCAACACTTTCAGGGTATAGCATGATTTGGAGGAGTGCCCCCTTCTTTTATATTTGTGATAGCTATTTCTTAACCCAAAATTTTTTTCAAAATGAACAAAGGAGATTTAATTAACAAAGTTGCCGCGGAAGCCGGACTGAGCAAAGCCCAGGCTGGTAAGGCTCTTGACTCCATGCTGAATGCAGTAGTGAAGGGGCTTAAAAAGGGCGACAAGGTTACATTGGTAGGGTTCGGTACTTTCTCTGTGACAAAGAGAGCTGCCAGAAAAGGCAGAAACCCCCAAACCGGAGCTACCATTAAAATTCCCGCCAAGAAGGTTGTTAAATTCAAGGCAGGGAAGGAATTTGCTTCAGCTGTTTAACTCATCAGCAGGTGAATAGCCAAGGAGCAGGCCTGGCCTGCTCTTTTTTTTGCATTTCATTACGTCTGAAAACTTACTAACTTGCGCAGCCTAAATACTTCATTAAAACCGAAATCAGGCACATATGGGAAAGGGAGACAGGCGAACAAGGCGGGGCAAGTTGTTTCTCGGCTCATTCGGGAATTCCCGCCCGCATAAACCAAAGAAGAAACGAGTGGCTGCGGTAACAGCCGGCAATGCAGCCCCTGTTGCGCAGGAGCAGAAGACGAAGGCTTCCTCACGAAAGAGTAAAAAGGCAGAGTAGATTACCTGTCAGTTTTGTCCAGCCAGCGCAATTTCTCAAGCACATCGGAGGCACTGGAGGATGGACAAGAAATATGCAGCTTCTCCAAAAGCTGTCGGGCCGCTATGCAGATGGGAATGTTGGGGTAAAAGCGGTCACGCATGTAGTGAACTATTTTTAATATTCTGAGACCATCCAGCCAGAAATAGAATCTTTTCAGAAAGGTTGCAGGGCTGCGGGAATGTGCATCCATCTCCTGTAATTTTTCCATAAAGTCGCATTGTTCAAGGTATTGGGCAACGGTGTGTGGCACCTGTTGCAAAATGTTTTCCGGATAGGGTTGCTTGTAAAGCTGAGGAACTAAATTTAGAAAGACCTTCAGGTCATCAAAAATCCGGGGGTGATACACTTCCAATTCCTCTGACGCACTTTGCATCCACGTGTGCATGGCTTTTCCAGTGCCGAAAGGAACGCGCAGTGAAACACGGGCAGAAGGATACACGGTGGCCTCAGTCAGTGCCATGCATCCACCGAGGGGCATGATCTTATGAAGAAAATAAAAATCTTCTCCTGCCTTTTTGCGGTTCATTCCACCGGATTTAACATATACAGAACTTCTCACGGCCATGCACGAACCAATGGTGTGATGATAAAACGGATAGCCGCAATAACGCAGGGCATGCTTATAATATCTAAGATAGATCTCATATTGAATAATACCTGCCAGGGCACGGGCATTTTGTATTTGATCCAACGCATGCTCAAAGTGTATGATGGCAGCCTGAGACTCTGGTTGCAGAAAATGCTTTTCAATGGCGGTCAGATAGTTGGGGGAAACGGTACAATCGGCATCCAGGCACACGATGATTCCATCGTGACCAGCCCGCAGAAGACGGAAAGCGGCTTCGTCCATGCCTATTTTACGTGCCAGACCCACACCGGCCTGTCGTGCGGGAAAAATTTCCCGAAGAATAAAAAGATTAAGATGTGTTGCAGAAAGCGAGTGCTGCCATTGCTGCGCCTCCTGCAGTGTTTTCTGGTTTTGCTGACGTATGTCGCTGCCTGCATTTTCCGGCTCATTAATTACCAGAATGACTTCTACTGCTCCCCGGGGTGCATTGCAGGCGTGTAAAGATTGCAGTGTGGCAAGCACATGAGGTTCAGCATAGCAGGGAATAACAACAATAATTTTTAAACCTGGCGGCAGGGGAGCATCAATCTGGATGGGTTTGTACAGGCGGTGTATGAAATAAGCCCTGTGTGAGGCTGAAAGGCGGGCTAAGGGGCCAATCTGAAAATCTTCCATGTTTTGTCGCTCAGTACGTAGGCAATCCGGTCATGAAGCCGGCTGGGACGGGATTCCCAGAATTCAAAGTAACGTGGGCTCAGCACATAACCACCCCAGTGCGGAGGGCGGGGTATTTTTTCATTATCACCGAATTGTTTTTGCAGCTCTGCTACTTTTTGTTCCAGCACCTCTCTGGATGCAATCACCTGGCTTTGAGGAGAAGCCAGCGCACCAATACGGCTTTCCCGCGGGCGACTGTCAAAATATTTATCCGAAACAGAATCCGGCACTTTCTCAATCAGTCCTTCCACGCGCACTTGTCGTTCCAGGATATCCCAATAAAATAAAAGGGCAGCTTTGGGATTTTCCTCAATCTCACGCCCCTTGCGGCTCATATAGTTGGTATAAAACACAAACCCTTCGCGGCTGAAATCTTTCATCAGCACCATACGTACAGAGGGCTTTAAATCCCGGCTGCAGGTGGCCAGTGCAACAGCCGTGGGTTCTTTGAAGTTGGCCTTCAGTACATCGTTAAACCATTTTTCAAACTGGTCAAAAGGGTTTTTTTCTATAGTTTCTTCAGACAACATGCTTTACCATTTGCTTATGCGGGCATATAAAAATAAACCATAAAAGAGAACGTGTAAGCACTAAATGAAATCTTTAATAGCTTTGAGCAGGATGATGAACACCACCGAAATTCAATTGACCGTTGCTACCAGCCCCGCGTGGGTGGACACCGTGCTGGGTGACTTCAATGCTTTTCTGCAAGATCATGCCGACTGTGAACGAAAGGCTTCGGCAATGGCGCTGAGTTTTGTTGCCAAATATCCGGATCGGAAAGCAATTATCCCCGGTCTCATTGCAACTGCTCTGGAGGAACTGAGACACTTTCAGCAGGTTTACAGAATTATGGAGAAGCGTGGGGTACCGCTGACCCATGAGTTAACTCAGGATCCTTACATAAGGCAGTTGCTCTCTTTATGTCGTACCGGGCGCGATGAACGGTTGCTTGATCGCCTGCTGATTGCGGCCGTGGTCGAATGTCGAGGGGCCGAAAGGTTTCGGTTGGTGGCTGATGCGCTGCAAGATGCCAGGTTAAAAGATTTTTACCGCAGACTCTATGAGTCGGAAGTAAACCACGGCAATGTGTATCTGGAAATGGCGCGTTGCTATTTTGAAGAACAGCAGATTCATCAACGTGTGCACGAACTGGTGGCTCAGGAAGGAATTATTCTGGACGCCTTACCTCTGCGGCCTGCCTTACATTGAGCCAGCGTCCGCGTGCTACTATGATGATTATAGCAATGAGCTACTGAGGGGGTATTGCCGGTCTATAACTGGTCTCCGCGCAGCTTTCTGAATCGTTTTCTGGCTTCAATGAGGTAAATGCTGTCTTTGTAATTAAAGAGGAGTTGCTGATAGAGCTGCATAGCCTTTTCCTTATCCTGAAATACGGTTTCCTGGAGTTCAGCAAGTTTAAATAACGCGTCATCGCCCAGCAGGTCATTTGCATAGTCAGTGATAATTTTTTCCAGGAAGGCTGCTGCGCCTGTGTAGTCATGTTTCTTCATGAGTATTTTGGCCTTCATAAAGTACACATCATCGGTAAGCGGATGTGTGGGGAAAACATGCAGAATGGAATCCAGCTCCTGCAGGGCATCGCTTAACTTGTTTTGATAGAATATCAGGTCAGCACGGGCGAATTTCAGCATGGGCCATGTAGTAGTATCCAATCCGAGATTATCGGTGATAAACACCGAAAGGCTGATAGCGTCATTGGATATGAGCTGGGTAGTGGCGGATTTCAGAATATCCAACTGCGCCTGTGCCCATTCAAAGTCTCCCCGATAATAAGAGAGCTTAGCTTGCTTAAAGCGCGCCAGTTCACCCAAAGGCTCATCTTTAAATTCCTTGTCTACCTGACCGTAAAGCAGGGAGGCCTCCCAGAGTTCATCCTTCATGATGTAAAAATCTCCCAGCAGTAGCTTGAATTCTCCCCTGAGACGGGGTTCAACACTGCGGTTTTGAATGAGATTATCCAGCAGGCTAATAGCTTTATCGTAATTATTCAGATAAAAAGCCTGCAGTTCGGCTTTCTGGCGTACTACTTCAGCCGTCTGGCTGGTAATTCCGAACTCGTTGAGGAACTGATCAAACTCCGCATCCAGGGTAAGCAAATCGTTTTCGCTGTAGTCATAGGACTGGGTAATTTTTTTCTTGTAGGCAAGCAGCTTTTCTTCCCTGGCAGTTTTGTAGAATGGGCCGTTTATTCCTTTTTCAATCACATAATCGTAAGCCTCCATAGCCTGATCATAATCGTTTTCAGCTGCTGCAAAGCGGGCAATATTTATGAGGCGATACCCATTTTCCCGAAGCCTCTTGTCCAGGGCTTTGGCCTGCAGGGCAGCGGCCTTAAAGTTTTTCTGCTGAATGAAATGCCATATAAGCAGCTCGGCATAAAAAACGGCCTGAGGGTTTTTCTGTATCCTCTGGAGCAATTGGGTATGGAGTTCATCGGCAAATGCTTTTTTCTGCAAAACGCCTTGCAGGAGATTTTTCACCGTTTGGGCACCACCCGGATTGAGTTCAAAGTAGTCCAGATAATTTTCAATAGCTTTTTTGGGATTATTTAAATCTGAATACAATGAAGCCAGCTCAAGGGCAAAGTGACCCGGATAGCCCAGCAGATTGCGGCCTTTTTCATAGGTTTGGGCAGCCATTTCCAGCTCTCCGTAGTTTTGAAAGGCACTGGCCAGCTGAATAATGCGGGTCTCATCGGGCTTGAGATTTTTCAGGGCGGTTTCGTATTCACTTTTGCCTTTCGTGAGATTGCCGGTTTGATTATAGTAATATCCCAGATCTACTAGATAGGTCAGGTTATCGGGTTCCTTTTTGATGTTTTTGCGAATGAGTTTTTCCAGGGTTTCATAGTTTTTTGTAAATAACAGGGAGTTATACAGATAGCGGTAATTGGCTGGAGTAGGGTCTTTGTCATATAACTTCAAAAAGAGGCTGGCGGCTTTTTCGTAGTCGCCATCCTGGTAATACTGAAAAGCCAGGTTTTGTTCTGTATTAGATTGTGCAGAGATAAGAGAGATACTGAAAAAAAGCAGCAAAAGGGGAAGTAAAATTCTCATCATAGAAGATTAGTTTAACAGGCAACGCTCCTCTTCGGAGTGTGCAATAGTATAAAGAGTGTACATTCGTCAACTTGCAATGCCATCGTTTCTGAAAACGTAAAGGTGTTACAGGAATTTTTCTCCATGTTCTTTTTTTACGGTGGCAATGATATCTTTTATTTTTTGTTCCTGGTCATTTTTGCACACCAGTAAGGCATCAGCAGTATCAATTACAAAATAGCCGTCAAGGCCCTGCAGCACAACCAGTTTGTTCTCCGGAGCAATTATCAGCGAGTTATCGGTGTCAAACAACAGGACATGCTGCCCTTGTATTGCATTGGCACGCGCATCCTTAGGGCTCAGCTCATAGAGTGACTGCCAGGTTCCCAGATCAGTCCAGCCGATGTCAGCAGGTATGACGAATACATTTTCTGCTTTTTCCATGATACCGAAGTCCACAGAAATACTTTTACACAGCGAATAGGCATGGGTGATATAGGGCTTTTCCTCCGGAGTATTCAGCTTTTCGGCCCCTTCTTCAAATGCCTCGTAAATTTCGGGGAGGTTTTTTTTGAATGCTGCCAGTATGGTACGCACATTCCAGATAAATACACCCGAGTTCCACAGAAAGTCACCGCTTTTAATAAAACTTTTTGCGAGCTCCAGATTAGGCTTTTCTGTAAAGGTTTTTACTTTAAAGATATCTCCGCTGCGGTGATTGTCAATGTATTGAATATATCCGTAGCCCGTATCGGGACGGGTGGGCACTATACCCAGTGTAATCAGAGCGCTTGACTCGTCTGCAAAATGTAATGCCCTGCTGACTGTTTGGGCAAACACATCGGCTTTCAGTACTAGATGATCAGAGGGCGATACCACCATGCTGGCATAGGGATTCAGTTTTTTTATTTTGAATGCGACATAGGCTATGCAGGGGGCTGTATTTTTTCTCTGCGGTTCGCTAAGCACCTGCGATTCTTTGAGCTCGGGAAGTTGTTGCCGCACAAGGTCTGCATATTGCTCATGGGTTACTACATAAATGTTTTCCTGCGGAACGATGGGCTTAAACCGTTCATACGTAAGCTGCAGCAGAGTTTGACCGGTGCCCAGGATATCCAGAAATTGTTTGGGAAGCGCAGCGCGGCTTTTAGGCCAGAAGCGGCTGCCTACACCTCCAGCCATAATTGCCACATAGTGGTCTTGATTATCATTCATGCAGAAATATTATTTGTTAAAATCAGCTAAAACCTCAAGTTTTCAAAAACATTATCGTTGAAAATGCCGCTTTTTTGAGTATATTGCGCTTAGAACTTTCATCTGAGAAAATCAGATAACTAGCGCCACAAATTTACATTTTAACCTTGTACACGGAGTTGAGAATTTAGGATGCTGAAGTAGTTCATGGGTCTGATAAGTTGGTTACCGTTTTTTTCTTCTTTTTTAATTAATCACAGGAGTTTATTCTATGTCCACAATAGCCGCCATGCCTCTTACGAACGGAAAACTGAAGGAAGCCCTGCATGAGTATTTCGGCTTTAAATCATTTAAAGGAGATCAGGAAGCTATTATCCGAAGTATTCTTTCAGGTAAAGACACGTTTGTCATCATGCCTACCGGTGGAGGCAAATCGCTTTGCTATCAGTTGCCGGCTATGCTGAGCAAGGGCACCTCCATTGTGATTAGCCCCCTTATTGCCCTAATGAAAAACCAGGTTGACCTGGTGCGGGGCTACAGCAGCAATGAAACCATTGCCCATGTGCTCAACTCGTCCCTTACCCGCCAGCAGGTTAAAAAAGTAAAAGAAGATATTCTGCAGGGCGTTACCAAGCTGCTGTATGTGGCTCCGGAATCCCTGACGAAGAAGGAAAACATATCTTTTCTTAAAGACGTCAAAATATCCATGGTTGCTGTGGATGAAGCGCACTGTATTTCCGAGTGGGGGCATGATTTCCGGCCTGAATACAGGCGCATCCGGGATATGCTGGAAATGATCGGGCAGAAAGTGCCGGTGATGGCCCTTACTGCTACGGCCACGCCCAAAGTCCAGTCGGACATCATAAAGACCCTGCAGCTAAACAAACCAAACATTTTTATCTCCTCATTTAACCGGCCCAACCTGCATTATGAGGTGCGGCCCAAGGGAAAGAAAGAACATGTACTAAAATCTATCGCGCAGTTTGTAAAGGCTCATGCGGGCAAATCAGGCATTATTTACGTGTTGAGCCGCAAGAGCACCGAAGAGATTGCCCAGTTTCTCCATGTAAACGGTATCAAGGCAGCGCCTTATCATGCCGGTCTGGAGCAGGCGCAACGGGCCCAGGTACAGGATCAGTTTCTCATGGAGGAGATTGATGTCATTGTAGCTACCATTGCTTTTGGAATGGGTATTGACAAGCCGGATGTGCGCTTTGTCATCCATTACGACATTCCCAAGAGCATTGAAAACTACTATCAGGAAACGGGGCGAGCAGGACGAGATGGACTGGAAGGCAAGTGTATTGCCTACTACTCCTACAAAGACATTTACAAGCTGGAAAAATTTCTTCGCGACAAAAATCTCACCGAGCGGGAAATGGGTAATCAGCTCCTCAATGAGGTGATTGCTTATGCCGAAACGCCTGTGTGCCGCAGAAAATTTCTGCTCCATTATTTTGGCGAAGATTATGCTCAGGAAAATTGCGGAGCCTGTGACAATTGCCTCAATCCCAAGGAAGCCATGGAAGGGAAGCCGTTTATACATCTGGCCTTGCGCACCGTAGCTGCGGTGAAGGAGAGTCATGGTATTCAGGACCTTGTCAATATCATAGTTGGCAAAAAATCGCAGGAACTGGTAAACTTTGGATACAACACCTTAGACGTTTTCGGACAGGGCGCTGACCACAGTGAGTCGTTCTGGAATTCGGTTTATCGTCAGGCAATGCTGCAAAAATTTCTCAACAAGGATATTGAGCAGTATGGCATCCTTAAGTTAACACCAGCAGGACGCAAATTCATCACCAGGCCTTTTTCGGTTTCCATAGCACTGAATCACGATTACGAAAAAGAAGCGGCCGAAATGGATGAAGAAGCCAGCATGGCACGCCCTTCAGCCCTGGATACGGTGCTGCTCAGTATGCTGCGGGAGCTCCGGAAAAAAGTTGCCCGTCAGCATAACCTCCCGCCTTATGTCATCTTTCAGGATCCGTCACTGGAGGATATGGCCACTCAGTATCCTGTTACTACCGATGAGCTGGCCAACATCTATGGAGTGAGCAAAGGCAAAGCCCTCAAATACGGCAAGCCCTTTCTTGAGGTGATAAAGAAATATGTAGATGAAAACGAGATTGAGCGTAGCACCGACATGGTGGTGAAAAGCATCGTCAACAAGAGCGCTCTGAAAGTGTATATTATTCAGAATATTGACAAGAAAATACCCCTTGAGGACATTGCAAGCTCCAAAGGGCTGAGTATGGATGAGCTCTATGCAGAAATGAAAACTATTGTGGATTCCGGAACCAAGCTGTCAATTGATTATTGCGTAGATGAGCTCATTGACCCCGACCTGCAGGATATTATTTATGACTACTTCATGCAGGCCGAAACGGACAACCTGGAAACGGCCTATTCCAGTCTGAAACACGAAGGCGTTACCATGGAAGAGCTGCGTCTGATGCAGATTAAATTCCTCTCGGAAATGGCAAATTGACAACCCCTGGGGACGGAATTACTTTTCCTGGCACTTATTGGCCAAACTGCAAGGACCTCAGGAGAGCTTTAACCTTCCGACAACCGGGAGCTCTTCAAATACAGCATCTGTATGCGGGGCATGGGTGAGCTCATCGGTCAGATCCTGGCCCGCCCAGTGTTCATAATGGTGCCCGTTGCGCCACAATGTGCTCCCGGAAACGTCATAAATGACCCCCCGGTAAGCAACCCAGATTTCCGGTTTGTCCTGACCGTTGCGTAATGCCAGCTGAGCAGGTGTATAGGAGGGAAACTCCGGCTGATCCATCAATATCTATTGCACAAACAATCAGCGGCTGCTTGCCTCCGCAACGGGCACAGCAATTATTCCACGGGCAATCAGATGTTCCGCTATCTGAACTGCATTGGTGGCGGCTCCCTTGCGCAGGTTGTCGGCAACCACCCAAAGGTTTAGGGTTTTGGGTTGTGATGCATCGCGTCTGATGCGTCCTACAAACACCTCATCCTTTTCGTGGGCATCTATAGGCATAGGGTATTTGAGGGAAGCAATGTCATCGGTTAATATCACTCCGGGAGCCGCGGCAAGCAGGGCTCTGACTTCAGAAAGGTCAAATTCTTTCTCAAATTCCACATTGATGGATTCCGAATGGCCGCCAATTACCGGAATGCGTACGGTGGTTGCAGTGACTGCTATGCTTTCATCCTGCATAATCTTTTTGGTTTCATTTACCATCTTCATTTCTTCACGGGTATAACCGTTTTCCAGAAACACATCAATATGCGGTATGATGTTCAGGTCAATGGGATAGGGATATGCCATCGGATAATGCGGGGCAGTGCCTTTTACGGCTTTTTCCCGTTCGCCCATCAGCTGGTCAACTGCTTTTTTGCCTGTGCCTGTAACGCTTTGATAAGTAGAGACTACTATTCTCTTTATCCGGTATTTCTTATGGAGCGGATTGAGTGCTACGACCATTTGTATGGTTGAACAGTTCGGGTTGGCAATAATCCGCTTCTCCTGCGTAAGGGTGTCGGCATTAACTTCCGGCACAACCAGAGGCACCTGAGGGTCCATGCGCCAGCAGGAGGAATTGTCCACCACATAAGTGCCGGCCTCGGCAAAGCGCGGGGCCCACTCTTTGGAAGGACCTGATCCGGCAGAAAAAAGCGCAAGATGCGGGCGCGCCTGCACGGCATCTTCCACCGTCCTCACGCGTATGGGCCGCCCTTTGAAGGTAATTTCTTTTCCTGCCGACTTCTCCGAGGCTGCCGGAATCAGTTCGCTTACCGGAAAATTGCGCTCTTCCAGCACCTGCAGCATCTTGCTGCCTACCAGGCCGGTGGCGCCAACAACAGCAACGCGCATGCAATAAAATTTTCGGGCAAAAATAGTTTATTATTTTTAGGGAGAGTGCATTCTCATGATCCGTGCGTTGATTCTTTTCGTCTTACTGATGCCGCTGGCGCTCACCGCACAGTTTACAGATGATTTCGGTGATGGTGACTTTACTTCCAATCCTGCCTGGCAGGGTATAGATTCTGCATTTGTAGTTGTGAATGTAGCGGGCAACAACCGGCTACGCTCTAACTCCACCGTAGCATCTTCAGATTTTTACCTGAGCACGGCAAGCAGCCTTGTCACCAATTGCCAGTGGGAGTTTTTTGTGCATCTGGCCTTTAATACCTCAAGTGCCAACTATGTAGATATTTATCTGACTTCCGATTCAGCTGACCTGCGGGCAGCTTCCAACAATGGCTATTTTGTGAGGATCGGCAACACGGCAGACGAAGTTTCTTTATACAGAAAAACGGGGACTACCGTCACCAAAATTGTTGATGGCACTGACGGGCTTACCAATACATCCAATAACCTACTGAAAATAAGAGTAACCCGGGATACAGCGAATGTATGGACACTGGAAAGAGATATCACCGGAACGGGCAACTCTTACGTTACCGAAGGCACGGTGACCGATGCGTCTATTCTTTCGGGTAGCTATTTCGGTGTTTACGTGGTTCAGTCCACGGCCAGCTTTTTCCAGAAACACTATTTTGATGATTTTTATGTGGGACCCATTGTAGAAGATACGGTGCCTCCACGCATCGCCAGCGTAGTAGTGACCTCTTCGGCTACGCTGGATGTGTTATTCACTGAACCAGTAGAGAAGCTCAGCTCTGAGCTGACTGCAAATTATTTCGTTAACCAGGGTATAGGCGCCCCTACTACTGCACAGCGCGATACTTCGGATTCAGCAGTTGTGCACCTGGTATTTGCCGGTTCCTTTACCAATGGCGTTTTGCATACGCTCACCGTCAGCAATGTGCAAGATATACGCGGCAATGTTCTCGCATCCGATTCGCGGGATTTTCTGTTTTTCATTCCGGACACTCCTGCACTGCTGGATGTAATTATCAATGAATTGCTCCCTGACCCCGATCCTCCGGTGCAGCTGCCCGCTTTTGAATTTGTGGAACTGTTCAACCGCAGTTCCAAAGTATTTGATCTCAGCGGCTGGGTGCTTTCAGACGGCTCAAGCAATGCAGTGCTGGGGAGCAGGATTCTGTTTCCCGGAGAATATCTCATTGTATGCCCCTCCGCGGCCGTCAGTGCTTTTACTCCTTTCGGCAGTGTGCTGGGGGTATCTTCTTTCCCTTCGCTGAATAATACCGGAGATAACATTACACTGAAAACTAATCAAGGTCTGCTGATTGACCGCGTAAGCTATACCGATAGTTGGTATCGCGATGCGGCAAAAGAAAACGGGGGCTGGACACTGGAGCGCATTGATCCAAATTATCCCTGCGAAGACAGCATAAACTGGAAGGCATCTGCCGATACCTCCGGAGGAACACCCGGAAAAATCAACAGTGTATCAGGAGTAATCACAGACACCATTGCCCCATCAGTAACAGAGGTAGTGGTACTCTCCCCCCTTACATTAAAAATTGTTTTAAACGAACAGGCCGACAGCTCCTTGCTGCGCAATCCCTCTGTTTATGCAGTAGATAATGGCATTGGTAATCCCGATAGTGTGGTTGCCTTATTCCCTTTCAGGGAGGCAACACTCTACTTTCCACAGCCGTTTGACTCTGGCACTATTTACACGCTTACGTTGACCGGCATAGCCGACTGCTCTGGTAACAACAGTACAACACAAGTAATTTTTGCCCTCCCCGAACTTGCTGAACCGTTTGACATCATATTCAATGAACTCATTCCTGACCCCGACCCTTCGGTAGGCTTACCTTCCTCTGAATTTGTGGAGTTATACAACCGCAGCGCAAAGGTGATCAATCTGGGAGGGTGGATGATCCGGGATGCCACTTCCTCAGCAGTACTCACCAACATGACCATGTTCCCCGGAGATTATGTTATTCTTTGCCCTACAGCTGATAAAAGTTCCTTTCAATATTATGGAAAAGTAATGGGTCTGAGTTTGCCTTCCTTAAATAACAGTGGTGATGTTTTCTCACTTTACAATGACCGGGGAGTCATGATTGATCAGGTAAATTATTCTGATAGCTGGTATCGGGACGACACCAAAAGCGATGGAGGCTGGACGCTGGAGCGTATAGATCCTGATTTTCTGTGTCCGGCTGCCGGTAACTGGGCCGCCTCGGTGGATGTTTCAGGGGGTACGCCCGGCAGGCGCAACAGTATACACGGAGTATACAAAGACACCATTGCCCCGCAACTGGTCTCCGTGAGAATAGCCCCACCGGATACTTTGAAAATAGTTTTCAGCGAAGAAATAGACAGCCTGACAGCCTTAATGCCTTCCAATTATTCGGTGGACAACGGCATTGGTAACCCGATGGAAGTTCTGAAATCCGGTAGCTCTGAAGTGTGGCTGGTATTTGCTGTCCCCTTTGATACGTTGCAACTCTATCAACTGCAGATAGGAACGGTGACCGATTGCCCGGGTAACCCTGTACAATCGGCAATGATACGGTTTGGAGTGCCCCGGATGCCCGCAGCCTATGATGTGCTGATAACGGAAATCATGGCTGATCCCGAACCAACCTATGGCCTGCCCCCTTACGAATATGTGGAGCTATATAATAGAAGTGACAAAATCATCACATTGAGTGATTTGATTTTTTCAGATGCATCACAAAGTGTCAATCTGAGCTATCAGCTGTTGCTGCCCGATGAATATGTCATCCTGTGTGGTCTGCAGGCTGTAGAGGCGTTGGGCACTTATGGGCGGGTGCAAGGAACTAACTTGCCCGCATTGACTAATGCAGGAGAACCCCTGACACTACGGAACAGTCAGGGAATCGTTATCCATCATGTAGAGTACTCCGATACGTGGTACACCTCAGCGATTAAAATGAACGGAGGCTTTAGTCTGGAGATGGTAGACTATAATAACCCTTGCACGGGACGCAACAACTGGCGGGAATCAATAGCTCCTATCGGAGGCACTCCCGGTGCCATGAACTCTGTTGCTGGTATTAATCCCGATGAGACGGCACCTACTCTGGTTAGGGCTGTTGTGACCGATCCTTTTACCGTGATACTTTATTTTGATGAATCACTTGACCCGTCTTCCTTCAATGATGCGCATTGGGTTATAGAGCCGGACAACCCCGGCATTGCCTTCATCACGGGTCAGCAACCGGCCTATAATCAGATACATCTTACTCTACACGCCCCGCTGATGGAGGGAACTGTTTACACCCTTACTGCAGAGCATCTTACCGATTGTTCCGGCAACCCTATCGGAGTTGAAAACGCTGTGCGCTTTGGCCTGCCCCAGCCTGCCGATAGCGGAGATGTCATCATCAATGAAGTGCTCTTTAATCCCTATTCCGGAGGCGTGGATTTCGTGGAATTATATAACCGGTCTTCCAAGGTGATTGACTTAAAAGAATGCATCATTGCCGAGGGCGATGTCTTATTTCAGGATTCCCTGCTGGAATATGCCCGTATTACTACTACCGGTTTTCAGCTGCTGCCTAAAGCATATGTGGCTTTAACCAGCAATCCGGATGTCCTACTGTCACAGTACTATACTCCTCACTACAAAGGACTACTAAAAGTAAATGGAATGCCCAACTATCCTGATAAAGAGGGGGTGGTCTTGCTGCTGGATACTTCCGGGTTGTACCCCCAGGGAAGGGTTTTTGATAAACTGCATTATCATGAAGACTGGCACTTAGACTTGCTGGATGATGAAGAAGGAGTTTCTCTTGAACGCATAAGCTTTGATAGGCCAACCCAGGATGAGTATAACTGGCATTCAGCGGCTTCAGCCGTTGGATACGCTACCCCAGCCTACCAGAATTCCCAGTGGAGCGAGGCCGGCTCAACAATGGCTACAGTTGTTCTGAAACCGGAAATTTTTTCTCCCGATAATGACGGGTTTGAAGATTTTCTTCAGATTTATTTTATGCTTGACGAACCCGGCTATGTGGTGAATGTGACCATTTTTGATGATGCCGGCCGAGTTACCAGACAGCTGGTTAAAAACTGGCTTTTAGGCAAAGAGGATGTGATAGTTTGGGACGGTATTACCGATGATGGGCGCAAAGCACGGTTGGGCTATCATGTTGTGGTAGCAGAATTGTTTAATCTGAAAGGAGAGAAACGGCTGTATAAAAAAACCTGTGTAGTGGCCGGAAGATTGTAAAGCCCCTCCGGCATAAGGATGCAAAAGTTGTGGGGCTGCTATGCATGCATCAGGAATCTGCCTGAAACTTCAGGTTGTCTTTCAGTGCAGATTGCATTTGAAAAACCGACTATCCGATATGCCATTTCTGAATATCAAAAAACTGGTGAGAAGCTTTCTGCCTGCCTTTAAAGGGTTGAAGATGGTGGTTATGGATGAACAAAACATGCGCGTGCACGTACTTGCCGCCATATTGGTTACGGCAGCAGGCTTTTATTTCCGTATTACGCAGGAAGAATGGTGCATTGTAATTATTTGCATGGGGATGGTAACATCCCTTGAAGCCATGAACTCTGCGGTGGAACAGCTGACCAATCTGGCACAGCCTCAGTATCATCCGCTGGCGGGCAAAATAAAAGATATGGCATCGGCAGCGGTATTGATTGCCGCTATTGCCGCTGCAGCTGCGGGAACAATTGTTTTCTGGAAATATTTCTTCGGCTGGAGCTGAGTGCCCTTTCATGCCTATCAACGAAATTGCCGCCTGAGAAATATTTTTACCATAATCCAAACTCTTTTCGGTAGCTTTGATTTTTGTTATTTTTTTTCTCATGAACATTTATATCGCTAACATCAACTTCCGGGCTAAGGAAGAACAACTTCAGGAACTGTTTCAGCAGTACGGAGAAGTAACTTCGGTAAAAATCATTACGGATCGCGAAACAGGCAGAAGCCGCGGCTTCGGCTTTGTGGAAATGCCTAATGACGCGGAAGCTCGTGAGGCCATTTCCAAGCTGAATGGGGTAGAGTTCCAGCAGCGTAATCTCGTAGTGAACGAAGCCCGCCCCTCCAAAGGAAGATAAAGAAGCTCCTTCTTGTTTGGATCGCTTGTCCGGCATAGATTAAATATGCCGGAGTGTGCGTTTATTGTCTAAATTTGACGCAAAGAAACAACCCGATTAATACGGAAAGATCAGCCGGCAGTGGGAGAGAAAAGCTTTCCGTGAGGCGTTCCGGGGAGTGTTCTTTCAGTTACAACCTGTAAAATCATTCACGATGAAAAAACTATCTGTCTTAAGCCTTACCCTTTTCATTGCAACTGCATCCTTTGCGGGCAATAGCTTTACAGGCAACATTACTATATCCACTACCAAAAACGGAGCAGATACGGGCAAACTCACTATGGTAGTTAAGAACGACCAGATGGCTTTTGCCGGCCCTGAAGGACAACCTCTGTTGCTTAACATCAGCAATGGCGACTTAAAAACGATTATCCGGCAAGGTAATCAGCAAACAATTGTAAAGCTGAATCTGGGCATATTCAGCAGCCTGGGCAATTTGCCTTCCTTCCTGGGTCCGTTTGGCAGTTATTGGGGTAACGCCAACGACAGTGACACTAAAGTGCACGCTACTTCTGAAACCCAAACAATAAACGGCTATTCCTGCAAAAAATACCTGATTAAAAACAAGAAGGAGGAAACTACCCTTTGGGTTACCAATGATGTGCCGCTCTCGCTGGAGCCGTTGATGAATATGCTGGTGAAAACAGAGTATCTGGATAAGGAGCTAAAAGGAGCCTTCCCCATGCAGGCAACAACCAAAAATCTTACCACAGGCGAGGTTAATGCTTTTCAGGTCAGCGTGGAAAAGAAGCCGGTAGAGGACAAGTTGTTTGAATTTCCGGCCGGACTGATGGAAATGGATATGACCCCGCTTATTGAACAAATGTTACAGAACAGTACTCCCGAGCAGGTAAGGTCAATGCTGGATCAGATGATGAAATTCTAAGAGGCGCTGCTGCCTGCAGGCACGTCTGTGGTTGAGGGGGTATGTGCGGTTTCCTGTTTGTCATCGGCTTCATCTTCAGCCCGAAAATATCTGCGCTGGAAAAGAATAATCATGAACACCCCTACGGTTATAGCTACATCTGCCAGATTAAATACGGGTCTGAAAAACATAAAGTACTTACCGCCCCAAAATGGAATCCAGTCGGGCAGGTAGCCCTGGAAAATAGGAAAGTATAGCATATCCACCACTTTGCCGTGAAACCAGGAAGCATAGCCGCCTTCTTCAGGTAGAAATTCAGCTACCCTGTTAATGCTATCTGAAAACACAACACCGTAAAAAACGCTATCAATAATATTCCCCAATGCTCCGGCAAGGATAAGGGCTATGCTGGCAATCAGGCCGGGAGGGGTAGATTTTTTTTTGAGCAGGCTGTATAGGTAATAGCCTATAAATACTACTGCTGTTATCCGGAATAGACTGAGTAAGAGCTTTCCGTACTCCCCGCCCAGGGTCATCCCGAAAGCCATACCTTCGTTTTCGGTAAAATGCAGCCGGAACCAATCGCCCAGTATGTAGTACTCCTGCCCCAGGCGCATGTTCAGCTTTACCCAGATTTTGAATATCTGGTCAGCCAATAGCACCGCAGAGATAAGTGCGGCAGTAGCAATTGTTCTGTTCAACTACCGGAAATTTTTATGAGGCACCTTTTGCCTTCTTTGCTTCAATACTAAGGGTAGCATGCGGCACAGCACGAAGCCGCTCCTTGGAGATGAGCTTACCGGTTTCCCTGCATATGCCATAGGTTTTATTGGCGATACGAACCAGTGCTTTTTCCAGATGGTCGATATATTGGATTTGACGTGAGGCCATCTGGCTGAGATATTCCTTCTCCGAGGTGCCGGTGCCATCTTCCAGACCGGTAAACTTGGTGTCAGAGTCATCTCCTCCCAGTTCTGCTGTGCGGTTTATTTGTTCGTGCAGGTATTTTAATTCCTTGCGGGCAGCCTCCAGCTTCTCCATAATAAGACTCTTGAATTCTTCCAGTTCGGCATCACTGTAACGTGTTTTAACCGGAGTTTCTTCCTTTTTTGGGGTTCTGGTTGTTGCCTGAGCCTTTGATGAAGCGATAGTTTTTGGGGCTTTCCCGGTTTTCTTTTTTCCTGCAGTTGCCTGAGCTTTTGTCTTACTCTTCTGTGCTGATGACGCGGAGGCAGTGGTTTTCTTCTGGGCCGCTTTTTTATTTTTAGGAGCAGCTTTCTGCGCAGCCGTTTTCTTTGCCGTAGTTTTCCCGGGGGCGGTTTTCTTTGCTGCAGCTTTTGTAGCCGAGTGGGCTTTTACCCCACCCTTGGGTTTCCGGGATTGGGCGTTTGAGGCTTCTTTTTTTTGCATTGCCCCCTTTTTTTTCTTCACTGCCATGTTTCAGCCTTTTTTATATTAACCTTTACCGGAATGTCATTCACTTCAATGCGGGTACCGTTGGCAACAGAATCTACGACATTCAGTTGTTCGGCTAAAATTTCGCTGCAAATATACCCTTTAAAATTTATCAAAGCGGGTTTTATTTCCGGGCGGTTTTCAATCTCCACCACGATGCGGTCAGTCACCTTAAAATCGCTTTCTTTGCGCAGGTTTTGAATACGGTTAATCAGCTCGCGGGCAATGCCTTCGGCCATAAGCGCATCGGTAATCTGAATATCCAGGGCAACAGTGAGGTTGCCGCGGGTAGCCACCGTCCAGCCGGGGATGTCTTCGGAAGTTATTTCCACCTCCTCAGCCTTCAGAGTAATAATTTCCCCGTCAATAGCAAGCTCATAAACACCTTCTCTTTCCAGCTTGCGGATATCTTCTTGGGAAAAGGACGCCAGGGCGTTGGTGACGGCTTTCATCCTGGGTCCCAGCCTGGCTCCAAGCTTTTTAAAATCGGGTTTTATTTTTTTCCGGATTACCCCTGAGGTATCATAAACATACTCCAGTTGTTTTACATTGACTTCGGATAATATAAGGTCCCGTACCGGCTCAATCTTTTCTATGATACTTTCATTCAACACAGGCACAAGGATTTTATTCAGGGGCTGGCGCACCTTGATGTTTACTTTTTTCCGCAGAGATAATACCAGAGAGGTGATGCGTTGTGCATAGTCCATTTGTTCCTCCAGTGTCGCATTGATGCAGGTTTCATCCGGGCGAAACAAATCTGTAAGATGAACGGACTCCTTGCTCCCACTGAAGTTTTTAATGGGAGCCATCAGGTTGCGGTACAGCCACTCTGCAAAAAAGGGAGCAAATGGACTCATCAGTTGTGCGGTAACATACAGGCACTGATGCAGGGTATCATAGGCAGCCTGCTTGTCGGCATGCATTTCACCTTTCCAGAAACGCCTGCGTGACAGGCGTACGTACCAGTTGGAAAGATGGTCATTTACAAATTCCTCTATGGCCCGGGCAGCCGGGGTAGGGTCATAATCATCCAGCCTTTCCTGTACGAAGCGTGCAAGGTTATGTAGCTTGCTTATAATCCAGCGGTCCATGTCGGTGCGTGCCGACAGCGGTATGGTGGATGCTTCATCCGGCACATAACCGTCAATATTGGCATAGAGGCTGAAAAAAGCATAGGTGTTATATAAGGTAGCAAATAGCTTGCGCTGCACTTCGGCTACACCGTCCAGATTAAATTTCAGATTTTCCCATGGGTCGCTGTTGCTGATCATATACCAGCGTACGGCATCGGCTCCATAGGTGGTGATGGCCTGGAAGGGGTCAATGGTATTTCCCAGGCGCTTGGACATTTTGTTGCCGTTTTTGTCCAGCAGCAAACCGTGAGAGAGCACGTTTTTAAATGCTACCGAATCAAACAGCAAAACAGCCAGAGCATGCAGGGTGAAAAACCATCCTCGCGTTTGATCCACGCCTTCGGATATGAAGTCTGCCGGAAAAGCCAGGCCACGGTCAATTTTATCTGTATTTTCAAACGGGTAATGCCACTGGGCGTAGGGCATGGCACCACTATCAAACCATACATCCACCAGGTCCGGCTCGCGGAACATCTTTTTGCCTGAAGGCGAAACCAGCACCAGCTCATCCACAAAGGGCTTATGGAGGTCATAGTCTCCCGTGTTGAGACGTTCCAGATACAAAGGGTCCAATATCCCTGCCTTCACCGACCTGGAAACCTGTTCCTTCAGTTCTTCAACCGAGCCGATGCATACCTCCTCGGTGCCGTCTTCGCTGCGCCATATAGGCAAGGGGGTGCCCCAGTAACGCGAGCGGGACAGGTTCCAGTCAACGAGGTTTTCCAACCAGTTGCCAAAGCGTCCGCTACCTGTGAACGGGGGCTTCCAGTTAATGGTGTTATTGAGTTCTATCATGCGTTGCTTGACGGCTGTGGTTTTGATAAACCAGCTGTCAAGCGGATAATAGATTACCGGCTTGTCGGTGCGCCAGCAGTGGGGATAGCTGTGCTCATACTTTTCAATGCGGAAGGCACGATTTTCTTTTTTCAGCTTGACGGCAATATCTACATTCACATCCTGGTAATCCGGCTCGTCCTTGTAATTTTTCACGTATCGTCCGGCAAACTCACCCATTTCATCTACAAATTTTCCTTGCTTATCCACCAGGGTCAGTGTAGCCAGGCCATACATTTTTGCCATTCGCATATCATCGGCTCCAAAACTTGGAGCAATGTGTACAATACCCGTTCCTTCATCGGTAGTGACAAAATCACCGATAATTACTTTAAAGGCTTCACCCGTATCGGGCTTCACATAAGGCAGCAATTGTTCATAGCGGATGTTTTCCAGCTCTTTGCCTTTCCAGGCTTTTGATGAGTCATATACAGGCTGATTGTCGCCAAAGTATTTAGGCATCAGGTCTTCAGCAAGGATTACACTGATTTTCTGATGCGTATAAGGGTTTTCAGTTTTTACTTTTCTGTAAGTAATATCTGCGCCAACAGCCAGAGCAGTGTTGGATGGCAGCGTCCATGGAGTAGTGGTCCATGCCAGAAAGAACACTTCCTCATCTTCTGTATCGAAAAGAAAGGCAGACCGCGCATCATAAATGATTTTAAACTGAGCGGTGACGGAAGTATCTTTTACCATGCGATAGCTTCCGGCATAGTTTAGCTCATGGGAGCTCAATCCGGTGCCTGCAGCAGGTGAATAAGGTTGAATGGTAAGCCCTTTATAGAGGTATCCCTTCTGATAAAGTTGCTTGAGCAGCCACCAGAGGGATTCAATGTACTCATTTTCAAAGGTGATGTAGGGGTGCTGCAGGTCAACCCAGAAACCCATGAGGCGTGTAAGATGATCCCACGCGTCTTTATATTTCAGGACTTCACTGCGGCATTTTTTATTATAATCGGCCACACTGATTTTGGTGCCGATATCTTCTTTTTTAATGCCTAGTTCCTTCTCTACGGCCAGCTCTACCGGGAGGCCATGCGTATCCCAACCTCCTTTGCGTTCAACCCGGAAGCCCTGCAAGGTTTTATAACGGCAGAACAGGTCTTTGATCGTCCGCGACATGACATGGTGTATGCCGGGCATGCCATTGGCCGAGGGAGGCCCTTCATAAAAGATGAAAGCCTTTTCCGGATTGCGTTGATTAACACTTTTCTCAAAGATGCCTTCCTTGTCCCAGAAGGCAGATATCTCCCGTTCAATGGCCGGAAGGTCCAGCGTTTTAAATTCCCTGTATAACATAGGCATGCTGAGGGCGCAAAGCTAACAAATCATGCCTATTCGGGGGGAGTTTCGCATTTTTGCAATAGCTATATAAACAAAGCGTTGTAGCCACACCTGCATGATGAATTTAGTTCGCCTCCTATTATTGTTTACTCCGGCAGTGCTGGTGGCACAGGTGCCTCTGGGCATAGGGCAATGGCGCACGCATGTCCCTTATCGGAATGCTACCAGCGTAACTGATGCCGGTAATAAAGTGTATGTGGCTACCGATGTTTTTTTCTTTTCCTATGATAAAGAAACCGGACAGTTGCAGTCCTTTGACAAAGCTTCCGGCCTGAGTGATGTGGGGGTAACGCTGGTGAAAGTTAATCCGCATAACAACATGCTTTTGATAGTGTATGATAACACGAATCTGGATATCCTGGAGGGGAACACGATTTTTAACATTTCCGATATCAAGCGTAAACAGATTGTAGGCAAAAAGCAAATTAACCGCGTAACCTTTATGGGAGACCTTGCCTATCTGTCGTGCAGTTTTGGCATTGTGGTGCTGGACATGGTCAGAAAAGAAATTAAAGACACCTATCGCATTGGCAACCAGGGAGCAAACCTGGAGGTGTTTGACTTTGCAGCAGACACCAGCTCCTTTTATGCTGCCACTGCAGAAGGGATAAAAGTGGCTTCCCGGAATTCACCCAACCTGCTGAACTTCTCCGAATGGCAGCCGATTGTCGGATTGCCTGCCCGCTTGGCAAAGAATATAGTCCGCTTTCAGGGAAGACTGTTTGCCAATGTGCAGGACACTCTGTATGTGTATGACGGCAACATCTGGTCTTTCTTTTATGCCCAGCCTGCCTGGAGGTTGGAAAATGTATTGTCCACAGCCAAACACCTTGTTCTTTGTGAAACAGCCGAACCTTTAACCTATCAGGGTAGAATAGGTCTCATAGACTCTTCCTTCCTCTGTTGTAACTACCTGGTGAATCCCTTCAGAATACGATATCCGACAGATGCCGTTATGGATTCCAACGGAACATGGTGGATAGCTGACTTTCTGGAAGGGCTCATCAAACTGTCAGAAGATAATGCCGATGCCATTTATCCCACAGGCCCGGGCTCCGTAAATGTCCAAAGCATGGATGTGCAGAGGGGACAACTCTGGGTTGCTCCCGGCAGTGTGGATCAAAGCTACAGCTTTGACGGCTACAACATTGACGGAGTATTTCAGTTTGTTTCTAACGAATGGAGAAACTATAATGTGTACACACACGCAGCCTTTGATACCATTTACAACTTCTGGAAAGTAGCCGTTCACCCGGAGAGGGATCGGGTTTATTTCGGATCCTGGTGGGGCGGCCTGCTGGAATATCGGGACGGCAACTTTACTGTGTTCAACCAATATAATTCTATTCTGGAGGGACTACCAGGCTTTGAGGCACGAACGGTTATAAGCGGGTTGACTTTTGATGACAGGGGAACCTTGTGGATGACCAGCTACGGAACCAACCGTCCAATTATTGCCTTGCAGGATGACGGCACCTGGTTTTCTTTCACGGCACCGGGAGTGAAAGGTAATCAGCTTGAGCGTCTCTTGGTAGATGATTATGACCAGAAATGGATTGTGATTCCCCGTGTTTCCAATCAAAGCCTGCTGGTGTTTAATCACGGACAAGACCTGACTTCCACAACGGATGATCAGTATAAGATATATGGTACCGGTCAGGGTAATGGCAATCTGCCCAGCAATGAAGTGTATGCACTGGCAAAGGATCTGGATGGGGAAATTTGGGTGGGCACAGCTCAGGGTATAGCTGTTTTTTATTGTCCGGGTGCGGTATTTTCCCAGTCGGGGTGTGAGGCACAGCAGATAATAGTGACGCAGAATGGAGTAGCAGGATATTTGCTGGAGACCGAAAGAGTTTCGGCCATTGCCGTGGACGGGGGCAACAGAAAATGGGTCGGAACCTCCAACGGGGTATTTCTCCTCTCACCTGACGGAACCCGCCAGATTGCCTACTACACGGTTGACAACAGCCCTTTGCTGAGCAATGTGATAACCGATATAGCTATTGACCACTCTACGGGCGAAGTATTCATTGGCACCAGCCGCGGCATTGTCTCCATCAGAGGAGAGGCCACTGAAGGAGGGGCGCAACATACGCAGGTGATGGTTTTCCCTAATCCGGTGCGGGCTGATTATGAGGGGCCCATTGCAATTAAAGGACTGGCCAATAATGCTACCGTAAAAATAACCGATACGGCCGGCCGTCTTTTTTATGAAACAAAAGCCCTGGGCGGTCAGGCTGTGTGGAATGGAAGAAACTATCATGGTGAGAAAGCCAAAACAGGAGTGTATCTTATTTTCAGCTCAGGGGAAGACGGCTCGTCCAGCTACGTAACCAAATTTTTAATTATCAACTGAAGTGCTCGCCAAAACACGGGGCATCGTTCTCTCTGCCATTAAATATTCAGAGACTAGTCTGATTACAAAAACATATACCAGCGTCTTTGGTCTGCAGTCTTATATCGTGAAGGGAGCGCGGGCAGGGAAAAGTAAAAGGGCGGTACTATTCCAGCCGGGTAATATTCTGAGTATGGAAGTGTATCATCGTGAAAGCAGAGGTCTGGCTTTTGTAAAGGAATGCAGTCTGCACCATGTTTACGGCAGCTTGCGCAGCGATATGCGCAAGGGCGCCATTATGCTATTCCTGCTGGAGGTTATGCATGCAGCTATCAAGGAAGAAGAGCCTAATGCCCTGTTGTATAATTTCCTTGAGAGCCGGTTGATAAGCCTGGACACCGCTCCTGCAGATATGTGCTTTCACTTCCGCTTTATGATGGAGCTGACGCAGTATCTGGGTTTTTATCCCGGCAGTATGCCGCAGGGAGAGTACTTTTTTGATTTGAGGGAAGGAAGTTTTACAATGAAGTTACCTGAGCATCGGCATGTGATGTCTCCTGAGCTATGTGCAAAGTTGAGAGAGATTATGCAAGCAGAAAAGGTAGCACTATCTTCAACCGAGCGCTCCCTGCTGCTGGACAAGCTGCTGGAGTTTTACCGGCTCCATATCCCCGGCTTTGGCACTGTACGGTCGCATCGTGTGCTCAGTGAAGTGCTAGCGGCAAGATAATTTGTTCAACGCCTGAACTCGCGCCATGCAGCCCCGCATTGGTAGATAATCCGGATGTCACTATCCGGCACACTGTCAAACTCAAGTGTATAAGCATGCAGCCACTCGTCAGGGATAAACTCAAAACCATTACCCCTGTAAGCGGTAGCTCCAATACCATTTCTCCAGAACCAGTTGCCCCACTGAGCCAATTCCACTCTGAGTGCCTTTTCAGAAAGCGCCTCAGCCCTAACCGAATCAAAAGGGGTCACCATATTATAATTAACTATCTCAGTTATCTTGCCGCGCAGGTCTTTTCTCTTTTTCAGCAGTAAATGCTCAGCGAGGGCACTGGTCCCGTCAAAGGAACGAAACATGTATGCCCCATTAAAATTATCCGGAAGGTTGAGTATATAAATATGTGGAGCGTTATACCAACGGAATGACTCCGTCAGTGAAGAAGTAATTTTTGCCCCATGCGCCCAGCTGGAAGTGTTTCGGTTCAAACACCACGCGGAGACACCAACCACCAGCAGCAGCAAAACATATTTTATCCTGGGCAGAAATGTCCATACACACAGGACGATGAACGGGTAAAAAAAGGCAGAGGCAAAATACCCTAGCCGATCACCCTCTATAAGAACAACGTCTGTGAAATACAGGTTAAGAACAGGGCTGAGACCAATGGCGAACAATACCAGCCAGGCAGTGAGTGCTTTCCCGGAAGCAGGGCAGGAAGGTTTGAAAAATATCATCATGAATATTCCCAACGATATTAAAAACAGCAACCACCAGTACTTTTCAAGAATGGTATAGATGTGCTGCCGGATATCATATGGGAAAAACTGTATCAGTAAGAGATATTTAGCCAGATACTTTCCAAAGTTTGAACTCAGCAGTTGAGGAGAAAAATTCAGATGCGTATCTGCTCCGTAGTGTCCGACCCATGCACCAAGGAAAATCTGGTTAAGTATAAAATAACCGGCCAGGAACATCAGCAGAGGCACAATGAGCAGCATACAGGCTTTGCTCCGGCTTAGGGCGTTTAGTTGAGGGAAAGGCTTCAGCAGAATTAAGAACACAAGCATCAACGGCAGGGCGAACGCAATTTCAAGAGTAAACAGGCTCAGCAGAAAACATAGATAAAAAATAAGGAGATACCTCTTGAGAGGCCTTCTTAAAAATTGAAGTGCCGCATACAATGAGGTAAGTAACAGAGCAGTAGCTATCAGATAATGTATGCACGCATTCCATACCACGGCTTCAGTCTGGTAGGGTGATACCAGAAACAGGATACTTCCGGCAAGGGCGGCTAAACGAAAACCAGCCGGCAACAACGGACGAAACAGAACAGCACATACATGATACAACGCAAGCCCATTGAGGGCATGGAGAAATGTCATCACCAGCATCCAGCCGCTGGCATGAAATGCCATAAGCTTGTAAAGCGAAAAAAAAACAAGATGATACACATGGTGCAACGCTTTGTCGTCAAACGAGTAAACCAGCCCCTGCCACCCCATCTTTTCATATTGCATGAACCAACCAAGAGCATCTGTAACCAGTCCGCCACCACCGGTATCTGCATAGAAAAGAACGGTAATGCCCCAGCATAGAATTAACAGAAAGATGTTTGCCATCAACCTCACAGGGCAGATACTATGCAAAGGTGAACCAGCATATTTCTGGCCTACCAGGCCTGAAAGGATAAAGGTGCAGTACAGTAATGGGCAGCTTCATAGAGGAATTATCAGAATCCGGTTACCTTGCGCCAGGTGTTTCCGGTTTGGTAAATATAAAGAGCATCTGGCTTTTTATTTTTAAAGCGGATCGTATACGAATGAGCCAGGTCATCTACATCTACAGAATATTCGTCCGTATCATAATCTGATGCGCCTGCATTGTAGCGCCAGAACCAACGCCCCCAGGCGCTCAGAGTTACCTTTAGGGTTGAATCATTCACTATCTCCACGGATACGGAATCATCGGGGGCCATCATATTGTATTTTACAACCTCATAAACCACTCCGTTTAAATCTTTGCCTGTGCGTTTTTTAATATTTTCAGCCAGCGGTTGGGTTTTTTCTTCCGTAAGACGATACATGGGAGCCCCTTTATAATTTTCAGGCAAAGCAAGAATGAATATTGCAGAAGCTTCCGTGTACGGAAAATTTTGCTCCAGCGCTGTAGCTATGGCTCCGGCTTTTTTCCACGCATACACATGGGTGTGCAGACAACAGCCTGCAGCAGCGTAGAAAAGAACTACAAGAATCCAACGCACAAATCGGGGAAGGAGAAATAAAAGCGTAACCAGGAACGGTGAAAAAAACAGGGATGCCACATAGCCCAGCCTGTCACCCATGATAGGTATCCAGTAAGGAAAGTATAAGTTCAGCACCGGAAGCAGTGAGCTAAGGAACAGCAGAAAGAAAAGCAGCATCAGCTGCACTTTTGGCCACAATAAACGGAGCATAATAATTGCAAAGAGAATCATGCAAAATGCGGCAAACAAATATCCGGCCCTTGTAGTATCAAGGAATTGATAAAACGGATTTTTCAGCTCCTCAGGCCAGCAGGAGGCAAGCGTAAGATATTTTGCAACATATTTCAAAGCAGAACTGCCCATGCCTGAAACAGAAAAGTGCAAATGTGTTGATGCACCATAATGCCCAATCCACTTCCCCAGGAGGTATTTATTTGATACAAAAAATATGATTACTGGTAGAATAAGCAGGCTGCCCAGGCGTGTATAAAGCAGCCACCAGCGTTCAGGCATCTGTAGTATTCTAGGGCTGACCGTCAGAACGATAAACAATAATAGAGGCAGCATGAGCATCATTTCATGCGTAAACAAACCGATAAAAAAAGCGTAGGCACTCAGTGCGGCAAACCGCATTTTGCCGGTGACTGCAAAGCGTAGTGTCATCTCCACAGCTAAGAGCACAAGAAATCCAGTGAGCAGATAGTGGATGGTGGGACCCCAGGCAAGCACTTCGGTCTGATAAGGACTTATGACAACCAGTGCAGCTACCAGCCATGCCCCAACAAGCGCATTTCCAGGGTAAAGCTTTTGTCCATAAAAGGAAAACAACCGTGCAGCCATCAACGCATTCAGTGCGTGCAGCAGAGTAAAAACCGCATTCCACACCACGCCATGGAAGCCGGCAAGCCTAAAGAGCAGATATTGAAAAAAATGATAAACATAGAGCAGGGAAACATTCTGGTATTCATCCAAAATACCTTTGAAGCCATATTGTGCATAAAAAAAGGCCCATCGGTCCAGATAATCCAGGAAGCGGGCATGGGAGTGTCCCGCATATATGAGCAGCGAGAATGCCCAGCAGGTAAGCAGCAGCAAAATATTTCCTGCGGGCTTTTTCAGATTAATGGTGGTTGTCAGGTTCATGCTGGGAAAAATCGTCCTCGCCTGAAAATGATCTTAATCAGGTTCAGCGATTCCCGTAAGGCAATTTTCATATTCATGCGCGTAAAATGCACCTGGCTTTTCAGCTCCACCGGAACGCATACTACATTCAGCTTTGATTCCGTAACGAGACAAATAAACTCAAGGTCAAAAAGATAGCGATGAATTGTGGTTTGCAGAAATACATCTTTCCCACGCAGATTAAATCCCTTTAATCCGGCCTGCGTATCACTGGTAGGTAACCGCAGCGTTTGCCGGATAATGGCTTTCAACACTCTGGACATGATTTTCCGCATAAAAGGCACTTGCCGGTAGTAATGCGCATTGCGCACAGCCAAGGCTACGTCAAATTTTCCGTCTGCCAGTGCATGGTAAAGATGAATAAGACCTTCTTCCTTATAAGGGAAATCAATATCCGTATAAATGATCAGCTCACCGGTACTCATTGCAACGCCTCTGCGCAAGGCAAATCCTTTACCCCGGTTGACCGGGTAGCTTTCTATAATCAGATGCGGAACCATTTTCCTCAGCAAATCAAAGTCAGGGGCAAGGTCTTTATCCGAGCCGTCATTGACAATAATCAGCTGCACTTTTGTATCCGGCAGGGCATTGCATACTTTTGTATAGGCATCTGCCACCTGCTGCACCCAGCGAGGGCTTGGATTATAGCAGGGCAGGATAATATCCAGGGAGTGCGAAGACATGAGCGCGGCAAATATAGGCGAGAATAATATCGGCAGGCTCAAAACCGGGATATGAGATGGGTCAACGCAAAAAGGTCTTCTGGTTGATGAAGAAGCTTCTGTACGCCATTTTATGGACAGGCGCGGGGGTACTACTTACAGCTATTCTTTTTTGGGCAATACGGTATCCTATACTCCGTGCCGCGGGCAATTACCTGATTTGTGAAGACCCTCTGGAGCATGCTCCTGCCCTGTTTATATTGTCCGGAGATCCGTGGGATCGTGGTAATGAAGCAATCAGACTTTATAAAAGCGGCTATGCAGAGAAGATAATCTGTACGGGCGAAAACGTACCCACTTTGTTTAAAATAGCCGGCATTGATTATGCGGAAAGTGAGCTTACGTGGATGCATCTTCTTGCAAGCGGTGTGGCGGCTGAAGATGCCGAACTGCTGTGCTTGGGTACAAGCACCCGCGAAGAGGCAGAGCATATCCTTCACTATTGCCGGGAGCACAATGTAAAAAAAGCGATTATAGTATCTTCATTATTTCATACCAGGCGCATGCGCAATACGTTTCGGAAGGTGTTTCAGAATACGGGTATTCATCTGATAATCCGGGGCGCACCCAGTTCGGTGTATGATGAAAACCGCTGGTGGGAGAAAGAAGAAGGCTTAATATTTGTTAATAACGAGTATATCAAAATCATATATTACCGGTTAAAGGGTTTTTGAAATCCGATAGCTCGGCACGACTATAAACTTGATTGTATCTTTGTCAATGATGGTGGTAAAGGTTATCAATAAGTCTGACAATCCGTTGCCGGAATACAAAACATCTGGCTCGGCAGGTGTTGACCTGCGGGCTTATTTGCCCGAAGGCCAAACGGTTGTGCTGAAACCTATGGAAAGGGCGGTGGTCCCCACAGGGTTGTTTCTGGAGATGCCGCAGGGCTATGAAGGGCAGGTGCGACCGCGCAGCGGCCTGGCTGCCGGCAGCGGAATCACTGTGCTCAATGCACCCGGCACCATTGATGCGGACTACCGGGGCGAGGTGAAGGTCATTCTGATTAACCTTTCTCATGAAGAGTTTACGATTCATTCAGGAGACAGAATTGCACAACTTGTTTTCGCCCGATGCGAAAAAGCGCAGTTTGCCGAGACACAAGAGCTTGCACCCACCGAAAGAGGAACCGGTGGTTTTGGCCATACCGGAGTACAATAAACCTGCAATGGACTGGTAAGAATTTATTAATAAAGACAGCACTAAGACAACATTTAAGAAATCGGAATGCATGAAGATCATTGTACCAATGGCGGGCATGGGTAAACGGATGCGCCCCCATACCCTGACTATTCCTAAGCCCCTCATTCCTCTGGCGGGAAAACCTATCGTGCAGTGGCTGGTTGAAGATATCAGCCGCATGAGCGAAGCCCGCATTGAGGAAATTGCTTTCGTCATCGGTGATTTTGGAAGCCAAGTAGAAAAACAGCTGGTTGGCATTGCCCGGAAACTGGGGGCGAAGGGCACCCTTTACTATCAGGATGAGCCTTTGGGTACGGCTCATGCCATTCTCTGTGCGTCAGAATCCCTTTCCGGCAACCTCATTGTGGCATTTGCCGATACCTTGTTCCGGGCTAACTTCAAAATTAATCCGGACGAAGAAGGAGTGATCTGGGTACATAAAGTGGACAATCCCTCTTCATTCGGAGTAGTGCAGCTCAGCCCGGAAGGATACATTAACGGATTTGTGGAAAAGCCCGAGCAGTTTATTTCTGATCTGGCTATTATCGGTATTTATTATTTCCGGGATGGAGCGTACCTGAAACGGGAACTGCAGTTTCTCATAGAGCATGACATAAAAGACAAAGGAGAATATCAACTAACCAGCGCGCTGGAGCACATGAAAAACAAAGGAGTAAAATTCAAACCCGGAAAAGTGGAAGAGTGGCTGGACTGTGGCAATAAGGACGCTACGGTATTCACCCATCAGCGCGTGCTTGAGCTGCACAAACATGAAAATTTGCTTGCCGACAACTTAGTATCTGAAGATTCAGTTATTAAACCACCCTGCTATATCGGACGCAATGTGCACATCCAAAATTCAGTTATCGGGCCTTACGTTTCCATTGGCGACCATTCACGGGTTCGGAATTCGGTAATCAGCAACAGCATCATCCAGAACCATACCGTGGTGGAAGACAAAATCATTACCAACTCCATGATAGGCAGCCATGTCCACTGCAAGGGCAAAATGGAAGATGTTAGCATTGGAGATTATACTACTGTAAAATGAAACACACACACATCCTGTTTCTACTCAGCGGTATCCTGACATTCACCTTTCTTACAGGATGCTCAGCCTCTCGCCAGTTGGGAGAAGGGGCTAAAGAGCCTAAAGAGCCTTTACAGTCGTCTGGTCCGCCCAGCTTGTCGGTGGATAAGCAGGCTGCCCAGGAGGCGTTTATTGATGGCGTTAAGGCTAAGCTTTTTGAAGATTATGACGAGGCGGTAAGGATGTTTCAGAAGTGCCTGAAGTTTGACCCTCAGAGTGATGGAGCCTATTACGAATTGGCAGTGATTTATTTCCGCAGGGGGGAATACGATCAGGCACTTAAAAACATAAAAGAAGCCGTAAGATTAAATCCCGACAACAAGTGGTATTTATTGTTGTATGCGGAAGTATTGTCCTATAAAGGACTCTACATGGAGGCCGCTGCAGTATACGAAAAGATTTTAAAACAGAATCCCACCGAGGTAGAGCTGTATTTTGACTGGGCGTACATGCTCATAAAAGCCAACAAGCCCGAAGAAGCCATCCGGATATATGATACCTACGAACAGCAAGTCGGACTGGATGAAAATGTGATTATTCAGAAAGAGAGACTCTATCTCAGAATGGGAAAACTCGAAAAGGCTGCTGCCGAGATAAGAAAACTCATTAATGCCTATCCCGGAGAACCGCGTTACTACAAAATGCTGGCTGACCTTTACGAAACCAATAATCAATCTGAAAAGGCGGCTAAAGTATATGAAGAACTGCTGCAGATAGATAAAAACAACCCTAACGCCCTGCTTTATTTGGCAGAGATGTACCGAATAAAAGGAGATGCGGCTACAGCAACCGAATATTTAAAGAAAGCTTTTGCAAATCCTTCCCTGCATATTGATGTGAAAGTGCGTATTCTTTTACCTTACCTGCAGCAGATCATGGCAGGCAATACGGAAAAGAAAGAAGAAGCTTTCACGCTGGCACAGCTGCTCATTGAAGCCCATCCGGGAGAAGCCAAGGCGCACGCTATTTATGGGGACCTCCTGTATCAGGACAAGCAAAACGAAGACGCTCTTGCCCAATATTTACAGGCTTTGGAACTTGACAGCAGTGTGTATGAAGTATGGCAACAGATATTCTTTATTTATTCTGATTTAAAGAATTATGCCGAGCTGGAAAAAATGACCGAATCTGCAATGGAATTGTTTCCCAATCAGCCTGCGGTGTATCTTTTTAACGGTATTGCAAAAAACAGTCTGAAGAAATATGCCGAAGCAGCAGATGTCCTTACCACCGGGGAAGCCATTGTGGTGAATAATCCCCTTCTGAAGGCACAGATGCTTTCCACCCTCGGTGAAGTATATAACAATCTCGGCAACTATGCCCGCTCGGACAGCGCCTATGAAAAATCTTTGCAACTGGATCCGGACAACGCCTACACACTCAACAACTATAGCTACTATCTGTCCCTGCGGGGCGAAAAGCTGGAAGAGGCGCTTAAGATGTCCGAAAAATCCAATAAGCTCGTGCCCGATAACCCTTCATTTGAAGACACCTACGCCTGGATACTCTATAAAATGGGCAGATATGAAGAAGCCCGGCAATGGATGGAAAAGGCCCTCCATAATGGAGGCGATCAAAATCCGGTCATCCTGGAACACTACGGAGATATTCTCTTTAAGCTGGGACAAACGGATAAAGCCGTAGCCTACTGGCAGAAAGCTAAAGCTCTGGGATCTGATTCTGAGCTGATTGGCAAAAAGATTGCCGACAGAAAAATGTATGAATAGAGCAATCCGGCTCATGCTCCTGCTATCAGTGGTGCTGGCCGGCTCCTCCTGCAAAACCACCCGAAAAGCCACAGTACGCTCCGGCAGCCTGCCTGCACTGGACTCTGTTCTTGCCGTACTGAGCAACCAACCTGCTTATGTATGGTTTGCTGCCAAAGCCCGCGTCACCTATATAGACGAATCGGGCACCAAAAACTTTACCGCACATATACGCATGCGCAAAGACAGCATCATCTGGGTTTCGGCTACTACCATGCTGGGGTTGGAAGCCGCGCGGCTCATGATACGACCAGACTCCGTTTTTTTCCTTGATCGGTTTAATAAAACCTACTACACAGGAGCACCCCGCCTGCCGGAACACATAGCAATCGTTCCTTTTAATTTTAATATGTCCTGGCTAGAGAGGATTATCACCGGTGGTCTGATGCCATTCCAGGCGCCACCCCACCTGAAAGCATCACCCAATCACCTTATTCTGGAAGCTGCTGATTCAGACATCATGCAGAGAGCGCTTATCTCCCCCTCCAATCTTTGGATATCCACACAGTATCTTATTGAAAAACAAACAGGTAGAAGCCTGGAGTTGGTATTTGACGACTACCAGGTTGCTACCGACAGGCTATTTTCATTTTCAAGAAAAGTAAAAATAACCAACCCCGCCCCTATTACCCTGCTGATTAAATTTTCTAAGGTAAACTGGGATGAACCGCAGCAGTTTCCATTTCATATCAGTGAAGCATATGAAAAATTTTAGTGAATATGCTTATGTGCTCCTCCTTGTTTTCGTGACGCTGATGCAGGCTGTTCCGGCTCTTGCACAGGACCGCGAGAAACTGGAGCGGGAGCGTAAAAAACTGGAGAAGGAAATAGAATTTACCAAAAAACTGCTGGAAGAAACCAAGGAGAACAAAAAGATTTCCTACAGCCAGCTGGAGGCGCTTAAACAGCAAATTGCCCTGCGCGAAAAGGTTATCGGCAATATCATGCAGGAAAAACAATTGCTGGATGAACAACTGGGCGAAACCAGTGCCATCATTGATGCACTGGAAAATGACCTGGAAGAGCTGAAAACGGAATATGCCGGCATGCTGTATAACATCTATAAGAACCGCTCCTCCATCAATCAGCTTATTTTCATTTTCAATGCCGAGAGTTTTAATGATGCTTTCATGCGGATAAGATACCTGCAGCAGTTTAGCCGGTTCCGCAGGCGCCAGGCCGAACTGATTGAAGAAACCCGGCAGGCTCTGGAACGCAAAAAACAAGAGCAGGAAAACCGCATTCGGGACAAACAGAAGCTGCTTGAAGATGAACAGAAACAAAGGGAAAAGCTGCAGGAAGAAATACAGGAAAAAGATCGGCTCATTGCCAGCCTCCAGCAGCAGGAAGCCTCGCTGAAGGAGGAGATTGCACGAAAACAGCGCGACATGGAAAACCTGAATAAAAAAATTAATGAAATCATTGCGCGCATAGCCGAGGAAGAGCGCAAAAAGGCTGAGGCAGCCAGAAAAAAAGCCACTGCCGCTGATGCCCTTTCGCTTACTCCCGAGGCAGCACGGCTCTCAGCCGACTTTGCCAGCAACCAGGGGCGCCTGCCCTGGCCCGTTGAAAAGGGTATCATATCACAGGGCTTTGGCAAGCACACCCATCCGTTACTGAAGCACGTGGAAATTAAAAATAACGGCATTGACATCCGTACGCATGAAAATGCCCAGGTACGCAGCATTTTTACGGGCACCGTGGTGACGGTAATGTACAATCCGGGCTTCCAGAGAGCAGTAATGCTGCGGCATGGAGAATTCTTCACGGTATATTCTAATTTGAAAGAAGTCTTTGTCCGCTCCGGAGATGAAGTATCCATCAAGCAACCGCTGGGTTTGGTATATACAGATAGCAAGGATGGCGAATCAAAAGTGCATCTGGAAATCTGGCGTGGTCAACAGCCGCTGAATCCGGCTTTGTGGATTTATCCGAACAATCAGTAACTTTGTTATAAACCCAAACACATGTTCGGATTAGGTACGCCAGAGATTGTTCTTATTGTGCTGGCTATTGTGTTGCTTTTCGGAGGAAAAAAAATTCCTGAACTGATGAGAGGCATAGGCAAAGGCATACGGGAATTCAATGCTGCAAAATCCAATATTGAATCGGAAATTCGCGAAGGTATGCGTGAGGAAGAAGAGTCACAGGAAAAGACCAAGCTGGAACAAAAAAAGTCAAATTAATTAGCGGCCTCGTTGGATTTCCGTCTTTCCGAATTACAACAAAAGCTTGCCTCAGGAGACCTCTCTCTAATCTCGGTAGTAGAGCAGTTCCTGCATAAAATTGCAGCCCATCGCCATCTCAATGCATTCATTGAGGTTTTTGAAACAGAGGCCATTACCCGTGCTGAGCACGTGCAAGAAAAAATCAGGCAGGGTAAAGCCGGCCGTCTCTATGGGCTTGTAGCGGGTATCAAAGACAATATTTGCTACAAAGGGCACAAGGCCACAGCCGCATCAAACATGCTGCAGAACTTTGAATCGCTGATTACAGCCACAGCCGTAGAACGGATGTTGCAGGAAGATGCCATTCTTATCGGGCGGCTTAACTGTGATGAGTTTGGCATGGGCTCTACCAATGAGAATTCAGTGTATGGGCCGGTATGTAACTTCCTGGACCCCTCAAGGGTTGCCGGTGGCTCATCGGGAGGGTGCGCAGTGGCTGTGCAGGCGGGCCTTTGCCATGTTGCGCTGGGCTCAGATACAGGAGGCTCGGTCCGTACCCCGGCATCCTTCTGTGGGGTGGTGGGCTTTAAGCCTTCCTATGGTGTGGTTTCCCGCCATGGCTTGATTGCCTATGCTTCCTCATTTGATCAAATCGGCATTCTTGCCTCCGGAGTGGATGCAGTAATTGCGGTGCTGAATGTCATAGCCGGACCGGATGAATATGATAGCACACTGATTCCCCGCGGCCTTTCCCGACCCGAACCCGCGGGAAACCCTTTTCCAAGGATAGCTTATTTCAGGCAGGCTCTGGAGCATCAAGGCCTCGATACTGAAATAAAAAGTGCACTGCAGCACCAGATAGCACAGCTGAGAGACTGCGGCCACGTAGTGGATGAACTGGATTTTCCTTTGCTTGACTACCTGGTGCCGTCATATTATATCCTCACCACGGCAGAGGCTTCCAGCAATTTATCCCGCTATGACGGGGTGCGTTATGGCTATCGCAGTGCTGCGGCTGATCAGCTGGAAACCTTGTTTACCCGCTCGCGCTCCGAAGGCTTTGGCCGGGAAGTCAAACGCAGAATTATGCTGGGGACTTTTGTGCTGAGTGCAGGTTATCAGGATGCTTACTATGCGCGCGCCCAAAAAGTGCGTCAGCTCATCTTTTCACACACACGAAAAATTTTTTCGGAGTATGATTTTATCCTATCACCGGCAACACCAACCATAGCATGGCGTTTGGGAGAAATGGTGCACCATCCGGTGGAGATGTATCTTTCGGATGTATACACGGTGCATGCTAATCTTGCGGGTCTGCCGGCTGTTTCTCTTCCTATGGGAACGCACTCCACCGGAATGCCCTTTGGTGTTCAACTCATGGCGGCCCGGTATGCAGATTTGCATCTTCTGGAGTTTGCCCGCCTGATGATGCAGGATTAAGATTATGCTCTCGGTTGCAGAAAGTGGTTTTTATTGTCCCTGACCCAGAGAAAACCCCGGCTTCCCGTCAAACAGATACAGATTTTCGGTTTTAATGGTGTCAATACCTTCTTCAATGGCCCTGGATAATATTTGCACAATATCCTGTTTGGTAATGGAGTGGCCATTTTCGGGCTTAAATCGGCATCTCCAATGGTCGGTACAGAAAGTTTCTTCAAAACCTTCCGGCCACACTTTAATTCCGCGGTTGGTGATCATGGTCAATTTCACATGGGGCGTTTCAATTTGTTTTAGTTTGCCGGCAAGCTCGTCAGGATTGCGGCCGTTCCAATGCACAAATACATCCACTCCGGCCAGTTCTTTTTTTGCAGCAGGCGGGCGCTGATATTTTTTCAGATTCAGGGATTTGCTTCCTGAATAATGCACCGCCTTCAGCAAGGAAGGCTTCTGCCCCAGGTTGGCAATTACGGCCTGAGCGAATTCCTTCGTGCCTACCTTTTTTTTGCTCACCCCATCCTTGTAAATGTCATACGTGTGAATGCCATCTTCCAGCGTTTTGAGCCAGGCATTCTGCACCTTTTCTGCAACTTCGGTTTGCCCGATATGATTGAGCATCATGATAGCTCCCTGCAGCAGTCCTGACGGGTTGGCCAGATTTTGTCCGGCTCTCCGGGGAGCTGAGCCGTGTATGGCTTCAAACATGGCACATTCTTCCCCAATATTAGCCGAGCCGGCAAGTCCAACGGATCCGGCCATCTGTGCAGCCACATCACTCAGCACATCCCCGTAAAGGTTAGGTAATACAATCACATCAAAAGCTTCGGGAGTATCTACCATTTTGGCTGCCCCAATATCAATGATCCAGTGTTCGTTCTCCAGGTCAGGGTATTGGCGGGCTATTTCATCAAAAACCTGGTGAAACAAGCCATCGGTTTGTTTCATGATGTTGTCTTTGGTGAAGCAGGTTACCTTTTTGCGGTTTTGCTGGCGGGCATATTCAAAGGCGTAGCGGATGATTTTTTCTGATCCCGGACGGCTGATGAGTTTCAGGCATTGTACCACTTCATCGGTTTGCTGGTGCTCAATGCCGGCATACAGATCTTCTTCGTTTTCCCGAATGATCACCACGTCCATTTCGGGATGGTTAGTGCGTACAAACGGGTGTAAGCTCATACACGGACGTACATTGGCATACAGTCCCAGAAACTTCCGGATAGTAACATTGAGGCTTTTATAGCCACCCCCCTGAGGAGTGGTGATGGGGGCTTTGAGTAATATTTTGTTGCGCCTGATGATTTCCCATGATTCAGGAGCAATGCCGGAAGTGTTGCCCGCCAGATAGACCTTTTCCCCTACCTCAATTTCCTCTATGTCTATTTGAGCTCCGGCTGCAGTGATAATCTCCAGGGTGGCATCCATTATTTCCGGCCCTATACCGTCTCCTCTGGCTACAGTTATTTTGGTCATGGTTCAGGTTTTATTTTTTGATTTTTAAAATCAATCTCAACAAACAGTTGATTATCCACAGGATACTTTATAACACCTAGCAACTGGTGCACACGTTTGCTCCTCGGCAAGTCTTATTGGGCCACGGAAGGGTGTGCATGCATCCTTCACGATCGGGTGGACCTGTTACAGTTGCCGGAGCGAAAATAATGCAGAAAATTCAGAACCAGACAATTTAAGGGTATTTTGCCCCCTGGCAGACAAAGGAGCATTGCAATGGAATATTGATAATCAAAGAGTTTTAAACCGATAGTGTAGTAGCCACCTGCAGAATATCCATCAGTTTCGTGCGGGCCTGTTCAGTAGAGTGAATGTCATGGATAATAAGAATCAAATGCTTGTCCGTCTGCTTGAGCCGGCATTGCCGTGGAAATTGCTGCACATATCTGAGGATGTTCCCGAACACTTCGGTTTGGTAATAGAAGGATTGCTGGTTTTCGGGGAAGTAGCAGCGCATCCATCCACTGCGGAGGGTAATTTTCTCAAATCCCAGCTGTTTGCCCAGCCAGCTGAGGCGCACGGCATGCAATAGTTCATCAACTGGCGGAGGCAGCGGTCCGAAGCGATCGCGCAATTCCTCTCTGATTTTTGCCAGTCCCTGCTCGTCATTCACCCTGCTCAACTCCGTATATATATGCAGGCGCTCGTTGGTATTGGTAACGTAGGCATCGGGAATAAGCATTTCTGTATCGGTATCCACCTGACAGTCGCGAACAAAATCCTGTTTCTGTTCCAGCTCCTCTTTGTACAATTCTTTGAATTCGGTTTGTTTGAGTTCGCGGATGGTTTCATCCAGTATTTTATGATAGGTTTCATAGCCAATTTCGGCAATGAACCCGCTTTGCTCAGCGCCCAACAGATTACCCGCGCCCCGTATGTCCAGGTCACGCAGAGCAATATTGAATCCGCTGCCCAGTTCGGAAAATTCTTCAATGGTTTTGAGCCGTTTGCGGGCATCATCGGGCAGGGTTGACAGAGGAGGGGTGAGCAAATAACAAAAAGCCTTTTTGTTGGAGCGGCCTACGCGTCCGCGCAGTTGATGCAGGTCGCTCAGCCCAAAGTGGTGGGCGTTATGAATGATGATGGTGTTGGCATTGGGAATGTCCAGGCCTGATTCCACTATGTTGGTGCAAACAAGTACGTCCACATCGTGCTGTATAAACCGCATCATGGCCTCTTCCAATTTATGGCTTTTCATCTGGCCATGGGCTATTGCGAAATCCACGTCAGGACAGAGTTTTTTGAGCATGCCTGCTACCTCGTCTAGGTCTTTGACCCGGTTATGAATGAAAAACACCTGTCCGCCCCGGTGTATTTCATAATAAATGGCATCCCGGACGATGTCTTCGTTGAACACATGGAGTTCGGTTTGTATAGGTTGCCGGTTGGGGGGAGGCGTGTTGATGATAGAAAGGTCACGGGCGCCCAACAGGGAGAACTGCAAGGTGCGGGGAATGGGCGTAGCGGTGAGCGTGAGGGTATCCACATTCACCTTCAGTTCGCGCAGGCGTTCTTTGGCTGCTACTCCAAATTTTTGTTCTTCGTCAATAATCAGTAGTCCCAGGTCTTTGAATTTTACTTTTTTATTCAGCAATGCGTGGGTGCCGATGATGATATCGGTTTCTCCGCTTTCCAGCTTGCGGAGAGTTTCGGATCTTTGGGCGGTTGTTTTAAAACGGTTCAGATAATCCACCGTACAGGGGAAGCCTTTGAGTCGGTTTTTAATGGTTTGATAATGCTGCAGCGTCAAAATCGTAGTCGGAGCCAATACGGCCACCTGTTTGCTGTCGGCAACGCATTTAAATGCAGCACGAATGGCAATTTCGGTTTTTCCGAAGCCCACATCTCCGCAAACCAGGCGATCCATGGGGTAGTCGGCTTCCATATCTTTTTTGAAATCCCGGGTTGCTTTTATCTGGTCCGGAGTGTCTTCATAGATGAATGATGCTTCCAGTTCGGTTTGCAGGTAAGTGTCTTTTTTAAAGGCATATCCCTTTTGCGCTTTTCTTCTGGCATAGAGGCGAATGAGCTCTTCGGCAATATCCTTAATTTTTTTCTGTGTTCTGCGCTTTACCTGCTCCCAGGCGTCACTGCCGAGCTTGTTGATTTTCGGAGGGGTTCCGTCTTTACCGATGTAGCGGGATAGTTTATGCAGGGCTCCAATGCTCACGTAGAGCAGGTCGTTGTCACGATAGATGAGTCGTACGGCTTCCTGTTGCTGTCCGTTTACTTCAATTTTTTCCAGGCCCGAGAAGATACCTACTCCGTGGTCAATGTGTGTTACATAATCACCCGGCTTCAGCTCTCGCAGCATTTTCATCAGCAAAGCCTGGCTTTTGGAAAAGCCGGTTTTAATATGATACTTGTGGTAGCGCTCAAAAATCTGATGGTCTGTATAGCAAGCTATTTTCAGGTCTGTATCAATGAACCCCTCATGGATACTCCGGGCTATAGGGTGTATTTGTACGTTGGTCTGCAGATCTTCAAAAATGTGATGAAAACGCTTGAGTTGCTTGGGGTTTTCAGAAAACAGAAAATTGACAATGCCTTTTTTTGTGTGCTCCTGCAGGTTTCGAATAAGCAGATTAAAATTTTTATTGAAAGCCGGCTGGGGCTGGGTATGAAAGGGGATAGAGTGGGTGCTGAGATGTCCTCTGGACCCGAATTCAATCAGCGGAAAGTTTTTCAGGGATTGCAGAATATCACCGGATGGCTCAAAAGCCTTTGAAGGTTCAGAGCTGAAAAAAGGATGTTGCTCGTCCAGACTGATTGAGCCGGATTGTATGATCTCCTGCAGGTGCACTGCCTGGTCAAGGCATTGGTCAACCACTTCTATCATATAGCCCAGGTCCTTCACCCAGATAGCAGTATGGAGGGGCAGCAGATGGAAAAAGGAAGCTTTCTGTTCGGCAGAAAACTGTGTTTGAATGTTGGGGATAATAGTTACCTGCGATAAATTTTTCTGTGATAGCTGGGTGGAGGGGTCAAACGCCCGTATGGATTCAACCTTTTCACCAAATAGCTCTATACGGTAGGGAAATTCATAGCCAAAGGAATACACGTCAATGATTCCTCCACGAACGCTGAACTGCCCGGGTTCATACACAAAATCTACCCGCTCAAAGCCATGACCGGCAAGCAGGGCAATGGCTTTATCCGCATCAAAACCTTCTCCGAGGTGTATAGCAAGCGTATTTTGCCGGAGAATGCTCTGTTGAACTATTTTTTCCGCTATTGCTTCAGGGTAAGTTACTATCAGCTCGTTGAGGGCATTGCTACCGCTTAGCTTATGGATAACCTCGGTGCGCAAGAGGATATTATTATTATGTATTTCCTCCAATTTACCCGGCCTCTTGAACGAGTCCGGAAAAAAGAGGACGTCCTTATTCTCCAGTAGCGAAGAAAGGTTATTGTGGAAGTAAGCGGCTTCTTCTTTGTCTGTCAAAATAAAAATGTGGGGGCAGGTTGTTTTCCCCAATAAGCCGGCAGCTACAAAGGCATCAGCAGACCCTGCCAGGCCGGACAGATGAATGCCCGAAGGAATGTTTTGGCGAAGGTATGCGCTAAGTTGCTCTATGCGCGGGTCGTGGCGGTAGAGACTTAGCAGAGACTCCAGGTTCATGCGTTCAGAAAAGCAAAATTAGCAGATCAAACCGGCTGTGACCTTAACAGCACTCTGAGTTTTCAGCTTAAGACCACACATTTAACAATAAATATTGGGCAAATGCCAGCGGGAGCACACCCGAGCGAGAAACTGTGGAGATGGCGCTGATCCTATCCGGTCAATTTGTTGCGTGATTCGGTAACATGCCTGCCTGCAGGCAAAAAAAAATTATTAAGAGAATGCTATGATTTTTTAAAAGAAATTTTAAAATTCGGGTAAAGGCCCGTAACGTGCCAATGCCATTGTTCTTTAATTATGGGTTATAAGGATTCTCATCTTTTTTATTATTACTTAAAAATTAAGGTTATGAAAAGGATGCTGTTATTCTCGATGATTTTTATTCTGTGCTTAAGCAATATGCTTATGGCGCAAAAAACCGTAACGGGGACGGTCAAATCCAAAGAAGAAAAGGAGCCGATTTTCGGGGCTACCGTGTTGGTTAAAGGTACAGAAATTGCTACCAGCACAGATTTCTCCGGAGCATTCAGTATTCAGGTGCCCGCAGGATACTCTGTTCTGGAGGTTCGCTCGCTGGGCATGGCAGTCAAGGAAGTGGATATCAGTGCTTCAGACAATGTGGTTGTAGAGCTGGAGCCCGACCTGCTGAAAATAAATCAGATCGTCATCACGGCCCTGGGTATCCCCCGAGAAGAAAAATCACTGGGCTATTCTTCTCAACAGATAGCCGGAGACCGCGTGGCAGAAAGTGGTGAGATTAATGTTATTCAGGGTCTGGCGGCTAAGTCTGCCGGGGTGCAGGTTATTAGTTCTGCGGGTGTACCCGGGGCTTCCTCCAAAATTCTGATTCGCGGCAATCATACTTTTACAGGTGAAAATCAACCACTGATTATTGTAGATGGGGTGCCAATTGACAATTCCACCAGCAGCACAGTAGCCGGAGATTATCCTTTCAGTCCCAATTTAACGGGGGTCAACAACTCCAACCGCGCCATAGATCTGAATCCGGAAGACATTGAATCCTATCAGATCCTCAAAGGTCCGGCAGCAGCGGCACTATATGGCGTACGGGCAGCTAACGGTGCCATCGTCATCACCACCAAACGGGGAAAGACCACCGACCAGAGAGGATACAAAGTAACGTACAGCTATAATGTAGGCTTTTCGCAGGTCAATAAGCTGCCTGAATTTCAGCACACCTACGGGCAAGGCATTGGCGGAGGCGGATTAAGCACCGATGCAGACGGCAACCCTATTGATGAAGGCATTTTTGATGAAGCCGACCCGGGCGCTGACCTGGTTTGGGGCACACCAGATGACGGCTCTATTGGCACATCCAGGACATGGGGTCCGAAGATTACCAATATTCCGGTGTTGTTGCCCGGGGGCGATACCGTAAGAGATAACTCCGGCAATATCGTATACCGAAAGCCGGTTGATAATGTAGAGCGTTTTTTCCAGACAGGAGTCGTGCACGATCATAATCTGTCCGTTTCAGGCGGAGGCGAAAATGCTACTTTTCGTTTGTCTTTCAACCGCACTTACGAAACCGGCATTGTGCCGAACACCAGCTATGCCAGAAACTCTTTCCGTGTTACTACCGATGCGGTTATCTCTCCGAAATTTGACATGGGCGCCACAGCCAACTATATCAACTCGGGCGGAACAAAAGCACAAAACGGGAGCAATCTCTCGGGTGTAGCTCTTGGCCTGTTTCGCACACCCGACAGTTTTGACCTGCTGGGCGGAGGAGGCACCAGTGAAGGACTGCTGGGAGAGGGAAAAGAAAAGGGATATACCAAAGAAAACAACATTACGCAGCATCAGTATTTCATGGCTTATGACAACTCCTACTGGACCGTGTATGAAAACCCCTTCACCGATAATATCAACCGTATTATAGGAAGTGGATACATTACGTACAAACCCGCAAAATGGCTCCATATTACCGGTAAAGGAGGTTTGGATTACTATACGGACCAACGAAAGCAAATCTATTCTTATAGTTCCAATGAACCTCCCGAGCCCGTTGGACAAATTGAAGAAAACACCATCACCGTAAAAGATGTGTATGCTGACCTGCTGGCCTCTTTACAGCATGAATTCGGAAAAGATTTTGACGGCTCGCTGACTTTCGGGGTAAATGTCACCGATCAGCAAAGCAAGGATGTTTATTCACGGGGGCGCAATTTCAGTATTCCGTTTGGATACTACAACCTCTCCAACACCATTAACCTGTATACAGATGAAAACCACGCTCACGTGCGCAGTTCGGCCTTTTTTATTGATTTGAATGTGGGCTTCAGAAATATGCTCTACCTGCAGGTAACTTCCAGAACGGAGTGGTCTTCTACCTTTGGCAGCAACAAAAACAATTTTACTTTCCCATCAGCCAACATTGCCTTTGTCTTCAGCGAGTTGCTCCCTCAAAACAATATTCTGCCCTTTGGTAAATTGCGTTACGGCTTTGCGCAGGCGGGTCTTTCTCCCCCTGCTTACAGCTCCGTTACCACCTATACCACTCCGATATTTACCGATGGTTTCACCGATGGGCTCACCTTCCCGTATCTGGATCAAAACGGTATAGGACACTCCAGCCTCAATATTCTGGGCAATCCTGACCTGAAGCCTGAAAGAACCAATGGCCATGAAGTAGGCTTAGATCTGCGCTTCTGGAAAGGCCGCATCCATGTGGATTACACGTTCTATCACCAAAAAACCAAGGATATCATTCTCCAGCAACCTATCTCCACCAGCTCCGGTTTCCGCTATGTGTTTAACAATGCAGGGGAAATGGTCAATAAAGGACATGAGCTGGTGCTGGATGCCGATGTAGTAAGGAAGAAAGGGTTCATCTGGAATGTAAATATGAACTTCACCCGCAACAAGAATGAAGTAACCAAACTTGCCGAAGGAGTTGATCAGATTGACCTGGAACCCACCTTCTCATCCATCGGCTCCTATGCCATCGTGGGGCAGCCTTACGGCACCTTTTATGGTACCACCTGGTATCGTGACGCTAATGGCAACCTGATCATTGATCCCACAACGGGTTTACCTATTGAAAATGCTGTCTCCACCGCAGTGGGGAATCCTTATCCCGACTATCAGATTGGGCTGGGGACCACCCTTTCCTACAAAGGAGTGAGTCTGCGGATGTTGTTTGATATTATGCAGGGCAATGAGGGCTGGGCAGGCACTGTAGCACGCCTGCATTTACTTGGAAGAAGTGCCGCATCCGAAGACAGAGGCAGGTTTTATGTGATTGAAGGTGTCCTGCAGGAGGTGGATGGCGGAGGCAACCCTGTGTATGATGCCGATGGCAATCCGGTGGCTTCCAGCACACCCAACAACATTGAAATTTCCGCCTTTGAATATTTCACCTTCTTCAAAGGAGATGCCGGTGCTCTGGAAGAACAAATTGCAGATGCTTCCTGGGTAAGAATGCGTGAACTCGGATTAAGCTATCATTATGAACTACCGCAGAAAATAAAGTTTTTCAGAGCCTTTGACATAAGCTTTACGGCCAGAAACGTATTTCTCATCACTGACTATCCGGGAGTTGATCCGGAAACCAGCCTGTTGGGTGCCGGCTCCAACGTCAATGGCTATGACTATTTCAATATGCCCAACACTCGCTCCTATCACCTGGGAGTTAAGCTGTATTTGAATTAATAAAACAAATAAAAACTATAACAATGAAAAAGCTATTTATCGCAGCAATCATGACTCCCCTGATTCTGATGTGGAGTTCATGTGAAAAATATCTGGATTGCACAGATTGTAAAGAAAACCCGAATAGCCCGACCATAACTACTCCTGCCCTGTTGCTTACCATAGGACAGGTAGCAACCTTTTCAACTTATGAGGGGAACATTGTCAGGATGTCTCAGATATTCACTCAGCATCTGGCAGGTACGGATTTTCAATATTATGAGTTTGCCAATTACAATATCACCGATAGTGATTTTGAAAACGAATGGAATCAGATCTATTCTGATTGCCTCATCAATATGAAGCAATTGCTGGATGAATTTGGTGCAGAAAACCCCTGGTATAGCGGCATGGCAAAAGTAATTATAGCCCTCAACCTGGGGATTACCACCGATAGCTGGGGCGATATTCCATGGACTGAAGCTCTACAGGGCACCAATAATCTGAACCCCCGCTACGATGCGCAGGAAAGTGTGTACAATGCCATTCAAACATTATTGGACGAGGCTATTGCCGAACTCAGCAAGCCGGCAGATGAGAATACACTGTTTCCGGGCCCCGATGATTTGATTTTTGGCGGCAATCCGGATGCGTGGATAAGAATCGCTTGGGTATTGAAAGCCAGATATGCCAATCATCTCAGCAAGCGCGACCCCGGAGGTTCGGCTTCCAATGCCATTAGTTATCTGAACAGCGCCTATGCAGCCGGCTTGTCCTCTTCCGCTGATGATATGCATGCTATTCACGGTACCAATGGAAATGAACTCAATCAGTGGTATGCCTTTCAGAATGACCGGGCCAACTATATTAAAATGGGTAAAACACTGGTTGACCTGATGCTCAGTATCAATGATCCCAGATTACCGTTCTATGCTACCGAAGATGCCAATGGCACCTATTCCGGTACGCAAGCAGGTGATAATGCAACAGGAACCTCTGATATTGGGACCTTTTATGCATCCAGCAACGCCCCGATGCCGCTGGTTACTTATGTGGAAGCGAAATTTATTGAAGCAGAAGCCAAGCTCCGCGCAGGGGATGCAGCGGGTGCCGCTGATGCACATAACGAAGCCGTAAAAGCCAGCGTGCTCAAAATTACAGGCAGTTCAGACCCCACCTTTGAAGCTGCGCATGCCAGCGAAACCGCCTCTACCATTTCTCTGGAAAAAATTATGACCCAGAAATACATCGCTCTGTTTTTGCAATACGAACCCTGGAATGACTGGAGAAGAACAGAAATCCCGGCTCTTACCGGTCCGGACGGCAAGCCCATCCCGCGCAGACTGGTTACGCCATTGGTAGAAAATGCCAATAATACCAATTCACCCAAAATCGGTAGTCTTTATACCCCTCGTGTGTGGTGGGATCAGTAGACGCTGAAGGTTAACATTTTTTTTAGATACAGGAGGTTGCCTGCAGGGGTGACCTTCTGTATTTTTTACCGGGTGCATGGCAAAAAAATTTGAGCGTTGGGTTTTTCATAGTATTTTAATGCAAAGCTTTTCCAATGTTTATAGGTACCCTGCGATACCTTTTAGGGCTGATAGCACTTATCATGCTTTTTGCCTGTAAGAAACAGCCCCTTTCAGATGATATATATCCTATTCCTGAAAACAATCCTGTTGCGGATACCTGCCATCGTTCCTGGCTGCCGGTGGTAATGATACATGGCTTTCTGGGGTCCGGAGACACCTATGCCAACTTCTTCATGCACTTCGCTTCCAATGGGTATTGCCCTGATCGGCTGTTTACCTACGACTGGAATTCGCTCACACCGGGAGGCGGTGACGTAAGCCGACTGGATGCTTTTGTGGATGCAGTGTTGGCTGCAACCGGAGCGCAGAAAATAATCCTCATGGGTCATTCTGCCGGAGGAGGTCTGGGATATAATTACCTGGCTGACCACGGCAGGGCAGCAAAAGTGGAAAAATATATTCACATAGCCAGCTCACCGCAATCGGCACCGGCTGGTCCTTCAGGGGAAATTCCCACCCTCAATCTCTATTCGGACGATGATCAGGTAGTCAGCGGAGCGGCCATCACCGGAGCTACCAATGTCATGCTTTCCGGTCTGGATCATTACCAGGTTGCTACCAGTGCAGAATCATTCAGGGAAATATATCTTTTCATCCATGCAACCACTCCTCCCTACGCTGAAATACAGCCAGAAAGTGTTCCCTGTATTGCAGGTAAAGCTCTCACTTTTGGTGAAAATAGTCCCTCTGCGGGAGCTACCATTAAGATATATGAACTGAATCCGGCCACCGGTGAAAGGCTATCCAGTAATGCAGATACTACTATCATTGCCGGTACAGAAGGAGAATGGGGTCCTGTAGTTGTAAAGGCCGGTAGTTATTACGAGTTTGAGGTGTCTACAACAAATGCAGGCGACCGGGTGGTGCATTATTACCGGGAGCCTTTTTTGCGCTCCAACTGGATGGTTTACCTGCGAACGGTGCCCCCTGCAGGATCGCTCGCCTCACTTCTGCTGTCTTCATTGCCCCGAGATGATGACCAGGCCGTTATGGCCGTTTTTTCTTCCAGCCAGGCAGTAATTCATGGCAGAGACGTGCTGTTTGTGGACAGTGTGGCACTTTCTACACCACAACATGCACCGGCCAGTGAGACTGCAATAGCATTTTTTCTCTATGATAATGGCGATGGACAAACCAGTGGCAACTCTTTAGGAGGCCTGTTTGGCTCCTTTCCTTTTCTGGCTGGCGTAGATGTGTATCTGCCCGCCAATCCTCCGGCTACTATCCCTTTAAACTTTAATGGCAGACAGCTTCATGTACGCAACTGGCGCTCGGCAAGTGAAGGGCTGGTGGTGCCGGTGTTTAACTGAATCATGGGCCAGGGGGTATTTTTTTTAATGCACCACCTCGTTGGGTAGGTGGGTATAAGGCAATGAGAAAAATTTTCACACGTTAAAAAAACCAAATACAGTGTGCAGGTGGGGCGAATAGTGTTTGCTTTTGTAGGCGTCAATCATTAGTTTGTGGGTGAAATGCACAGCACTCGTCATAGAAGAAGCGTAACTTAGTTGCCGGTTATGCGTAGGCGGTTAAAGGAAATTGCTCAACATTATACAGTACATAAGGCACTGTAGAACCTTTTTCCCGTGATAATCCGCAATGCAATGCAATCAGGCTTCAAACTTCCTGGGCTGGTTATTTTTATCTGGGCTGCCGGGATATCTCTGGCGGCAGCCAATGAGCGCAACAAACCTATGGATGAACTGGCAATTTTAAGTACTCTGGATAGCCTTACTGCTGAAATTTTTTCAAAACGTTTTAGGGTACAGTTTGCTTCACCAGACGACACCCTGCCCTTGCCTGAAGCTCAAATTCCCCGCTTCAGTGATTCGGTGGTTCTGAAAAATATCCTGGCCATTGAATCCGAAATACCCCTTGCCTTTAACGAACGGGTAAAACGCTACATAGAAGTATATTCTGTAGAAAAGCGCGATAAGGCAGAGATGATATTAGGGCTCACAGAAGTGTATTTTCCCATCTTTGAGGAAGCTCTTGACCGCAGAGACCTGCCGCATCACCTCAAGTATCTGGCCATTGTGGAGTCGGCTTTAAATCCTAATGCCGTGTCTCGAGCAGGTGCTACGGGGCTATGGCAGCTGATGTATTCTACCGGCCGCATGCAGGGACTCACCATCAACAGCTATCTGGATGAAAGAAGAGATCCGGTTAAATCTACGGAAGCTGCGTTGGACTATCTGGAGAAGCTCTATCAAACCTACGGAGACTGGCTGCTTGCAATTGCTGCCTACAACTGTGGTCCGGGAAATGTCAATAAGGCTATTGCAAGAGCAGGAGGAGAAAGAAATTTCTGGAAGATACAGCACCTGCTGCCGGCCGAAACCAAAGGGTATGTGCCGGCTTTTCTGGGAGCCATGTACGTATTTATGCATTATCAGGACTATAAACTGCGTGCCCGCAGGCCCGCATTTGCCCTGTATCCTACTGATACGGTTGTTGTGCATAAAGGCATTGCCTTATCCCATATCGCTGAAAACCTGAATGTGGATGCGGATGAGCTTGCCTGGCTTAATCCGGCTCTGAAGAAGAAATTCGTCCCCGTGACTGCCGAAGGCTATCCCCTTATCCTTCCGCTGAATAAAATCGGCCGGTTTGAGGCTATAAAAGATTCACTCTTTCAAAACCTGCCTGATCCTGAGACTGAGCTGTTATCCCGCTCCGAAATCAGCGCCCGCTTCGACTATACCCCATCAGAAGATAAAGTGAAGATATATTACACGGTTAAATCAGGCGATAACCTGGGCTATATAGCCGAATGGTTTGATTGCAGTGTACAACAGCTTAAAAGCTGGAATGGCCTTTACAGCAACTACATCCGTGCCGGACAAAAACTGGCTGTTTATGTAGATCGCAATATGAAAGATAATTATGCCGAACTCAACCACATGACCTTAAAAGAAAAGCAAAACCTGGAAGCCTCAGGAGGTGTGACAAAAATGCCCATGCGGAGTGATGATGAATGCAATTGCATTTATTATAAGGTGCGTCCGGGAGATACTCTTTGGGATATATCCCAGAAATATCGTGTATCTGTAGAAGAGATAAAAAAGCATAACAACATCAGCAACAATGATATCAAACCAGGGATGGTTTTAAAGATTGTGCTGATTTAAAGCATTTTGCAGCCTGACAATTACAGAACATTCTTTATTCTCAGGGAGCTGAACGTGTTTCCGAGTATTGCCCGTTTGCTGCTTTTGGCGGCATTATTCCTCATAAGTGCCTGCCAGCGCTCTGCTCCTGTCAGCAACTCTCTGGGGGGCTTTGATGAAATTGTAATTGTGGCTGACAAGTCCCACCTGGATAAATACCTGAAACAGCCGCTGCTGGAAATTTTTCGTGCCCCTTATGAAGTCCTGCCTCAGGATGAACCGCTTTTTGATGCCAGAGTCATTTCCTATGAAGATTTTGATAAAGTATTTCCTCGTTTCCGCACCATTATTTTTGCGGCAGACCTGAGTGATAATACTCCGGTTACCCGCCTGGTAACCGACCAACTGGGAGAAGACAACCTCATGCGGGCCCTGAATAACCCGGATTTCTGCTACGCAGTAAAAAAAAATATATGGGCACAACCTCAGACGGTCATCTTTATTTTTGCCCCCTCAGCCAAAGAATTGCTGCACACCCTCTCATCCAGATCAGGAAAGATTCTGGAAATAGCCAGTCAGAGCGAACTGGAAAAATATAAAAACAATGCCTACTTCAATGGCATCAACACCGGGCTTGTCCGACAACTGAAAAACCAGGGCAACCTCAATTTTAAAATACCTGCAGATTATGTGCTGGCGCTGAATGAAGATCAATTTTTCTGGATACGCAAAATAGCGGATAAGTACGATAATCATATCTTGATTGACCAGCGCAGGCTCTCCGATAAGCCCGATGCTGTTGCCTGGCGCAACGCATTGGGACGAAAATATATCTCGTCCAAAATAGAAGGCTCGTATATGACCACCGATACTCTGCTGCCTTTTGTCATATCAGAAAAAATAATCCAGAACTATCGGGTGATAGAAACCCGGGGGTTATGGAAAATGGTAAACGATTTCATGGGAGGGCCGTTTATTAATTACCTTATCTTTGACCCGGACAATGACCGTATCATACTGCTGGATGGCTTTGTGTTCGCTCCCGGAGAAAAAAACAAACCTCAAATAAGAACACTTGAAGCGATTTTTTCTGAATTCGGCAAACCCTGATTTTACAGGGGTAGCTTACATAATCTCCAAAATCAGTGTAAAATTGCGGTCCACCTCACGGGATGAAAAAGTTTATACATCCATTCTGCAGTTCGGCTGGTTGCAGGAAAAATGCGGAATAACAGCGAAATATGAAATTAGAAATTGACGACTTTTCCAAGTTCATTGTCATTGGTGATCGCGTGCTGATTCAACCCTCAGAAGCCAATACGCGCACAAAATCAGGACTTTACCTGCCACCCGGAGTGCATGAAAACGAAAAAATATACAGCGGCTATGTCATTAAGGTAGGTCCGGGCTATCCTATCGGAAGTCCGGAAGAAGATGAGCCGTGGAAACAAAAAACGGAAGCGGCAAAGTATATCCCCCTGCAGGCCCGTGAGGGCGACTTGGCGATATATTTACAAAAGCATGCCTATGAAATTGAATTTAATAACCAAAAGTATGTGATAGTGCCACATTCCGCTATTTTGCTGGTAATTCGCGATGAGGGTATGTTTAGCTGAGGCGTCAGCAGGTGGAGTGTCCACATTTCTGTTTTTCTTGCTCATTACCGTTAGCTTTGACGTCTGAAATTCAAACCCGTTCGGATACATTTGCGGGTAAACCAAAGTCGTGCTGGAAAAGATTCAAAGGAGCTATAAACCACTTCTGGCAGTATGATTGGCTACATTAAGGGAACACTGACGTTTAAAAGTCCAGCCTATGTTCTGCTTGAAAGCGGAGGCATTGGTTATCACATCTTTATCAGCCTGCACACCTTTACCCGCATTCAGCATACCGAACAGTGTAAACTGCTGACCTATCTGCATATTACCGATTCAGCCCATACCCTTTATGGTTTTGCTGACGAGGTAGAAAAATATCTTTTCACCCAACTTATCACGGTGTCGGGGGTTGGTCCCTCCACAGCGCGACTGGCTCTTTCTTCTCTTTCTCCGGAAGAGTTGCACAAGGCAATTGTGCAGGGCAATGAACGGGTAATTCAAGGCATTAAAGGCATAGGTCCCAAAACCGCAAAACGGATTATCCTTGAGTTGAAAGACAAACTGGTTAAAATGACCGATGAGATAAAAATTCAGATACCTTCAGGCAATAGTTTGAGCCAGGAGGCGTTATCGGCCCTGGTCACTCTGGGATTTAACAAAAGCCAGGCAGAAAAAGCTATTGATGACCTGCTTCGCACGGACAAGGAGTTTTCCGGTGTGGAAGATTTAATTAAAAAAGCCCTCAAATTACTTTAGCCTTTGCCACGCCCTGATAGATTGCCGGTATTGTTACTCGTCATGCTGTGCGCGGCCTCCTGCTGGGCACAGGACACACTCAAAAAAGCCGATACCGGCCTGCCGTTTCCTTTGAAAGACCGCCAGGGTGATTTTCTCACTGACGACCAGCAAAGCCCTTTTCTGTTGAACGACCCCTCACTCATAAAAAAGGAAGTTACCTATGACCCTGAAACCGACCGCTACATTATTACCGAAACCATTGACGGACGCAATGTGCGCCCTCCCACCTATATGACCTTTAAAGAATATCTTGCCTATGAACGGGAGCAGTCTAAAAGACAATACTGGAAAGAGCGGGCACAGTCCATTACACTCATTGAACAAAAAGGGGTGATTCCCCGTCTGTATGTGACCAAAAAAAAATTCGGTGAGATTTTCGGCAGCAATGTGATTGATATCCGCCCCTCCGGAAATATTGACCTCACCCTGGGGGGATATTCCCAAACCATTGATAACCCCAGTCTGACGGAGGCTGCGCGCACCAACGGAGGATTTGATTTTGATATGAAGATTAACATGAATGTCATTGGTAAAATCGGAGATAAAGTTAAAATCAATCTGAGCTACAATACGGAAGCCAACTTTGATTTTGAAAACCAGATAAAGCTGCAATACGAGGGGGAGGAAGACGAGATTATTAAACTTATTGAAGGAGGAAACGTCAGCTTTCCGCTGCCTACTACGCTGATTTCGGGCTCACAAAGCCTCTTTGGCGTGAAAACCAAACTCCAGTTTGGTCGCCTCACGATGACCAATGTCTATTCGCAGCAGAAATCGCAAGCCGAATCCATCACCATAAGTCAGGGAGCCCAGACTTCCGAGTTTGCTATTTATGCAGACCAGTATGATGAAAACCGGCACTTCTTTCTTGCTCAGTATTTCCGCGACAACTATAATAAAGCCCTTTCCACCTTACCCAATATCTCCTCGCTGGTTAATATCACCCGTTTGGAAGTATGGGTAACCAACCGCACCGGGGCCACCGAGAATGCCCGTGATGTGGCTGCCTTTATGGACCTCGGAGAGACAGACAAAATTTACAATACGGCAGTCATACAGCCTTATCCAGGCAAAACAGCTCCTGACAATAACGCCAACACCTTATACAACCGCCTTATAGCTGATCCTCGCACACGGTCGGACGATCAGGTGGATGCAGCATTACAGGCTATGGGTTTGGTCTCTGTGCAGGATTTTGAGGTTACCTATATGCGCAAACTCAGCCCTTCAGAATATACTTATAATGCACAGCTGGGGTTCCTTTCCCTGAATCAGGCATTGTATGCCGATGAAGTACTTGCGGTAGCCTTTGAATACACCCTCAACGGAGAAACCTTTCAGGTGGGCGAGTTTGCCCAGGATGTGCAGCAGGAGATAGATACCTCCGCGAATGCCATAGCTACTCAGCGTATCGTTTTTCTCAAAATGCTTAAAGGCACCTCAGCCCGCCCGAAGTTGCCGGTGTGGGACCTGATGATGAAGAACATATATCCTCTCGGAGCTTTTCAAATCAACACGGAAGATTTCAAGCTCAATGTAATGTATGAAGATCCGGGTGGAGGAGTTAAAAGATATCTGCCCGAAGGCAATCTCAGCGGTATTCCTCTGATACGTGTGCTCTCTCTGGACCGCCTCAACTCCCAGCTTGATCCCCAACCTGACGGAGTATTTGACTTCGTGCCAGGCATCACCATTATACCATCTAACGGCAGAATCATTTTTCCGGTACTCGAACCCTTCGGCCAGGATCTGGAAGATCGCTTTAAAGCAGCGGGCGATCCTCCTTCCCTTTACGAACGATATGTGTATCATCAACTCTATGATTCTACCAAAGTGATTGCCCAGCAGTTTCCTAACTTCAACCGCTTCGTACTGAAAGGCACCTACAAATCCAGCGTCACGAATGAAATATCTCTGGGGGCATTCAACATTCCTGCCGGTTCGGTAACCGTTACGGCCGGTGGTCAGAAGCTGGTGGAAGGAAGAGATTTTACCGTAGATTATAATCTGGGACGCGTCAAAATACTCAATGAAGGCATCCTCAATGCCGGTGTGCCCATTAATGTATCTTATGAAAATAATGCCCTTTTTGGGTTTCAGACCAAGACCCTCTTCGGCATGCGGCTGGATTACAAAATCAGCGATAAGCTGAGCCTGGGCGGCACTATGATGCACTTGAAAGAAAAACCTTTTACAGAAAAAGTAAACATTGGAGAGGATCCCATAAAAAACTTTATCTGGGGGCTGGATGTCAATTACAATACTGAATCACAGTTTCTTACCTGGCTGGTTGATAAACTACCCCTTTATGAAACCAAGGAACCCTCTTCATTCACCTTCAGTGCAGAGATGGCCAATCTGAGGCCCGGTCACCAAAAAGCCATCGGCAAATCCGGTACAGTATATATAGATGATTTTGAAGGAACACGCAGCAGTTACGATTTAAAGTTTCCGGCCACTAGCTGGGTGTTAGCCAGCACCCCCAGAAACGCCTTTAACTCCAGGGGTATACTTATGTTTCCGGAAGCCGACCTGATCAACGACCCTGCCTACGGCTACAACCGTGCTCGTGTTGCCTGGTACAATATTGATCCGCTCTTTGTGCGTGAAGACAGCCCTAATGCCCCGGGTTACCTGACCAAAGACGATAAATCTAATCCTTATGTGAGAGAGGTACAGCAAAAAGAGGTCTTCCCTAACAGAACAGAAGACATTTCCGGCTTCACCACCAATATTCTCACCTTTGATCTTGCCTATTATCCCAATCAGCGCGGGCCTTACAATTTAGAGGTAGACCCCGCGCGGGTTAATCCGGACGGCACGCTGCGTTTTCCCGAAAGCCGCTGGGGAGGCATCATGCGCAGTATTGACAATAGCGACTTTGAAGCTACCAACACTGAATATATTGAATTCTGGGTGTTAGATCCCTTTATTTTCAATGACAACAATCCCGGTGATTTATACATTAACCTTGGCTATGTTTCTGAAGACATTCTACGTGATAATCAAAAGTTTTATGAAAACGGATTGCAGGAGCCTTCCGCCTCTATCCCTTATGATACCACTGTATGGGGAAAAATTCCCAGAAACCAGCCCATCACCAACGCTTTTGACAACGACCAGAACAAACGCCAATATCAGGATGTAGGGCTGGATGGGCTTAATGATCAGGAAGAACAGATACATTTTGATTCCATCTATCTGCAAAAGCTGTCTTTTCTGAATGCTGTTGCCTATCAGAATGCCGTGAATGATCCGGCATCCGATAATTACCGGCATTTCAGGGATGATTATTATGACAATATAAAAGCACCCATTTTAGAACGATACAAATATTACAATAATCCACAGGGCAACTCTCCGCTGCAGCAGTCAGGGGCCAGCTACTCCAATGCCGCAACCAATATTCCGGACTCCGAAGACCTTAACCGCGATTTTACTCTCAATAAAACCGAAGAATATTTTCAATACCACATCCGGCTTGACCCTCAGAGAATGAATGTAGGAGAGAATTTTATTGCCGATAAGGTAACCTCTACGGTCACTCCGGTCAATGGCGTGCCCCAAACGGTAACATGGTATCAGTTTAAGGTGCCTATTGAAGAATACCAGCGCAAGGTGGGAAACATTTCCGATTTTAAATCTATTCGGTTTATTCGGATGTATCTGACCGGTTTTCAGGATTCTATCATTCTGCGTTTTGCAACTCTGGATCTGGTAAGAAATCAATGGAGGCGCTATTTGTTTGACCTGAGCGCTCCGGATCTGGTAAGCCCTAATGATGAACTGAATAAAACCACCTTTAACGTTTCAGCCGTGAACGTGGAAGAAAATTCAGAAAAGTCGCCCATACCCTATGCATTACCCCCCGGCATTGAGCGTGAACAAAACATCAGCAGCACCAACATATCAGCTTTGCAGAACGAACAGGCACTGCAGGTGATCGTGTGCGACCTGCAGGATGGTGATTCCAGAGCCGTTTACAAAACACTTAATCTGGATTTGCGCACCTATGAGCGCCTGAAACTTTATGTGCACGGAGAATCCTATGATCTGCGCAACAGGCTGCGCGATGGGGATGTGACTGTTTTTCTGCGGCTGGGCTCTGACTTTAAAAACAATTATTATGAATATGAACTCCCGCTGAAAATCACCCCGGACGGGATAGCTTATGATCCCCTCAGCGACAATGACCGAAAAGCCATCTGGCCGGTAGAAAACACTATTGACATACCACTTGATAGTTTTTACCTGATGAAGCTGGCTCGTGATGCTGCCCAACCGGGTGATTATATTACTCCCTTTTCGGTGGTAGATGCCAGGGGCAACCGCTATACCATTGTGGGCAATCCGGATTTAGGCGTGGTGCGTACGGCCATGTTGGGTATTCGCAACCCAAAGGCTGAGGTGCTGGGCGGACCGGATGATGGCCGGCCCAAATGCGTGGAAGTATGGTTTAACGAATTTCGCCTTACAGGATTGGATGAAAAAGGAGGATGGGCTGCTACTACACGCCTGGAAACGCGTCTGGCTGACCTTGGTGGCCTTACATTTTCCACCCTGATGCATACGCGCGGCTATGGCCAGATTGATCAAAAAGTACAGGAGCGCTACAAAGATGACTTCTGGCAGTATGACCTAGCCGGTAATATTGATCTGGGTAAGTTTTTCCCAAAAAAAATAGGTCTGCGTATTCCCATGTACGGAGGCATATCTCAATCATTCAGCACTCCGGAGTTTGATCCCTATCAGCTGGATGTGCCTCTTGAAGAGAAGATCCGCCAGATGCAGGAGGAAGGTATCAGCACTACCTCCTATAAGCGGCAGGTGCAAACACTGCAAACTATACGCAGTATTAATTTCACGAATGTCCGCGTAGTGCCGGAACGCCAGGATAAGAAAATCAGATTTTATCATCCGGCTAATCTCAATTTCACATTTGCCTATACAAGCACTGAAAAAAGCGACCCCTTTATAGAAAGCGATCTGGTGAAACGCTATAAGGCATCTTTGGGATATAATTTTTCTCCTCAACCGAAGTATTTTTCGCCTCTGAGCAAGGCGATCAAATCAAAAAGCAAATACTTGGATATTTTCCGCAATGTGAACATCAACTTTATCCCCAGCAGTCTAAGCTTCTCCACGGATTTTAACCGCCAATTTGGTAAAACTCAGCTGCGCACATTACCAGGAGATGATGTGTACACCGGGGAAATTTTTCTTACCACCTTTACCGGAGGCTTTGGCGGGCAGGGGGTGATGTTTGAATTGCGCCCCAATGAACAGGTGACCATTACCAGCTTTGATGTCAATCTCAATCCCAGTTCCGGAACAGACATAGCTATCTACTATCGCTCGGGTCCTTATTCGGGAGTCGAAACAAACCCCAGCCAGTGGACGTTGCTCGGCACAGCCACAGGTATTACTCCAAATCCCACCGGAACGGCTACGCCCGTTCCTATTCCGATTAATGTGACCATTCCGCCAGGCCAACGCTATGCTTTTTATATTACTACAACCAATGGCACCAATCTCGCATTTTCAGCAGGTACCAGTGAAGGGGCATTGTTTAAATCTGATGGCATTCTGGCTTTCTACGAGGGCATTGAGCTTGCTGGCACCTTTGTGAATCCCTCCGGTCCACGGGTATTTAATGGTCGTATTCACTACATGACCGATCAGGCCACTTATGAAAAATCCTTTACTTGGGATCGCATTTACGGACTGAAGTATAATCCGACCCGCTCTCTTTCACTGGATTTTACGGCTATCAATAATGCGGCTATTGATGAGCCTCCCGGTGACCTCGGCCCTTTTGGTTCAGCCGGCAAAGATTCGCTGTGGAGTAATATTCTATCCTGGGGCCGTACCACCCGATATCAGCACAACCTCAGTGTCAATTACAATATCCCTATTAACCAAATTCCCCTCACCGACTGGATCACCGCAAGAGCGGCTTACAGTTCCAGCTATACATGGATTACCGGCCCCTTGTATCGCAATCCCGAAACCGACCAGGTGGGCCCCAATCCTTTGGGTAACACGATTACCAATACTCAAGACATTCGTTTAAACGGAGAGCTGAACTTCAAAAACCTTTACGATAAGTTCAAAAGACTCAAGCCCTATAATACTTCCCGCTCCCGTATGCCGCAGGACTGGAAAATGGAAACCGTGCAGAAAAAGAAAAGCGAAATCAAAAAACGTGAAGAGAAGATTGACAAAGACATAAGTCAGCTTAAAAAGGATATTGAAAAAATCAATGAAAACATAAAACAGATAAAACAGGACACTGTCTCCAATAAACGGGAGCAAATCCGTAAGCTGAAGACGGACCGCAAGAACAAGAAAAAGCAAATCCGCAAGCTGAAGTCTGACCGATATAAGCTACAGGTTCCCGAAAATCCGATTGTTTCGCCTTTTGTGCGGCCGTTTATTGCGCTCAAACGGGTATCTGCCTCTTACAGCATTAATAGCGGCACAACAATACCGGGTTATACACCCCGCACACAGATTCTCGGGCTTTCAGATGGTTTTGGCAGCCCGGGGTGGGGCTTTATTTTCGGTTACCAGCCCGATCGTCAATGGCTCGATGAAGCAGCCCGCAAAGGCTGGATTACCCGCGATACAAACCTCAACTATCAGGTGTTGCAATCAAAGGTGCGCAATCTTAACATTAAAGCAGTAGTGGAACCTTTCCGTGATTTACGGGTAGATCTGACCCTTGACCGCAGCATTGCACATAATTATTCGGAATATTTTAAAGTGAAGACCCTTTCTGATCCGGAAAATCCCAATCCTTTTCATGAACATCTCTCCCCCCTCACCACAGGGAATTATTCCGTTTCTTACGTGGCGATAAAAACCCTGTTTCAGAAAAGCGATGCCCGCGGATTTACAGCGGCATTCCGTGCCCTGCAGGATGTAAATCGCGTGGAAGTTTCAAAAAGACTGGGCGAAGGCAATCGTGCACATTCTCCGATAGGGCAACCAGCTTTGCTGCTATTTGAAAATGACACGCTGCCGGATGCAGCCTATAGTTATGGATATGGCCGCTATAGCCAGGAAGTGCTTATTCCCGCCTTCGTAGCTGCTTATTCCGGCAAAGACCCTAAAGCCATCAACCTGGATCCGTTTAGTGTCTTTCCGCTACCCAACTGGCGTATAACCTATAACGGTCTGACCAATTTGCCGGGGGTCAACAAAATCATTAAGAGTTTTACTCTCAGTCATGGTTACAGCTCAACTTATACAATAAACAGCTTTACTACCAATCTTGATTTTGAAGGTGACGGCTATTTCCATCCTTCAAAAATTGACACCCCCCGCTCGTTTAACTTCATTCCCCAGTACAGCATCCAGCAGGTGGTCATTACCGAACAGTTGTCACCCCTGCTGGGAATTGATATTACTTGGGAAAAGAATGTGACTTCCAAATTTGAATATCGCAAAAGCCGAAACGTGAGCCTGGGTCTTGTGGATTATCAGGTCAGCGAATCCAAAACTACCGAAATCACAGTAGGGCTCGGCTATAAGCTCAAGGGGCTTACCCTGCCATTTAAATGGCGCGGTCAAAAAAGAAAATTGCCCAATGATATCAATTTCAAAGTGGACTTCTCATTACGCGACAATATCACTTTTAACCAACGGCTGGATCAGGAAATAAGCGAGCCCACTCGCGGCACCAAAACCTACAAGTTCCTGCCGGAGATAAGTTATGAAATAAACAAGCGCCTGAATGTTCGCCTTTTTTATGAATACAACCGCAGCATTCCGGCTACCTCGGCATCTTATCCCATTACAAGCCACAGAGGGGGCGTAACTATTCGTTTCTCCCTGACCCCCTGAACGGGATGATTGTCATGAGTGCTGTTAGTCAGAATATGATGCACAATGCTCAATCAATGATTTCCGGTTATCTGGTTGTTACAAGGCTGTTTAAACATACTTTTACAAACTTTACTGCTATACCTTTACTTATAATGCATCCATTCTTGCTTTGTCTGCACTGAAAAAATTAGCGGGGCAAACGGCTGTGTATGGTCTCAGCAGCATTGTCGGCAGGCTGCTGAATTATCTCCTTGTTCCGATTTATACCCGTGTATTTGTGGACACAGCCGAGTATGGCATTGTCACAGAAATGTATGCCTACGCGGGTTTTTTTATTGTGGTATATACCTACGGCATGGAAACCGCATTTTTCCGTTTTCAGAAAGACACCAACAAATTAACGGTTTTATCCACTTCATTCCTTTCGGTTTTTTTCAGCTCACTGCTTTTCTCCGCTCTATTGCTCTTCAGCTCGTCCGGCCTTGCTGCATTACTGACGATGAATGGTGCATCAGCTTCCTTTTTGGGGCCGCAAGCGTATCGGAAATATATTGACTGGTTTGCCCTTATCTTGTTTTTTGATGCAGTTGCCGCGGTCCCGTTTGCCCGGCTGAGAGCAGAAAACCGACCTTTTGTATTTGCGGGCATTAAATTGCTGAACATCCTCATCAATGTGGGTCTGAATATTTATTTTATTGTAATTGCTCCAAAGCTGGTTTCCGCACATGCTATGCAGCCTAACCTCTGGATGCCGGCTTCTCCGCATGTAGATTATGTGTTTATTTCCAATTTGATAGCCAGTGGCTTTACGCTGATACTGCTTGTCCCCGGTATGCTGCGCCAGCCTTGGGCTTTTGATACGCATCTTTGGAAAAAGATGATACGCTACGCTTTGCCGCTGGTCATCGTGGGCCTTGCAGGGGCCGTAAATGAAATGCTTGACCGTATCCTGCTGAAGTATCTGTTGCCTTACACGTATGAGGAAAATATGGCTGCTCTGGGTATTTATGGAGCCTGCTACAAACTGTCTATCCTGATGACCCTTTTTACTCAGGCTTATCGCTATGCTGCCGAGCCGTTTTATTTTGCCCAGTATGGCCAGAAGAATGACCGGGCAACGTATGCCAATGTGATGAAATATTTCATAGTAGCCGGCTGCCTCATCTTTCTGGGAGTGATGTTGTTTATAGACGTGGTGAAGCACTTCATTGGAAAAGAATATCACGGGGGGCTGCACGTGGTGCCCATTCTGCTGATGGCTAATCTGGCCCTGGGGGTGTATTATAATCTTTCTATATGGTACAAACTGAATGATAAAACAGCTATGGGGGCAGCTATAGCGGTGGGGGGAGCAGTTATAACCATTGTACTTAATTGGTTGCTTATTCCGCGCATGGGATATGCGGGAGCAGCCTGGGCTACTTTATGTTGCTATGCGCTTATGACTATTGCCTCGTATCTGGTGGGGCAAAGAGTGTATCCGGTGCCTTACGATATACCCCGCATATTGGGTTATATCGCCCTGGCTCTGGTAATATATGGCGGACATGTGTTGGTGCGCAGCACCCTTGACGGAGGAGAAAACCGATTCTGGGAGTATGTGTCCGCGGTGGCATTCCTTGTTTTTTTTGTTGTCATAATCTGGTGGATGGAAAAAAAACCAGCCCGGTTTAACACAACTAGCTAACCACTTACATATCGGGAGCTTAACATTAATTAACTTGCATCCCTACAAGGGGCAATTAACTTTGAAAGCGCTGTAAATCTTATAATAATAAAATAAGTAAGTAAATACACACTTCTATGGAAACCATAATGACGGGCACCGATATCAGAGCGTTGAATGAGAAGATTCAGAAAGAGAGTGCATTTGTAGAGTTATTACATCTGGAGCTGGGTAAGCAGATTGTTGGACAGAAATACATGCTGGAAAGACTGTTGCTGGGGCTGCTTGCCCAGGGACACATCCTGTTGGAAGGGGTGCCTGGCCTGGCAAAAACTCTGGCCATAAAGTCTTTGGCTCAGGCCATACATGCAAAGTTCAACCGTATTCAGTTTACTCCCGATTTGTTGCCGGCCGACCTCATCGGTACCATGGTGTATAATCCGCAGACGCATGAGTTCACAGTGAAAAAGGGTCCGATATTCGCCAACTTCATTCTGGCCGATGAAATAAACCGTGCCCCCGCCAAAGTGCAAAGTGCTCTTCTGCAGGCTATGCAGGAGCGGCAGGTAACCATCGGTGACCATACCTACAGGCTTGATGAGCCTTTTTTGGTGTTAGCCACGCAAAATCCCATTGAACAGGAAGGTACCTATCCCCTCCCGGAGGCCCAGGTTGACCGTTTCATGCTCAAAGTGGTTATTTCCTATCCCGAGCGGGACGATGAACGTTTGATTATGCGCAGAAATGTCAATGAAACCCCCGTTGAAATCAAGCCGGTGGTGGATCCCAGAAGCATTCTGCGTGCGCGCGAAGTTATTCGTGAAGTATACATGGATGAAAAGATAGAGCATTACATCCTGGACATAGTGTTTGCAACCCGCTACCCGGAGAAATTTAAACTGGAAAAGTTAAAACCGCTTATAAGCTACGGGGGATCTCCCCGGGCGAGTATCAGCCTTGCCCTGGCCTCCAAAGCCTTTGCCTTTATCAAACACCGCGGTTATGTGATTCCCGAAGACGTAAGAGCGGTGTGCTATGATGTGCTCCGCCATCGCATCGGAGTAACTTATGAAGCCGAGGCTGAAAATATAACCAGTGAAGAAATCATCAGCGAGATATTGAACAAAGTGGAAGTGCCATGATAAAAATATATGGGAGAGCCTGCTGTATAGTGGCAGCATGATCGCCAGCAAAGGCATATCTTTCTGCGAAGGCGCTTATCCGCGGTATCGTTTATGGAACCTCAGGAGATAATCAAAAAAGTACGGAAAATTGAAATCAAGACCAAAGGTCTCTCCAATCACATTTTTTCCGGAGAATACCACACGGTCTTCAAAGGACGAGGCATGTCATTCAGTGAAGTGCGGGAGTATCAGTTCGGAGATGATATCCGGGCAATTGACTGGAATGTTACCGCACGGTTCAATCATCCTTTTGTCAAAGTATTTGAAGAAGAGCGAGAGCTTACCGTGATGCTGTTGGTGGATGTTAGCCGCTCTGCATTCTTCGGAACAGCAGGCCGGTTTAAAAATGAAATGATAACGGAAATCTGTGCTGTGCTGGCTTTTTCGGCTATTAACAACAATGATAAGGTAGGCGTAATCTTCTTCAGCAATACAATCGAAAAATTTATACCGCCTAAAAAGGGACGTTTCCATATCCTGAGAATCATTCGTGAGCTTATCAATTTTCCTGCATCAGGCACTGGCACTAACATAACCGAGGCATTGCGCTATCTGAACAATGTGATGAAGAAGCGGAGCATTTCATTTATCCTTTCAGACTTTTTTGCTCCGGATTTTCAGGATGCGCTGAGCATTGCCCATCGCAGGCACGATGTGGTGGGTATCAGGATATACGATCCTCTGGAAACCCGGCTGCCTGATGTAGGACTAATCCGCGTTAAAGATGCCGAGAGCGGGAATTTGTTATGGATAGACACCGCATCCGCAAAGGTGCGAAAACATTATCAGCAGCACTACGAAGCCGTCACCGAAAAGTGCCGACAGGCTTTCCTCAAAAGCGGAGCTGACCTGATTCATATCCGCACCGATGAATCGTATGTAAATGCTTTAATAAAATTTTTCCGCAAAAGGGAACTCCGCAGATGAAGAGGATGATGCTATTTATCGTTCTGCTGTGGGTCCTCCGATCACAAACCGGAGCCGCTTCTCCTATATCGGTCAGCTCCAGGCTGGATACCAGCATTATCCTCATGGGTGACCAGGTAAACTTCTCCATCCGCGTGGTGCACGATGAGGGTACACAGGTCATCTGGCCTGAGCTGGGCAAGTCTATAAAAGTAGATAGCATAAGGGAAATAGAGATTGTATCGGTTTCACCTGTAGATACTGTCAGGAAATCAGGTATGTACTACGAAACACGCTCTTATCTTTTGACGGCTTTTGATTCAGGGTATTACATCATTCCTCCAGTGGCTATCCGCTACCGTGACAAAAACTTGGATTCTTTTCAGGTAGTGCATACTGAGCCCTATCTGCTTACCGTCAGAGGTATTGACATTGATACTACGGCAGGATTTAAGCCCATCAAAGAGCCGCTGAAGATGCCCTTTATCATCCGGGAAATCATCATGGAATTGTTCCTGGGGGCGCTCATCCTGGCGCTGTTGGCCGGAGTGCTGCTTTATTTCAAATACCGCAAAAAGAAGCCTGCGGTCATCAAACGTTTTGTAAGAAAAGATCCGCCCCATGTGATTGCTCTGGAGCGTTTGCGGCAACTGGAAGAAAAAAAATTATGGCAACAAGGGGAAGTGAAAGCCTACTACTCTGAGCTCTCCGAAATCATCCGCCAATATCTGGAAGGGCGTTATAATATCCTTGCCCTGGAATCTACAACCGAAGAGATTCTGCAGCAGTTGACCTCGTTTGCCCTGAACAGACAGCTTTTTGAAGAACTTGCACGTGCCCTGAGAACGGCTGACTTTGTAAAATTTGCCAAGGCAAGTCCATTGCCTGATGAACATAAAAAAATCATGGACAGCATGGTGTATTTTGTGAAAAGCACGCAAACAAACCAGCAGTCCGAAAACCAGATTATTGAAGAACAGGTCTCATGACATTCTGGAACAACATCACGTTTGCCAATCCGAAGGCTTTCCTGCTGCTGGCCGTGCCGGTTGTGTTCTGGATATGGTATGCCTGGCGGTATAAAAAAATATATCCGGAGTTCAGGCTCTCCTCCGCTGAGGCATTTCTGACGCTTGGTTCATCCCTGCGTGGTCGGCTGAAGCTGCTGCTGCCCTTGTTGCGCTCACTGGCTTTTGCCATGATTGTGGTTGCCTTTGCACGCCCGCAATCTACCCTCAAGGAAGAGAACATTTCCACCGAAGGAATAGACATTATTCTTGCTCTGGATATTTCCGGCAGCATGAAAGCGCGCGACCTGCAACCCGACCGCCTGGAGGCTGCCAAGAAGCTTGCAACTGACTTCATCAGCGGCCGTCCTAATGACCGCATGGGTTTGGTTGTGTTTGCCGGAGAAAGTTTCACTCAATGTCCGCTGACTACCGACCATAACATGCTTAAAAAATTAATCACCGAGCTGAAGGAAGGACTGGTGGAAGATGGCACAGCTATAGGCATGGGACTGGCCAATGCGGTAAACAGGCTTCGTGAAAGCGAAGCAAAAAGCAAGGTGATTATCCTGATTACCGATGGAGAAAATAATGCCGGTTTTATTGACCCGTTGACGGCAACCGAGTTGGCTCAGCAATTCGGGGTACGGGTGTACACTATAGGTGTAGGTACTATCGGCACAGCACCCTTCCCCTTTCAATATGGAGGGCGCACCATCTATCAGAACGTTGAAGTACGCATTGACGAAAAACTACTCAGGGAAATTGCTGTCCGAACCGGAGGCAAATATTTCCGGGCAACCGACAACCAAAGCCTGCGCAAGATTTTTCAGGAAATTGATCAGCTGGAGCGCTCCATTATTCAGGTTGCATCTATACAGCGCGTTTCAGAAGAGTTTTACCCTTTTGCCCTGGCTGCTTTGATTCTGTTGCTGTTGGAGCTTACTCTCCGCTATGTGTTTTTGCGTAGTTTACCCTGAACCCAAACTTTTCCTGATGAGGATCGCTCGCCCATCCGGCTCCTGAAAGCCAAAGTTTATGGTTTGGGTTTTTAATGAAAAAAAACGATATTTAGTTTTGCTTTTCAATACAGGAACAACTAAAAAATACAATCATGAGAGGTGTAAACAAAGTGATTCTAGTTGGAAATCTGGGCAAGGACCCTGATATCCAGTATCTGGACAATAATGTCAGTGTAGCCCGCTTTACCCTTGCAACGAATGACTCCTATAAAGATAAAGACGGCAAACGGATTGACCAGACCGAATGGCACAATATCGTAGCCTGGAGAGGTTTGGCTAAAATTGCCGAGGACTATCTGAAGAAAGGCAGCCGAATCTACCTGGAGGGTAAGATTCGCACCCGCTCATGGGAAGACAAGCAAACAGGAGAGAAAAAGTACACAACTGAAATTGTTGCGGACAATTTCATTATGCTGGACAAGAAGGAAGACAACAGCAATAGTAATGTGAGCTCAGCCAATGTGTCGCCTGCTGAGGAAGTCGTTGAGCCGGATGACTCGCAGGGCGATGACCTTCCCTTCTGAGTAATGCAGATTAAGTTTTGCCGCTTTGGAAGAGGAAAGTTGCGGTGACAGTACGCACCAGATAATCAGTGTGGCAGCAGTAATAACGGCAGGTGATCCTATGCCGATTATTATCGCCAGTATTTTCTTTTTTATACTTATTCTCGCTTCAGGCCTGGTATCCGCTTCAGAGGTATCTTACTTTTCTCTCAGCGAAAAAGAAATAAGGCAATTGCGCCAGAGAAAAGACCGCTTTGCACGTATGATACTTGTACTGTTGTCCAACCCTCAGCAGTTGCTATCTACAATTCTGATCTGCAATAGCCTGATCAATGTGGCCATAGTAATTTTATCATATTATCTGTTTCAACATACATTTGATTTTTCACAGCGTCCCTTGCTGGGGTTTTTAATCAATGTACTGGGCGTAACCTTTTTCATTGTGCTTTTTGGAGAGGTGTTGCCCAAGGTATATGCTACCAAAGCCAATATGCAAATTGCACGGTTGATGGCTGTACCGCTGACCATAGCCGGGCGATTGTTGTATCCCTTCAGTTTTTTACTGAGTTCCTCCACGGCATTTATTGAAAAGCGACTTAAAAACCGGGGCTACACTGCCTTTAGCCAGCAGGAGCTGGAGCAGGCTATTGACCTGACTTCCGACTCTACCACGTCCGGACACGAAGTAAAAATCCTCAAGAGCATTGTGCGCTTCGGAGACATCACAGTGAAACAAATCATGCGCCCCCGTGTGGATATCTTTGCCATAGATGACAGTATTAATTACCAAGAATTACTGCAAATGGTCAAAGAAGCCGGCTACTCACGCATTCCGGTTTACCGCGATAATCTGGATAATATCATCGGCATTCTTTACGTAAAGGACCTGCTTAACTATCTCGAAGAACCTGCTGACTTTAAATGGCATCGTTTGTTGAGAACGCCAGTCTTTACTCCGGAAACGAAAAAAATTGATGCCCTGCTTAAGGAAATCCAGCAGAAAGGCGTACACCTGCTTATTGCCGTTGATGAATATGGAGGGGTTTCAGGACTCATCACCTTGGAAGATATTCTGGAAGAAATTATCGGTGACATCCGTGACGAGTATGATGTCCCCGAAGAGGGTAAAGTCGAAAAAATTAATGAGAAGACGTATCTCTTTGACGCGAGGGTTCCTCTGATATCCGTGCAGACAATAATGGGGCTGCCGGAAAACGCTTTTAAAGGGGTAAGTGCAGGAACCGATTCCATAGCAGGACTTGTTCTTGAATTATCCGGTAAAATGCCGGCAAAAAATGAAATTTTTACCTTTGGTAACCTCACGCTGCAAGTAGTTTCAACCGGAGAAAATCGCGTCAAACAGGTATTAATCACCCGTACAGATGATAAAAAGAACGTTACGTAAAACGTTATTCCTGCTTTGCCTGCTGCTCTTGCTGCATGGATGTGACGAGCCTACTACACCACGCCCGCGAGGTTATTTCCGCATTGATTTGCCTCAGAAAGCATACTCGCAGTATGTTTCAGATAGTTGCCCTTTTACATTTAAATATCCGGTATATGCTGAAATTGTCAGAGATTCTCTTTTTTTTGGAGAGCCTGTGGAAAACCCCTGCTGGATGGATATCCACTTTCCGGAGTTGGGGGCAAAAGTGCATTTGAGCTATAAGCCGATTAACGATCAGAACAACCTCTACAAACTGTTGGAAGACGCGCATAAGTTGTCATTCAAGCATACCGGCAAAGCACAATATATTGACGAAAGCCTGATAAAAAACACACATGGTGTTTCCGGCCTGCTTTACGAAATCGGGGGCGATGCCGCATCCAATGTGCAGTTTTTTCTTACGGATAGTGTGCACCATTATTTGCGAGGAGCTTTGTATTTCAATGCTATTCCCAATGAAGACTCATTGGCTCCGGTTATTCAGTTTATCAAACAAGACCTGCAGGTGATGATAGAAACCTTTCAGTGGGTGGAAAAAGCGCCATCCGGAAAATGAAACAGCCCCAGAGTGTATATGGCCTGCTCTGTAATAGTTCCCTGCGCTAATTTTAGATGAAACAGTTTCTGGTTTGGCTTATCTTGACCGACCTATAGAGTATGTAAAAGGAGTTGGGCCGCAGCGCGCTGACCTGCTGAAAAAGGAATTGCAAATTTTCACAGTAGCAGACCTGTTGCAACACTATCCTTTCCGCTATGTGGATCGTACACGGTTTACTCTCATTCGCGACATACCCGCTGACACCCAGTACGTACAGCTCCGGGGACGGCTCATCACTTTGGGTGAAGTAGGGGGCGCATCCGGCAAACGCCTCAGCGGAATATTGCAGGACTCTTCGGGAATGATTGAGCTGGTGTGGTTTAAGGGATTTCGCTGGATTACCCGGGCGCTCTCCGTTGGTGACGAATATATCGTTTTTGGAAAACCATCCTACTTTCAGAACCGCCTCAATCTGGTGCATCCGGAGATAGAGCCGGCTTCTACCCCTATAGCTGAAAAAATGCAGGGTTTTCAGCCGGTATATCCCAGCACCGAAAAGCTGAAAGCCAAAGGGCTTGATAGCAAGGGCATCATGCGAATGATGCTGAAGGTACTGGAAGATCTGCCCGCCTATGAAATAAAAGAGAATCTTCCTGACGAAGTCAGAAAGCAGTATAGGTTAATACCCAGGTATGAAGCGATAAGATACATTCATCATCCGCCAGGGGAGAAGGAGGCTAATGAAGCCATCAGACGATTGAAGTTTGAAGAGTTGTTTTTATCTCAGGTCAGCATCCTGCAACTGAAAGTAGGGCGCAGGCAGCACGCCAGCGGATATATCTTTCAGAATATCAGCAATGTGTTTAATCAGTTTTATCACCAGCATCTTAAGTTTGAGCTCACTGCTGCGCAGAAGCGGGTGTTGCGAGAAATCCGTCAGGATGTGCTTTCAGGCAAGCAAATGAATCGTCTCTTACAGGGCGATGTGGGCAGTGGTAAGACTATTGTTGCTCTCATGTCCATGTTAATGGCAGTGGACAACGGCTATCAATGCTGTATGATGGCACCCACCGAGATTCTTGCCCAGCAGCATTATCGCAACATCACTTCCATGCTTGCTGGCTTGCCGGTGAAGACCGAACTGATCACCAGCTCCGTCAAAGGAAAAGCCCGCAAGTTCATTCTTCAGGGTTTACAAACCGGAGAGGTACATATAGCTGTTGGCACGCATGCCCTAATAGAAGAGGCCGTTCAGTTTGACAATCTCGGGCTGGTGGTTATTGATGAACAGCACCGCTTTGGGGTAGCCCAGCGGGCAGCTCTCTGGGAGAAAAGCGAGCACCCTCCCCATATTCTGGTGATGACGGCCACACCCATCCCCCGTACGTTGGCCATGACCTTATATGGCGATCTGGATGTTTCCGTCATTGATGAACTGCCCCCGGGACGAACTCCGGTGATCACACGGCATATCTATGAATCCAGGCGGCTGGCTTTGTTTGGCTTTCTCCGCGACCAGATTAGGCAGGGGCGTCAGGTGTATGTGGTGTATCCCCTTATAGACGAGTCTGAAAAGCTGGATTTAAAAAACCTTATGGAAGGCTATGAAGCGATCATCAGGCAGTTTCCTCCTCCTGCATATAGTGTAGGAGTATTGCATGGCAGAATGAAACCGGAAGATAAAGAGCTGGAGATGCAACGCTTTGTTAAGGGAGAAACCCAGATTATGGTTTCCACCACAGTGATTGAAGTGGGCGTGGATGTGCCCAACGCCACGGTGATGGTCATAGAAAATGCAGAACGCTTTGGACTTTCTCAGCTCCACCAGCTTCGTGGCCGCGTGGGTCGGGGAGCGAGCCAGTCTTATTGTATTCTTGTCAGTGGCAATAAACTATCCTCCGAAGCAAAAAAGAGATTGCAAACCATGGTGGAAACGCAAGACGGATTTCTGATTGCGGAAACCGATATGCACATGCGCGGCCCGGGTGACATTGAAGGAACCCGCCAGAGTGGGATAATGAACTTCCGGATAGCCGACATAACCAAAGACGCAGCCATGCTCACCGAAGCACGCAAAGCGGCACAGGCCATTTTGGAGATTGACCCCCACCTGTTGCTGCCCCGGCATGCTGCATTAAAAAATTTCCTTGCATCCCGGCAGCAAAAAGCCAGAAAATGGAGTAAGATATCCTGAGATGGCATGCGGCTTTGTCCGTGAATTATCCTAACTTCAGCAAAAAATAGAATCCTTGGAAACAACCACCACACAGGTATCATCATCCAACGTCCGCGCCCAGGTGGGCGTGAATACGCCCGTAAGCGAAATACACCGTCTTTTTGAGCTGCAGCAAAAAAATAAACAGCGGGTGCGCAATACCACCGCCAAAGAGCGCAGGAATAAGCTGAAGAAGCTGGAGAAGACCCTTTTCAGTAAAAGGCAGGCTATCCGGCAGGCCATGTATAACGACTTCCGTAAAGCAGCTACCGAAACTGATCTTACCGAAATCTATACCCTGCTGCTGGAGATACGCCATGCAGTGGAGCATCTTCAGGAGTGGATGCAGCCTCAGGAGGTAGAAACACCCCTGGTATTTTTTGGCACCAGCGCGCGCGTGATGTATGAACCTAAAGGCTGTGCCCTCATCATCTCCCCATGGAATTATCCGATTAATCTTTCTTTCATTCCGTTGGTCTCTGCTGTGGCAGCAGGCTGCACGGCTATCATCAAACCATCCGAATACACACCCCACACTTCAGCGATAATCAGGGAAATCGTTTCTGAAGTATTTGATGCAAGTGAAGTATCTGTGGTAGAAGGCGATCACACCGTATCGCAGGAGCTGCTCAAGCTGAAGTTTGATCATATCTTTTTTACTGGCAGCCCTTCGGTGGGGAAACTCGTAATGAAGGCCGCGGCCGACCACCTTACATCCGTGACCCTTGAACTGGGCGGCAAATCCCCTGTTATAGTGGATGCATCAGCCAATATTGAAGACTGCGCACGCTCTGTTGCCTGGGGCAAGTGCGTTAATAGCGGACAAACCTGTGTTTCACCCGATTATCTTCTTATTCATGAAAGCCTGCAGGAGCGGTTTGTGGAGGAATTTAAAAAAAGTGTATTAGCCATGTATGGGGCTGCAGGTGAGGAATTAAAAAACAACCCCGATTATTGCCGTATCGTGAACAGACGCCATTATACACGGATAAAGAACCTGATAATGGAAGCCATTGAAAAAGGGGCGCATGTGGCTTTTGGTGGTGCCATGGATGACGCAGAAAATTTTATTGCACCCACGCTGCTGACCGATGTTCCGGACAATGCTGAAATCATGCACGAGGAAATTTTTGGACCCGTGTTCCCCATCCGGAAATTTACAGATATCCGCGAAGCAGTGGATTATGTCAACGCCAAGGAGAAACCCTTGGCTCTGTATGTCTTTAGCAGCAAGCAAAAGCATATTGACTATGTGCTGCAAAACACCTCTTCCGGAGGAGCTTGCGTAAATGAAACTATGATTCAGTTTTCTCATGTGCACCTCCCCTTTGGCGGTGTGAACCATAGCGGCATGGGTAAAGCGCATGGCTTTTATGGATTCAAAACCTTTTCCAACGAGAAAGCAGTGCTACGCCAGCATCTGAAGAGAATGGTAATGAAAACGCTCTATCCTCCTTACAAGGGCCCCAAGCTCAGGATAATAGAGTTCATGCTGAAATACCTGTAAGGTGCTACGGAAGGAACAAATAACATACAGGCAAACGTGCTGCTACATCACCACATCCCACGTATCTTCATGACCGATCCAGTCTTTGAATTTTTCTTCTCCCCCGCGCACCTTCCAGTCGGAGTCAATGGTGAGGCGTGAGCTGATGCCTCCGCGCGGATTACAGATCATTACAATGCGTAACCGCTCAGGCTCATACACCTCCATCAGATGGTTGTAGATAATGTTGATGAGCCGCTCATAAGAAACCACTACATCGCGTAACTGATAAATGTAGTGCTTCAGGGATTTGAGCTCAATGACCTTTTTCTTCGGATAAAAGGTAAGATAAATGGTAGCAAAGTCAGGCTGCTCATGCACACCCAGAAAGGTACACTCCGGAATTTTTATCTTCACCTCATAGGCTTCCGGAGAGGGATTGGGAATGGACTTCAGCAGTGACTTGTCAATCTTATCGTATAGCTTTTTGGGTTTGTCGCTCATGGTTTACTTTAGGTTAATGCCCTGCACATCCGCAGCGCCCGGCTTGCAAGAACAGCCGCTAAAATACGGAAGAAAAAAATTACATATCCAGCTCTTTGAGCTTATGCCATAGATGGGGCAGCTTTCTCAGCAGCGATAACTCCCTCCACCGGATGCGAGCCTCTTCGGCAGGTATGCCAAAATAAATCTTGCCTCCCTCCAAAGACTTGCTTACACCGGATTTTGCGAGAATAACAGCACCTTTTCCGATACGTAAGTCTTTGGATATACCTACCTGTCCCCAGATGATCACCTCATCCTCTACAATGGTTTTGCCGGCTATTCCTGCCTGAGCAGCAATCAGGCAATTCTTTCCTATAACAACACCATGCCCAATCATTACCTGGTTATCTATTTTGGTGCCTCTGCCGATAATGGTGTCTCCAGAAACGCCTCGGTCAATGGTGCAGCCTGCCCCGATTTCCACATCATCTTCAATAATCACCCTACCGCAACTGTGCAGCTTGTCATAGTGTTTTTCAGAGCCGTTGCGCAGCTTAAAATAAAATGCATCTCCGCCTATGGTTGTGTTAGGTTGAATCACCACATTGTTACCTATTACAGTGTAATCGCAAATGCTCACGTTGGCGTGAATAATACAGTTCTTACCGATGATTACATGGTTGCCTATAAAAACATGCGGTTGTATGATAGTGCCCTCACCGATTTGGGCTGTGGGACTGATGCTGTCACGGCATGGCTCAAAGGGCCTGAAGTGTCGGGTGAGCTGGTTAAACGCAGCAAACGGATCATCGCTAATCAGAAAGGCTTTCCCGTCAGCAGATGGTATTTCTTTGTTCAGAATAATGTAAGATGCGGGGGAGCGCAGGGCAACAGGTAAATATTTTTCCTTGTCCACAAATGTGATATCACCAGGCTGCACTTTATGTATTTCATTAATGCCTGTTACAAGCAGTTCCGGATTGCCGACAAGCCTGGCTTTCAGCAGGCGGGCGATGTCTCCCAATAGTACAGGTTCCTTTAATTGCATATAATGAAGGAAGCGGTAGTTGCATTATGCAGGTTTAAAATTATCACATTCACCAAGGTCTTTTAGCAGAAGGTGCATAGCCGTGATTTCCTTTTTGTAATTTGCCGGGAAATTATTCAGAAAGATGAAAGAAACTGCTCTTACACCGGAGCATATCCGTTTGGGTGCCCGCATGGGGGAATTTGCCGGGTACAATATGCCTATTTACTACACCGGTATAAATGACGAGCATCTGGCGGTTAGAAATGCTGTGGGTATTTTTGACGTCTCCCATATGGGTGAGTTCATCGTCCGCGGCCCCCATGCCCTGGAGCTTATTCAGTGGGTTACCTCCAATGATGTTTCCCGTTTAGCTCCGGGCAAAGCGCAATATTCCTGTCTTCCCAACGCTGGTGGTGGTATTGTAGATGATCTGCTGGTGTATTGTCTGGGAGAGCAAGAGTATATGCTGGTGGTGAATGCTTCCAACATACAGAAAGACTGGGATTGGATTACTTCCCATAACAAGCAGGGTGCTGAAATGACCGACATTTCTGATACCATAACCCTGCTGGCGGTGCAGGGACCGCGTGCCGCAGTAACACTTCAGAAACTCACTGATGTAAAGCTGGATAAGGTACCTTACTATAGTTTCGTTCGTGGTGCCCTGGCCGGGGTGAAGGATGTAATCATTTCAGCCACAGGATACACGGGAGCCGGTGGCTTTGAACTGTATTTTGACCGTCAACATGCGCTTAAGGTCTGGGAGGCTGTCCTTGAAGCCGGCTATCCCCTCGGCATTCGCCCTGCCGGCCTGGGAGCGCGGGATACCTTGCGCCTGGAAATGGGATATTGTTTATACGGGAATGATATAGATGAGACAACCTCTCCACTGGAAGCAGGTTTGGGATGGATTACCAAGTTCACAAAAGACTTTATCGGTAAAGAGGTATTATTAAAACAAAAGCAAGCGGGCTTGACAAAAAAGCTTATCGGCTTTGAGATGCAGGATAAGGCAATTCCCCGTCCGGGGTATGCTGTTTTTGACCCTGCGGGCAACCGCATCGGGAAAGTAACTTCCGGCACCATGTCGCCAGTGTTGAAGAAGCCTATTGGCTTGGGGTACGTAGCGGTTGACTTTGCCAGGCCTGACACGGAAATACATATTCAGATAAGAAACAATTACCAGCCTGCACGGGTAGTACAGTTGCCGTTTCTGAAAACTACTGCCCCCGCAAATGCTTAAGGCATATCTGCAGGCTGAGGTAGAGGTCGTGGCTTGTATTGTCGTGCCAGCTCAGCGATTTTGCGAATGTGTTCCGGAGTAGTGCCACAGCATCCCCCCACGATGTTTACAAGGCCTTCCTGCATAAAGGATTCAATATGCCGGGCCATTTCTTCAGCGCTTTCGTCATATTGCCCAAAGGCATTAGGCAGACCCGCATTCGGGTGCACGCTGATATAAAACGGGGCCTCCTTTGCCAGTGTCTGCAAATAGGGTCGCAGTTGCCGGGCGCCCAGGGCACAATTTAAGCCTATGCTGAGCAACGGGGCATGTGAAAGGGAAATCAGAAAGGCCTCAGGAGTCTGGCCGGAGAGCGTACGGCCGCTGGCATCCGTTATGGTGCCAGAAACCATGATAGGCAGACGATTTCCTGTTTCGTCAAATAATTCCATGATAGCAAACAGCGCTGCTTTCGCATTGAGGGTGTCAAAAACGGTCTCTATCAGCAAGATGTCAGCACCTCCGTCTGTGAGGCCACGTACCTGTTCTTTATAGGCATCTTTGAGTTCATCAAAGGTTATCGCCCGGTATCCCGGATCATTGACATCCGGAGAGATGGATAGAGTTTTATTTGTGGGACCTATGGCACCTGCTACAAAGCGCGGCTGTTTTGGCTGACGGGCTGTGAACTCATCGGCCACTTCCCGGGCAAGGCGAGCAGCGGTTTTATTGATTTCATAAATGTAATCCTGCATCTGATAGTCAGCTTGCGAAATTGCTGTAGCATTAAAGGTGTTGGTTTCTATAATGTCAGCTCCCGCCTCCAGGTATTTGCGATGAATGTCTTTTATGATATCAGGACGTGTGAGCGATAGGATATCAAAATCTCCCTTCAGCGGATGCCGATGACTTCGGAACTGCTCACCGCGGAAGTCATCTTCCTGAAGCTTAAAAGCCTGCAGCAAAGTACCCATCGCACCATCCAGAACAAGAATGCGCTGTTGAAGAAGCTGGCGTAATTGATCTTCCCGCTGCATAAGGGCTTTACATATAAAATGCCCCACAAAGGTAATCTTATCCGGTGGCTTCTTCTTTTCACGGGGCCGAATCCGTAAACAGTGTGAGTTGTCCAGGCAGGGGATAGAGCTGAAAAGACTTGCGATGGTGCTCTGAAACACCGTGATGGATAATGGCCTCACGGTGGGCTGCGGTGGGGTAGCCTTTGTTTGCATTCCATCCGTAAACCGGGTATCTGCGGTGCAGGGACATCATAAAATCATCGCGATAGGTTTTTGCCAGGATGGAAGCAGCAGCTACGCTCTGAAACTTCGCATCCCCCTTAACAACACAGGTAAAGGGGATATTTTGATAGGGGTTAAAACGATTGCCGTCAATGAGCAGCGCTTCAGGGGCAAGAGAAAGTCCTGCTATTGCACGGTGCATCGCCAGAAACGAAGCCTGAAGAATATTCAGTCGGTCAATTTCCTCTACTTCTGCGCGAGCAACGGCCCAGCTCAGTGCATTGGACTGAATGACTTCCCGTAAGGCATAGCGTTGGCGAGAGGATAGTTCTTTGGAGTCCCGTAATAAAGGATGACTGAATTTTTCCGGGAGAATCACCGCAGCAGCGAACACCGGACCGGCAAGGCATCCCCGTCCGGCTTCATCGCAACCCGCTTCCAGCAGGTATTTGTTCAGATATTTTCTTAGCGAGCGTTTTCTGTCGGGCACCAATAGTTACAATCAGAAGCTTTAAATAATCTATTTTTAGCCGGTTTTTGAAAAAAATTTATGCACAGTGTCCCTTATACTTGAAGCACGGCATCTTTCCAAAAGCTATGGCAGTGTGAGAGCGCTGACCGATTTCAGCATAAAGGTGGAACCCGGCAGCATTTATGGCATATTGGGACCCAACGGAAGTGGAAAGACTACCTGCCTGAGCATTCTGCTGGATGTTGTGAAGCCAGAAGGCGGAAGTTATTTCTGGTTTGGGGAAGTGCCTTCAGCTTCTATCCGCAGGCGCAGGATAGGCGCCCTGCTGGAAACTCCGAATTTTTATCCTTATCTGACAGCTGTCCAGAATCTAAAACTTATAGCTACCATTAAAAGAAGGGGAGAACACAAAATAATGGCAGCTCTGCAAGTAGCGGGTCTTTCTAAAAGAAGAAATGCAAAATATAGCACCTACTCACTCGGTATGCGACAGCGCCTTGCTGTTGCTGCAGCTTTACTGGGAAACCCTGAAGTGCTTGTTCTTGACGAACCTACCAATGGGCTGGATCCGCAGGGAATTAAGGAAATCAGAGAGCTGATTACGGAAATCAGAAATGAAGGGAAAACAATTATCATGGCCAGTCACCTGCTGGATGAGGTGGAAAAGGTATGTACCCATGTGGCTATTCTTAAATCCGGACAACTGCTGGCTGCAGGCAAAGTGCGGGAGGTGATTGGTTCAGAAAATGAGGTGCAAGTGGCAGCCCCCGATATGGTCACGCTGGAGGAGGTAGCCCGGCAATTGTCAGGGCTGGTGTCCTTAGAAAAGGAAGGTGAGGTATTGACTCTGCGGTTTCAGGATAAGGCTGATACCGCTGCCCTCAACCGTTACTTTTTTGATCGTGGCATCACACTGTCTCTGTTGAATCTGAAAAAGAAAACACTGGAGAGCCAGTTCATGGAACTTACCTCGCATGATTAAACTGCTGAAAATAGAGCTTCTGAAAGTAGCATACTACCGCACATTCTGGGTGTTTGTGCTGTTGTATGCAATGTTGATCCTGTTGCTTACCAATAGTGTCAAAGGACTGCTGGCTGTGGCAGATGCCGGAATAAATCCGTTTAGTTTTCCGCAAGTGTGGCATAACCTGGCTTATCTGGTCAGCTATCTGCATGCATTGCCCTGTATCCTCATTATTATGCTGATATCAAATGAGTTTAGCTTCAAAACGTTTCGCCAGAATGTGATTGACGGTATGTCGCGGGGAGAGGCTGTAAGTGCCAAATTCGTCTTGATAGGGTTTTTCTCTATTGCCAGTATGAGCATGATTGCTGTTTATGGTCTCATAAGGGGGCTAGCTGATGGAGAGTTTGATCATGCCGGGCAGATTTTTGAGCAGGTGTATTATATGCCCCGATTGCTGCTGCAATTAGCCGGGTACATGGCGCTGGCGGCACTGTTCGGATTCGTGTTTAAAAAAGCTGCGCTGGCCATAGTGGGTTTCCTTACTTATCTGCTGCTTGCTGAGGGGTTTATCGGTATGCGCTTGCCGGAAACTGCTGCCAGATATCTGCCGCTTAAGGTCCTGTCGCAACTAGTGCCTTTTCCTGTCAATGCTGTAGTACCGTTTTCTGCGGACACAACGCTGCACCTCGGTACAGAAACAGCAGCTTTGCTGGCAGTGGTTTATATCGTATTGTTCTATGGAGGCTCGCTACTCCTGATGAGGAGAGCTAATCTATGAGGGGGTGCGGAGAAACCACAATCCCGTCTTCATCTGCGTAAAGAAATTCTCCCGGGTTGAAGAGTGTCCCAGCAAACTCCACCGGGATATTTATATTGCCATTTCCTTCTTTATTGCTTTTCAGAGGATGAGTATGCAGGGCCCTGACGCCTATGGGCATCTGATTGATTGCTGAAGAATCCCTGATACAGCCGTAGATAATGATGCCACTCCATTTGTTGCTGACGGCCATGGCTGCAAGCTGATCACCCAATAATGCGCAGCGCAGAGAGCCTCCTCCGTCCACTACCAGCACTTTCCCATCTCCATCTTTGCCGAGCACCTTGCGCACCAATATATTATCTTCAAAAACCTTTACCGTAACGATTTGGCCATAAAAGACCGTCTTGTTTCCATAAATACGGAAAACAGGTTGTACCACCGATACTCCGGTGTGGGCATCACATAGATCGGCAGTCTTGAAGTTTGTCATTTGCGAATGCATAATTTACGATGCATGCTAAACTATCACTTTTATGAAAAGATAAAACCTGTATTTTTGGCCAAAGAAAAAAACAATGCGTTTTCCGGAGGAATTGAAGTACACCAAAGAGCATGAGTGGTTACGCCAGGAGGGCGAGTTCGCTTATGTAGGTATCACCGATTTTGCCCAGCGGGAGCTGGGTGATATTGTGTATGTTGAAATTGATACGGTAAACCAAGAACTGGAAAAAGGATCTGTTTTCGGGACCATAGAAGCCGTAAAAACCGTCTCTGATCTTTTTATGCCTGTTTCAGGAACCGTTCTGGAAAAAAACCCTGAGTTGGACTCTTCTCCTGAGCTGGTTAATCAGGATCCCTATGGCAAGGGCTGGATGGTGAAAATCAAAATAAAAGATCCCACCGAGTTAAATGGCTTACTGAGCAGCGCAGACTATCAGGCAATGGTAGCAGGGTGACACTTCGGTCACCGGCAATGCCTACCGGACAACAAAGGCAGGCAGGGCACCGTTAATCGGTTGCACGGCAGGTAAAAAGTTGTAATTTGGAGCTTTTTGTTTTTAAATTTGATTTGCTGAAAACCTAAATTTACAATGGTTACATTTTTACTGGTCTGTGGCGGTGTACTTCTATTCATAGGTATCATTGTTCTCATTACAAAATGGATTTTTGACCGGAAAAAGCCGCAGGAAATTCTTCAGCTGCATCAGGGACGACCGGAGAGCCGCTCGGTATTCGTAAAAAAATATCCGGAAGCAGATATTACCCAATATACCGGACTGTTTTATCGAACGGGTATGGTCATTGCTCTGGCACTGGTAATTATAGCTTTTTCATGGACTACCTATGAGAAGCAAGCTACTTTAAGCGGAGAGCTTCTTTTACCAGATGATTTTGAAGTGGAACCTCCTGCCACAGAAAGAAAGGTGACCCCTCCCCCGCCACCGCCTCCGCCGGAGATAAAAGTGGTAGAGGATGAAAAAATTATTGAAGAGCCTCCCGAAATCATTGAAGAAGAAATTACGGAAGAAACCGTCATTGAAGCCCCCAAGGTAGAAGTTGCTGAAGAGGAAGTAAAGGAAGAGGAAATTTTTACCATTGTAGAAGAAATGCCGGTTTTCCCGGGAGGTGAGGCAGCCCTGCTGAAGTATTTATCCAGCATACCTTATCCGGTCATTGCCAAAGAAAACGACATTGAAGGTTCGGTGTATATCCGCTTCGTAGTAGATAAGGACGGAAGGGTGACCAATGTGGAAGTAGCCAAGGGTGCTGATAAAATTCTGAATGAAGCTGCCCTCGAACACGTAAAGAAAATGCCCAACTGGACTCCCGGCAAACAGAGAGGAAAGCCGGTGCGGGTACAGTTTATTGTGCCTATCAAATTCAGGCTGGATTAGCACCAAGTTGATGTAGTTTCGGCAGGGCGACATCGGCAATATGTTCTCCGATGGCCAGACTGGAAGTAGCAGCCGGTGATGGCGCGTTGCATACATTCAACACCCGATTGCCTTCAAGAATAAGGAAATCATCTACCAGATTACCCCAACGGTCTACTGCCTGTGCTCTTACGCCTGCTCCCCCCGGTTCCAGATCATGTTCTTCTATGGATGGAACCAGGTTTTTTAAAGCCTTGACAAAAGCTGCTTTACTGAATGAACGGTGCAACTCTTTGAGCTCCGTTTTCCAATACTTGAGAGCAAGTTTTCGGAATCCCGGCCAGGCCAGGATTTCCGCAAACTCCCGTAATTGAAAGTCGCTTAACCTGTACCCTTCTTTGCGGAAAGCCAGCACGGCATTGGGTCCGGCCTCAATACCACCCTGAATCATCCGGGTAAAATGGACGCCCAAAAAGGGAAAGTTAGGGTCGGGTACCGGATAAATAAGATTACGCACAAGGTATTCCTTCTCTTTTTTGAGGCGATAGTATTCTCCTCTGAATGGGATGATACGCATGTCCAGTTGGGGAACGGTAAAGCGCGCAATGGTGTCGGAATAAAGACCTGCGCAGTTAATCAGCAACCGGCTCCTAAAATCGCCTGCTGTGGTCTGCGCTATGATCTCGCTGCTGTCCTGACGGATATGTAAAACATGGGCCCCATATTGCAAGCGACCTCCTTTTTGAGCAATCAGCTCTGCAAGCTGAAGAGCCACCTGCCGATAGTTGATTATACCCGCCTGAGGCACCCATATTCCGGCAACAGCCCGTGTGACGTAGGGCTCTTTTTCCTGTATTTCGGCAGAGGAAATCTTTCTTACCCCGTTCAGGCCATTTTGCAGGCCCCGTTCTAATATCCTCTCAAGTAGCGGAAGTTGGTCCCGTTGAGTAGCTACAATGACTTTTCCACAGATATCAAACGGAATGTTATAGAGACGGCAAAAAGCCAGAAGCTGATGATATCCTTTAACGCAATTGAGCGCCTTTAGGCTTCCGGGCTTGTAGTATATGCCCGAGTGAATAACCCCACTGTTATGCCCCGTTTGGTGGCAGGCCGGAGCCGACTCTTTTTCCAGAATGACAAGTCGCACATCCGGATTCCTTTCGCTGAGCCGGAAGGCTGTAGCCAGCCCTACGATGCCGGCCCCGACAATGATTACATCGTACATTCTTCCTACTGATAGTATGAGGATACCCACCGCTGCCCCCAAGGCAGCTGGCCCCGGTTATATCAGAACATTCCAGGCTGGCGCTACAGGCTTACATTTTCGTCCTGGTGGAGGAGGGGATCCTCTACCTGCATATCCACCTTGACGTTTTTCTTGTAGTCAGCCAAAACGGCCCGGTAATGCTTGATGAGTTCCTGCAGGTCATTGATCTGCGTTTGCAGCTTAATAATTCTGTTTTCTAAAACGCTCAGGAAGTTTTTATCCTCATTCATGATGGTGCAATTTTGAATTTAGGCGATATGTAAGAATACTATTACAAGGCATAAAAATACACATCACTTGTTTACAATGCGGTGTTTATTTTCCACAGACAGATTCTTAAAGGGTCAAGGGGACCCTCTCAAAAAAGAGGAAAACTTCACCCACCAAGCACATTACTGAACCAGGGCTTGTTGCTGTGTATAGTTACGGCATCGCTTGCGGCAGTGAGATCAAAAAGAATATCCGCAAACAGAAACATCCCCACCTGGTCAAGAGTTGGAATGCTGAGTGATGATGTTTTTTAATTCCTGTTTGGATATTACTCCGGCTTCGCGCCACAGGATCTGTCCGTTCTTAAACAATATCAAAGTTGGCACACCTCTTACTCCGTAATGCACGGCTGCCTGGGTGTTTTTGTCCACATCTACTTTGACTATGCGGGCTTTATCGCCTATTTCTTCTTTTAACTCTTCCAGAACCGGAGCCATCATTTTACATGGGCCGCACCATTCTGCATAGAAATCTACCAATACCGGGGTAGGTCCGTTGATCAATTCTTTAAATGACATTTTTAATGAGTTTTTACACCTTAACCAATCGGCTCACAAAAGGGTTCAGCAACACCGTTTTTCATAAAGATAAAGAGTTCTTATTTTTCCGCTTTCGGACAATCAGAGGGAGAGACATGCAGTTAAATCTGACCAACAAATACAACGGGAAGCGCGCATTTATAACAGGGGGCGGGGGTGCCTTGGGACGGGCTTTTGCTCTTCTGCTGGCAAGAGACGGATGGAGCATTGGTCTGACTGATATCAGCACAAACCATCTGGATGTTGCCCGCAAGGAAATTACCGAGGCAGGAGGTAAATGCCTCACTTATGTATGTGACGTGAGTGATAAGGTTGCTTATAAACAGGCCTTTGATTCTTTTATCAAAGAATGCCAGGGTATTGATTTGCTCATCAATAACGCAGGAGTGGGTGACGGAGGATTGTTCGGAGAATATGAACTGGAGAAATGGGACTGGATAACGGGTATCAACCAGATGGGCGTCATTTATGGTACGCACTATGCGGTGGAGGTGATGAAGAAACAGCGTTCGGGGTGTATCCTGATTATTTCCAGCCTGGCGGCAGTGGCCTGCATGCCCAATATGTCCATGTATAATGTGACCAAGGCGGCCGTTCTGGCCCTTGGGGAAAGTATTTATGCTGAACTAAGGCCTTTTAATATTCATGTGGCAGTAGCACTTCCTGAGTTTTTCAAAAGCGGCATCATGCAGCATGCCCGTGGTGATGAAAATGCCGCGACTATTGGAAGAAAGAAAATTGAAAAAGCCTCCATCACTGCCGATGAAGTGGCGGCTTACATTCTTCATCAAACGGGTAAAGAAGCATTTTACATACTACACCCCCTGAAAGCGCGCATTGCATTCCGCTTGATCAGATGGTTTCCGGGCATCTTTTTGAACAGTAAATTCCGGCAGTTTATAAAAAAGAAATGGGTCAGGGAACGACTCGCTAAGCCCTGACTTGTGCAAAGAGCAACGCTCAGTTTAAAAGTTTGGGCAGCGTATTTTTCACATAATCAATATCGGCAAAACGGGAAATAATTTTCCCGTCCGGAGAGATAAGGATAAACGTAGGCGTATAATTCACCACATAACTTGCAGAGGGAGGATAGTTTTGATCGGTTTCAAATACATGCACCCATTCAGGGCTGGCTTTATTTTCAATAAACCATTTCCACTCCGGATCGGTGGCATCAAAACCCACGCAAAAAATCTTTAGTCCTTTGTTTTTGTTTGCCTGCCACAAGGGCACAATCTGGGGCAACTCTTCCTGGCAATGTGAGCACGTGGGACTGTAAAAAATCAGCAACGTAAGGCGAGATGATTGCACTACCTCACTTAGCCTGCGGGACCTGCCGGAGGGGTCATTGAGCTGAAAATCAATTATAGGCTTACCTGCTATGACCTGTTCCAAACGCTGAAGCTGCATCTTTACGCTGGCATTATACATCAACCGGGGATAAGCATCTGCCCATTTGACATAGGCAGTAATAAGGTCTTCTTCATGGCGGTAATAAAAGATATTGTATAGCACCTGCTGCAACCGCCTGGATGCTTCAGGATTTTGGGCAGCTGTTTGCAGCAGACGGTCCACTACCGGATAAGGATCAGCTGTTTTATCGCGCAAACTCACATAATTGGTAATGATACGTTGACCGATAAAATCATTATACAGGTAAGGATTGGCGAAGACATCACGGTTCAGATAATTCTTACGCAGCAGTTCCAGGGAGGTATATGATTCTTCGGGAAGTTTCTCGGCTGCGCAGAAAAAGGTCGCTGTGAAGGATTGGGGGTAGGCAGCTATGATGCCATCCAGTGTTTTTTGATATTCCAGAAAGGTATTCCGCAGTTGCTGAAATACTTCGGGCTTACTCAGGTCATTTTTTGTAATCTTTTCTATCTCGCTGCGCAGCTTTTTGTTGGCATTGCTGAATCTTCGGTAAGCAGCTTCTTCGGCAGAGCCTTTAAGGTCAATTTTTTCATATTGACCCGAGCAGTTGATTTCAATCCTGTATGTCTTTTCAGCAGGGGTTGCCAGAAAGTCAAAATTGCCGCGGTTTTCTGTACGCAGGGCAATTCTGCGAGGCTCTGACAGAGGAAGAGCGTATTTAAATTCGCCATTCTTCACGGGCACCTGTTGCCAGGGAGCGTAAAGTTCATTATGTTCCGCTATCCGGATGGTTGCCGGAAACGTGCACCCGGAAAGGTACCGGCCCTCTATCCATATCGTGTCCTGCTTGGCGGTATTTAAATCCCTGACTGGTTGGGCGGCTGGCGTCTTGTTTCCATCATTATTGTGTAAAGCGCTGGAGGCACTGTTGCTCTGACAGGCGATAAACATCCATATGAAAGCAAAAGCAAGCGAACGCACAGACATGACGATTACCGTGAAATGCACTTGAAAGAGGCAAGTATAAGCAATCTGAATGGTTAAAGCATCCGTGCGGGCAGATAAATACGTAGTTCCCTGCTTTTGTTGATTGCGCGCTCTTGGCAGTAAGGAAGATGACCGTTGGAAAAGTACAGAGTACTCTTAATGGTTCAAAACTTCAACGCGCTGCCCCTCATGGCTCATTTTTTCCTTTACGGCCGCTTCCGCTATCTTATTGTTCAGATACACAAATCCCATCAACAGCAGGCAAAGTGCGATAAAAACAACATTAATGGTAAAATTTCTTTCCATCGGCAATATTTTAATGAACATTTAACGTGTCGTTTACATGCAGGGTTGTATCAAGTTAACTTAATAATTGCAAAACTTCAAGCTAAATTTGTGCACCAAACGTCCGGGAAATGCTACATTTTATTTATCTGCTAAGGCTCGCACCCCGCTTCGCTTGCCAGAAAAACTGGAATGAAGAAACCCGGCATATCGTTGCCCTGCATTTTGAATATTTGAAAAACTATTGCGGAGAGGGAACTGTAATACTTGCAGGGCGCACATCTCTTGGTAGCGATGATATTTTCAATCAGGGCATAGTAATGCTGGAATTACCTTCAATTGAAGCAGCGAGAAATTTCATGGATCAGGATCCTGCCGTCAGGGAGGGGGTGATGATTGCTCAGCTCTTCCCCTTTTCCATTGCTTTGATGAGGCAGGTTGCTCCTTAGGCAGCATAATCCAATATCCATTTTATTTTAGTTCCTGATTCTACCCTTTTCCATTGTTTACCTTTTTCAGTAGTTTCTTTTATGGAAAAAACCATCAGGACGATCTTTATCAAAGAGCTGATATACATGGAGTAAAAATTTTCGTGAAGATAGAAGCTTTATAAGCTTACTATGGTACAGGTTATCCACGTTGTAAAGGGGAATGTATGATGTGGGTGAACGGGCCTTATCATACAAAAAAGTAGACACCTTGTCAAACCCTATCCATCTGCTTGAATCCGTTGGTAATAAAAGATTTCACGAAAATGCAGCCTTCAGATAAACAGCAGAGGGAGTGTGGAAATGTGAATTAATTGTGCGAAAAAAAAATTGCACCACAGTAGCATCGGGCATAAATTTATCATTGCAAATTTTTTGCGCCCATGCATCCGGTAACAAATACCAAAACCCCTGAGGAGAAGCCTGAACATCTGAAAAAACTGGAGGCAATTCGCGCCTATTATGAATTGGTAAAAAAGGGTCGTTCTCCTGAACAGACACGTAAAGACTTGGGACTTACCTTTCAGGATATTGAAGGTTTTGATTTTTCCATTTTTAACAAGGCAGGTTAGATTACCTCTCTTAATGGGATACATTTCCCGAAGGTGAAATAGTAATTTTACCGCCATGAGCAAAGCTTTCATGGCGGTTTTCTTTTTGTTGGGGACTGGGTTAATGTCTCCTTCCTGGGTGTCTGCATCTGCCACGATAAAGGGAACCGTAAAGGGAGCATTACCCAAGAGCCTCCGGTATCTTTCCGGGCCCCCGGAGGAAGATTTTAGCCCTTCCCCCAAGCCGATAACCGTTGCCGGAGATGGTTTTACCGTGTCCCTTTCACAGCCGGTTGCCGGGTTGATATATCTGCTCATGGATGATACTACGCTGCAGTTATATGTACATCCCAATGACACGTTGGAATTTGTTCTTGACACGGATTCCATACTTATAAAAGAATTTAAAGGAAGAGGTGCTGCCGATAACAGTGTGCTGAACGCCTTTACCCGGCAGTTCGGAGCCGACTTTGATATTCGCCTGATGCGGGAAAAAGCCACAAGTACCGAATCGGTAGATAAATATGAGTCAGACCTTTTCAACAGCCGGCTCAGGCAAATGAAATTTCTGAAAGAAGCCGGCACCAGAGAACATCTTACCCCTGCATTTCGCCAGTTCATGGAGCATCAGATTACATACAATTATTTCCGCAACCTGTTCCTGTTTGCCTCCGTAAGGGCGGGGCAGTCTAATGGACTTATGGTATCCCCCCTGCCGTCTATCATGCTTCAGGAACTGGGCGGGGTGGCCGTCAGGCATGAAAGCGCCATGAATAGTCCTGCCTACAGGGGCTTTCTGCGGGAATATGTTCTCTATTATACTGCCGGTCAATTCAATTTCGCGGCCTTCAGCGATTACACCGACCTGGTGGACAGAACCTATAATTATGCCTTACGATACCTTTCCGGGGAGCCTTTTGTTTATTGGCTTGCTGCTACGCTGGATGCATATTGCGACCGGGCTGCTCCTTCAACAGTAAAGAAACTATACAAGGCTCTTGAGCAGGCAGACCAGGGAAAACGTTATGTGCAAAAGGTCACTGTAAAATGCCGCAATGCGCTGCAGGCAAAGGAAACAAAAGCAAAGCCGGAGGAAGACTCGGAAGCAGACGATAAAAAAGCAAAAACCCGCAAATCAGAACAACCATTTACTCTTCTTGACCTGAAAGGACGTGAGGTGTATCTGGAAGATTTTAAAGGCAAAGTGGTGTACGTAGATTTTTGGGCCAGCTGGTGTGGGCCGTGTCGTCAGCAGTTCCCTTATGCCAAAGCCCTCAAGGAAATGTTGACCCCCGAACAGCGCAAACAGGTTGTGTTTCTGTATATCTCCATTGACGATACCGATGAGAAGTGGAAAAAGGCTATTGAACAATATCAAATTGAAGGCTTTCATACCCGCTCTCCGGGTGGATGGGGGTCCAGCGCCACCCGTCATTTCGGTGTAAGCTCCATCCCCCGTTACATGCTCATTGACAAGCAAGGCAATGTGGTAGACCCCAACGCCAAGCGCCCCAGCTCCGGTCAGGCCATTTTGCAAGACATTCTGATGCTTCTTTAGGACGAAGCACCCCTGAGCGTTGGTTAAAATTTCTTTAATGCATTCAGTAAAAAAATAATCAACCTAAATTTGCATGCAACGCTGCTCTCGGTTTTCCTGTCATTATTTTACGTATAGCTTAAAATTACCTCCATGAAAAAAGTTTATTCCATTCTGCTTACCGTCATCAGTTCTGTCCTGTCTGTTGCATTTCTGCTGTTTCTCATCTTCTTTCCTTCCCGGACAAGAGAGTAAAGTATTTGGATGCTACCGTAATACCCCATTGGTAAAAGGGAAATCTGGCCGGATGTAAAAAACAAAAAAGGCGAACCTCCTGGAGATTCGCCCTTTCTGCTTTGAATAGCCCCTTCTGACTATTCAAATGTCCTGCAACCTGCAATTACAAAGATGCATTCAGCATACCGGGCAATACAATGACTTAGGTCACTATGCAATTATGATTTTTACCGATTCAGGGATATCCTGCTTTCTCCTGCAGGTTAAGGTTTGCGGCTTATTGGTAGATAATTTCCTTTTTAAAACTTTCACTTCCGGCAGTATACAACTCCCAGTAGGTTTCACTTATACGATCAGGATCAAAACGGCCGCCCGGGCTCACCTGCCCGTTGATGGTGATGGTGGCTACTCTAATTCCGTAAGACCTCAGCTCGTCATGGAGGCAGTAGCTCAGGGCGCGCAGGGCTGCCTTGCCGGCAGCCAGAGAGGAAAGCAGATAATAAGGCTGCAGGGCCTGCCCCCCTCCGGTTATCAAAATGGTACCCTGCTTTCTTGAGCGCATGGTATCCACTACCTGCTGCACTGCAACCAGCAGGCCGGCCGCATCCGCTTTAAAATCTTCTACCAGAACATCGGGATTTAGCTGTGTAGGAGCAGCTTCGCGGAATATTGAAACATTATACACCAACACTTCAATGTTGCCAAGCTGGCTTTTTAAATGTCTGAAAGCGCTGGCCAGTTGGGTAAAATCCGCGGCATCAGCAGGAAAACCATAAGCTTCAAAACCGGCTGCTTGCATTTGTTGCCGGTAGTTATCCAGTTTGGCAGCGTTGCGGGCAATCATAGCGATGGCAAAGCCTTCCCGTGCAAAACGCTTGGCTACTGCATAGCTGACACCCGGCCCCATGCCCACTATGGTACAGATAGGTTTTTTCATAAGGCTAAAATTAATTAATTACTCCTGTCAGAAATCCAGCTTCATTCCGAGTAAAATACCCCAGCGGGCTACCTCAGGATGGTTATGATAGGTGGCGCGCCATACAAAATTCACTTCAAAAACCTGAAAGATGTTTTCAATGCCAAACCCTGCTTCTATGTAAGGCTTGTGGAAAGGAACAATAAATTGAAGGGAGGTTGTGCTGCCATCTTTTTGATCATTGGACAATTTGTTTTCACCGGTCATGTATCCCCAGTGTATATTCACCAGAATCAGTTCCCGCCATTTCAGCTTTCGTATTCCGGGTATTTTATTCAGAAAAAAACCTTCAAAATGATGGCGCAGGAATAGCGAGGCATACGTATCCGAAACAAATTCGTATTCATTCATGAGGTTAAAGGCCAGACGCTTGTAAAAGTGGGTTTCATTGCCGGGGGCCGCATGAAGAAGCAGAAGGGGTAGCTGGCCGAAAATCTTGCCCCCCACCAAGGTAAAATAAAAGGTACCTATGGGATTAACCGGAAAGTCATCGCTCAGAGAAAACTCTAGCTTGTGGTAGGTGAAGGCGCTGTTCAATATGCCTTTGATAGCGGCTGTATACCATATTGACAGCTGAGGATAGCGGCTGCCCAGGCTGATGCGGTTAAAATCACCGACAAGAAATTTTTCGCGGTAAGCAAACCTGAGCTTTACGGTGGCTTCCAGAGTAACAACGTCCTGTATCGTATCTGCATCACCATTTCCTTTTGATTCCAGGAAATAAGCATTGAATTGAGGCCGAAGATCACGGTAACGTAACGTAAGGCGGTTGGAATACCCTACCGGCCATTCCTTCTCATAAAACAGAGAGGCTTCATCTGTGAAAACGAGTTTTTGCGGCACTTTTCTTCTGACCAAGCCGGCAAGAAGATTGTCTTCATTAAGCTGGGCAGGATTTGCCGCACGCAGGTCAATGTCATGCATATACTCAGCTCCGATGATTTGACGGGGCTCTTTCCGAATGATGCCCAGCACCTCGCCACCATATTTCCAGCGCAGACTACAGTCTTCTCCCAAACCATAGCCAACATAAGCTCCAATGCGGAATCGATCGGTCAGCTTGCTGGTTGTGCGTATGCCCAGGCGAAAACGATGCCTGTCAAAATCATTCATACTGTAGGCCGAAAGGATAGGTCCCAACTCAATATGTTTTATAGGGTAATAGCCGGTTAATACCATGTGAAACACATCTACCCACGTCTTAAAAGCTTTTACGTTTTTTATGGAATCTACCATGGCATAAACTCCCAGCTCCTTTTCGCTTAATTGTTCATGCCTTGCTGCTGCCCAGAAAGAGTCGGTTTTTATAAGCGCCTGTTCATCCACTACAATGTCCATACGACTGTAAAAAAACTGATCGATGTCGGGACGATTTATTTGATAGTTCCTGTAGGATGTGGTTTTACGTCCGATGATGCCAAGCATTTTGTCAGTTACTTTAAAACGAACCACAATTTTGTCCTTGGAAATCATCCACGTTGTATTGTTGACGGGTTGATAAGACTGGAAAATGCTGATGCGGTCAACAAAATTGACATTCACATGCTCGGCCGCCTCCATGCTTACCTGCTTGACCGCAAACGTAGAGTCTGCTATCCAGAGGTCGCCCACAAAGGTGAACGACCCCTTACCCTTGGGTTTGAACGTCAGCTTGTAGCACCATTTGCCGTCAATAAAGCCACTGTCCACCAGGTAATAGTTGTAAAAAAGCAAGCCTGCATCGTTAATGGGGCTGACAAAGCTTTTAGAAAACAAAATAGGCCAGTTGTCATACACACTCACTTCCTGATACATAGACCCCATGAATTGTGAAAGGCTCTCACTGGTTACCCCTGATTGCTTGCTGGCTTTAATAATTTCCCGTTCTTCTTTTTTGGGGCGGCTGCGGTAGTAATAATCTGACAAGGTTTCAGTAATGAAAATCGGGAGGAAGGGTTTGTCTTCGGAAGTGCTGTCTACCTTCTCAAAGATGAACTGAAACGGACGCATAACCCGCCTGTCCTGAAACTTCGGATTCCAGTCATACAGGTCCAGTTCTACCTTGTTATACGCTTCATAGCTGTAGTTGTCCAAAACACTGTTGCTGTTTTTCCCTTTGTTCTGAATGACTTTGCGCAGCAGGACATGAGCAGGGTTCTCTCCCGGGCGAATCTCAATTTCCTGCAGGCTGATATCAGCCCGCTCCAAAACGAAGTTGATGACCTGTTCAGGTGCTCTGCTTAAGGGTTTTTTTGCGGTCTGGTAGCCGATACTGGAGGCAATCAGAGTATCACCCCATGTGGCAGTCTGAAGTATAAAGTTGCCTTGAAAGTCGGACACGGTACCTATGTTTTTTCCTTTCAGATAGATGTTTACAAAAGGAACCGGCTCACGGGATACAGCGTCCGTAACGCGCCCGGTAATAGTATAAAACTGCGCCTTCCCGACCAGGGGAATGCATATCAGCATAAAGTAAAGAGCGCTTACTGGTTTGAGCATACCTGATAGATATTGCGGGGCTTCATCCCTGCGGGGCTTTTTATATAGCGTGTATGTGCGGATAAATTTAACTAATCGGTATGAGGCTTCCTTCTTTATAGACGTAAAGGTTTGCGTGCAGTTTCATGTATATTTGAAAAAATGTTTTTCATGCGCTGCACAATTATTCTACCGGCTGTTTTCTGTTTTTTATGCATTGCCTGTTCACCTTCGGCAAATAAAAATGCTGCCCTAACTCCTGCTGAAGGAGGGCGATATTATGGTGGTGTATTACGGTGCAACGAGGTAGAATATTTTCGCAGTCTTTACCCGCTCAATGTTACAGAAGTGGGCGGGCATCGCATCACCAATCAGATTTATGAAGGCCTGGTGCGTTTTGACCAGGCCGACCTCTCTGTAAAACCTTGCCTGGCTGAACGATGGGAAATGGACAGTACCGGCTTGCTGTTTACCTTTCACCTTATGCGGGGAGTGAAATTTCAGGATGACCCCTGTTTCCCCGGAGGCAAGGGGCGCGAAGTAACCGCCCGTGACTTTGAGTATTGTTTCACCATGCTATGCACCCCCGATGTAAACAACCAGGGTTTCTGGGTATTTAAAGATAAGGTCAAAGGAGCGGATCATTACTATCTGTCGCGCGAATATCAATCCCTGAAGGCTACAGCTGAACGCTTTCCATCTAATGCCAGGGATGAAAGCTACTTGTCTGCAGTAGCACGTATGAAGGAATTGGAAGCAAAGCATCCTGAAGATATCGCTACAGTGCCGGATCGGGTTGCCGGCATTAAGGTTATAGATGATTATACCCTGAGCATTGAACTGGAGCAATTTTTCCCGGGGTTCCTGCAGCTTTTGGCTTTACCTTTTACAGCAGTGTTTCCCCGGGAAGCCCTGGAGACGTATGGATCGGAAATGCGCGTAAAAGCTGTAGGCACCGGCCCCTTCAGAATTAAAGCATTGCGTGATGATGAAGTGGTTGTGCTGGAAAAAAATCCTGACTACTGGGGCAAGGATGAATATGGCAATCGCCTTCCCTTTCTGGACGGGGTAAAAATCACATTTATTAAAGAGCAAAAATCAGAACTGCTTGCACTGAAAAAGGGCGATCTGGATTTTGTGTATCGCTTGCCTTTGGAAATGGTAGACGAAATTATTGATCAGAATGGCAATCTGCTGGGCGAATACCGCAAATTTCAACTGCAGGTAAACCCCACACTTGCCACCCTCTATTATGGCTTCCTGAATACCGATTCGGTGTTTGCCAGGCGGGATGTTCGCATTGCCTTTAACTATGCCATTGACCGGCAAAAGATAGTGGACTACACCGTGAAAGGGTGTGCTATTCCGGCTTATCATGGTATTGTGCCACCGGCAATAAAGGGATTTCAAGCTGGGGCGGTTAAGGGTTATACCTATGATCCGGTCAAAGCCAGAGAACACCTTGCCCGGGCCGGTTACCCTAATGGCAAAGGATTTCCCGAATTGACGCTACAAATCAACTCCGGAGGAGGCACCAACGAACAGGTGGCTGAAGCCATACAGAAAATGTTAATGGAAAATCTGAATATTCGGGTCAACATTTTAAAACTGCCCTTTGCCCAGCATCTGGAAAATCTGGAAACCGGGAAAGCGCGTTTCTGGCGCCTGGGCTGGATAGCTGATTATCCTGACCCTGAAAATTTCTTAAACCTTTTTTATAGCGCACATATCCCGCCCAAACCCAATGACAAAGCTTACCTCAATTCGGTACGCTATCGCAGCGCTGTGTATGATTCCCTTTTTACGTTGGCTATCCGTACCGTGGACGAGAAAAAACGGTTTGAGCTGTATGCCCAGGCAGATCAGGTAATGATTCAGGATGCCCCCATCATGCCGGTTTACTATTATAAAGATCATCGGCTGCTTCAGCCCAATCTGAAAAACTTTCCGCAGAACGCTATGGAATACCGCTCCTACAGGGAGGTATATTTTGTACCGCAAGATGCAAACTGAACGCATTTACCCTTTCTTGGAATTTCTGCACCGTAGGGGTTAACTTCAGAAAAACAATGGATAGGCCCAGTTTAACGTTTTTGATGCGAACTTTACTCCGGGGGAATTATTACCTCATTAGTGATTAAACACCGGCATGACCGACAATTATAGTCTTCTGATAAAGAAGCTGGATGAGTTTATCCGCAAGCACTACATCAATCAACTGCTCCGCGGACTGATATACTCATCGGCATTGATTCTGGGTGCGTTTCTTCTGCTTAATGTTATTGAATACTACTTTTATTTGCCCGTATGGGGCAGAAAGGTCTTATTCTTTGGCTTCATTGCAGGTGGTCTGGGAGTGCTGTTCTGGTGGGTAGGGCTACCCCTTCTACATTATTACCGTTTAGGAAAAATCATCAGCCACGAACAGGCAGCCCGCATTATTGGCACACATTTTCAGAATGTGCAGGACCGACTACTCAACATTTTGCAGCTTAAGCGTCAATCCGAATCGGCTCAGGATAAAACCTTGATTGAAGCCAGCATAAATCAAAAAATTGAAAGCATTAAACTGGTACCATTTACAGCCGCCATTGACCTGAAGAGCAACAGGAAATATCTGCGCTATCTGGTGGTTCCCCTGCTGGCACTTATTTTAATCTTTTTCAGTGCACCCAATATCCTGAAGGAGGGTACTACCCGCCTCATCCATGTGAACCGCCATTATGAAAAGCCCGCTCCTTTTCGTTTTGTGGTCAAAAATCCGTCACTGCGCGTTATTCAATTTGAAGACTTTACCCTGGAGGCTGAAGTCACCGGAGAGGTATTGCCGGATAATCTTTTTATAAAAGTAGAAGGACATGCCTACAAAATGGAAAAGCTTGCAGCCGGCACCTATCGCTACAAGTTCGTTAATCTGCAGCAAAGCCAGGATTTTGTGCTTTCCGCTGCAGGCTATGATTCCAAAATCCATACGATTGAAGTCCTCCCTAAACCCATGGTGGTGAATTTTGAAGTATATCTGGATTATCCGGCTTATACCGGCAGGCGGGATGAGGTATTGAAAAATATTGGCGATTTAAATGTACCTCTGGGAACAAAAGCACGCTGGGAGTTACATACCAATAATACGGACAAGCTTACCTTTCGCTTCACTGACGAAGAGCTTGCCGAACGCTCCGGAAAGGACTTATTTATCCTTAATCGCACCCTTCAGCAGAGCGGATATTATACCATAACCATTTCCAACAGCTATATTGAAAGAGCAGACTCTATCAGCTACACGCTTACAGTTATTCCGGATCAGTATCCCGCGCTTTCGGTGCAGCCGGTTCAGGACTCCGCCACCCTTCGCTATCTTTATTTCACCGGTGAAGCATCCGATGACTATGGGCTTACTCGCCTGGAATTGAAATACAAAATCATTCGTGACAACGACATCGACACCGCAGTCTATCATGCCGTGCCTGTGCCATTCAAAAAAGGACTGATCTCACAATTTACACACTTTTGGGACCTGCAGCCGCTCGGATTAAAACCCGGTGAAGCCATTACCTACTTCTTCGAAGTATGGGACAACGATGGCATCCACGGCAGCAAATCAACCCGGTCCAGTATCCTGCAATTTAAAATGCCTACCTTGGAGCAACTGGAAGAAGAAACACGACTGACCAATGAAAACATAAAAAGCGACCTGGACAAATCTGTATCAAAAGCCGGGCAGATACGCAGTGAAATTCAAAAAGCCCAGGAAAAGCTGTTGCAGAAAAAAAATCTTACTTGGGAAGATAAAAAGGAAATATCCGAATTGATCAAGCAACAACAAACACTGGAAGAAACCATTCGCCAGCTCCAGGAAAAATTCAGCAATAACCTGAGCCGACAGCAGGAATATAAGCAAATAAGCGAGGAAATACGTCTCAAACAACAAAAGCTTCAGGAACTGTTTAATGAAGTGCTCTCTCCCGAAATGAAAGAGATGTTTGAAAAGCTGCAGTCGCTTATGGAACAACTGGACCTTGGCCAGATGATGGAAAACCTGAAAGAGTTTGAACTCTCACAGGAACAACTCAGCCAGGAACTTGACCGCATGCTGGAGCTTTTCAAAAAACTTGAATTTGAACAAAAACTGGCCGAAACAACCGACAAACTGCAGCAACTTGCAGATAAACAAGAGCAACTCAGTGAAGAAACAAAAAATGCATCACGTCCCAATGACCAGCTTTTAGAGGAACAGCAAAAACTTAACTCCGAGTTTGATAACCTGCAACAAACACTCGGAGAATTGCAAAAAATGAGCCAGGAGCTGGGTCAGAATGAAGACTTCAACGAAACCCGGCAACAGGCCGATCAGACACGACAAGAAATGCAGAAAGGCTCCGAAAATATTAAACAGAATAAAAACAAAAAGGCATCCGAAAATCAGAAAAATGCTGCCCAGAAAATGCGCCAGATGTCAGAAACCCTGGCGCAGATGATGGGCAACATGCAAATGGAACAATTGGAAATGGACATGCGCGCCATACGCCAGCTGCTGGACAACCTCCTCACGCTTTCCTTTGACCAGGAAGAGCTTATACGTCTGGTCAACGAAACCAGTATCAACGACCCCAAATATGTAGATCTGGCAAAAATGCAGCAAAAGATAAAGGACGAAACTGCCCTTGTAAGAGACAGTCTCTATGCCCTCAGCAAAAGGGTATTTCAACTGCAGACTTTCATTAACAGGGAGATGACCGATGTTTATAAAAACATTGAAAAAAGCATCGTACACCTTGCCGACCGCAAGAAAAGCGATGCAGCCCTGCATCAGCAGTATGTGATGACCGGCTTTAATAATCTGGCACTCATGCTGGATGAAAGTCTGCAACAGATGCAGCAGCAAATGGCGGCTGGAATGTCCGGAACGCAGATGTGTCAGAAAAAAGGTCAGGGTACCCCCACCCCCAAGCTGGGCCAGATGCAGCAGCAGCTCAATGAACAGATGAGCAAGCTCCAAGAAGAACTCAAAAAAGGCAAACAACCCGGAGGCAAAGGCGGCATGAGCAAAGAAATTGCTGAAATGGCTGCCAAACAAGCTGCCATACGCGAAGCCTTGCGTAAACTCAACCAGGAAGAAAACACCGATGGCAGCCTGGGTAATCTGGATAAGCTTATGGACGAAATGAACAAAACGGAAACCGAACTCTACAATAAGCAACTTACCGAACAGATGCTCATGCGCCAGCAGGAAATTTTAACTCGCCTGCTTGAAGTAGAAAAATCCATGCGAGAGAGAGAACAGGATGAAAAACGTCAGGCAGAAACTGCGGATGAAATAGCCCGTCAGATGCCCCCTTCCCTGGAAGAATACCTGCGGCAGCGGGAAGCAGAAATACAGCTTTATAAAACCGTTCCTCCTAAACTGAAGCCCTACTACCGCCAACTCATAGAGTCGTATTTTAAAAATATTACCTTCTGAATTGTGGGAAATTTCCGCTAAAGTTTATGCCATGCGTTGTCAAATCACCCAAATCATAGCTATCTTTGGTTACATATGAGCCTTATCGGCAAAGAGTTTCAGCTAAGTATCCCTTCGGATGCCAACAGTATCGCAGAGGTAGAATCCTTCGTTGACCAGCTTCGCGGGGAATTTGAAATACCCGATGAACTCTATGGCAACATCCTGATTTGCCTGACAGAAGCCGTCAACAACTGCATTATGCATGGCAACAAATACGATCCCTCCAAAACGGTGAAGGTAAGCGGCACTAAAGATGGTGCAGTAATCATTATTACTGCAGCTGACGAAGGTGAAGGTTTTGACTATGAAAACCTGCCCGATCCCACCGCACCCGAAAATCTCCATAAATCTACAGGAAGGGGTGTCTTTCTGATGAAGCAGCTCTCCGATTATCTGAAATATTCTAATGGCGGGGCAACCGTGGAAATGCGCTTTAAAATTCTGTCCTGACCGTCATCAGTTGCCTGGTGCAGTAGGATTTTCGCTATGATTTATTTTCATACCGAAGGCATTCGCTTCCGTGTACAGCGTTCCCGAAAAATCCGCACCTGGATTAAAAACGTTATTCAGACTGAAGGGAAGGTGGCCGGCAACATCAACTTTATTTTCTGCGCAGATGAATTTCTGGCGGAAATGAATAGCCGTTATCTTCATCATCATACGTACACAGATGTGATAACTTTTGATTATTCGCAAGACTCACAAACAGTGGAGGGTGATATTTATATCAGTGTTGAGAGAGTGGCGGATAATGCAGAAAAACGCCATTTGCCTTTTGAAGAAGAGTTGCACCGAGTAATGATTCATGGTGTTTTACACCTTTTGGGCTATACGGATAAACAGCCGGCCACCCGCAGGCGGATGCGTAAAAAAGAAAACGAATGCCTCAGCATGTTGTAAATAATATCGGAACAGACGTGGCCTACGCGGCTGCTCTGCTGCGGGCAGGGCGGCTGGTAGCTATTCCTACGGAAACCGTTTACGGCCTGGCAGCCAACGGGCTGGATGCCGATGCGGTATTGAAAATCTATGAGGCGAAAAACAGGCCCTCTTTTAATCCGCTCATACTGCATGTGGGAAGCCTGGAGGGTGCCGAAAAACTGGTTGACGGATTTCCCGCAACGGCAAGACGGCTTGCCGAGGCTTTTTGGCCGGGACCCCTGACGCTGGTGCTCAAAAAAAAAGAATCTGTTCCTGATGTGGTTACCGCTGGCATGGATACTGTGGCAATACGGATGCCTCACCATCCCCTTACATTGCAACTTTTGCGGATGCTGAATTTTCCGCTCGCAGCGCCCAGTGCCAACCCGTCAGGATATGTGAGCCCTACAAGTGCCGGACATGTGTTGCAGCAGTTGGGCAGTAAGGTAGATTATGTGTTGGATGGCGGACCCTGCGAAATCGGAATTGAGTCCACCATCATTAAAGTAACTCCCGAAGCGACTATACTTCTGCGCCCCGGAGGTCTGGAGCTGGAAAAAATTGAGCAACTGGCCGGTCCGGTGCAAACAGTAGCATCAGCAGCCCCGGTAGAAGCACCCGGGATGATGAGCACACATTACGCTCCTGTTAAAAAACTCATTCTGGGAGACATAAAAGAAAATCTGAAGAATTTTTTACCGCAGCAAACCGGTATTCTCGCATTCCGCTCTCCCGTTGAAGCAGCAGGTGTAGCCGCGCAATGTGTGTTGTCACCAGCAGGTGACCTGAAAGAAGCAGCTAAAAATCTGTTTAGCTATTTAAGACAGCTGGATCAGGCAGACATTACCGTTATCCTGGCAGAACCCGTTCCGGATATCGGACTGGGACGAGCCATTAATGATCGCCTGAGAAGAGCCGCATCGCAGCATACAGCTGCCTAAGATTTCAGCTTTTTATTCCTCTCATGGCGTTTGCTGTCCCGTTTTGTTTTTTTCTCCAGGTTTTTCTTAAAAGCATCTGTCAGATCTACACCGGTTTGATTTGCCAGACAAATAACTACCCATAACACATCGGCTAGTTCATCAGCAAGATGGACTTTTTTGTCGCTTTTTTTGAAAGACTGGTCTCCATATGTACGGCTGATGATGCGAGCCACCTCGCCTACTTCCTCCGCCAGGATAGCCATGTTGGTTAATTCACTAAAGTATTTTACCCCTGTGGTTTTTATCCAGTTGTCTACGGTGTGCTGGGCTTCCCGAAGGGTCATATTCATTCAGCTTTTAAGTTGGATAATAATTAAAATGCCTATGGTAATAAGCACCGGCAGCATTCTTACAATGAGATTATGCATAATGATTTTATATTTTTCGTCTGTTTTTACTAGGTACAAACGATAAGTAAAAAACAGAAAAAAAAGCAGGGTAGCCGCAAAACCGCCTTCGGTCAGCAACCGGGCAGCAGGCCAGCGCATAATGAGAAACAGGATACCCAGAGTGGTGAAGGAAAGGGCCAGGTAAGCACCTGTAAGAGCTTTGGAAAAGAAATCGGTTTCTGAAAGGCCGAAAAATTCCTTGCAGAATATCCCCAATGAGAGATACACTGCCGTCAGAGCAGAAAGACCCAGTATAAAAAAATACCCGCTGAAAGGGATTTTTTTCAGCATCAGCACCAGGGCAAGCATGGTAAACAGGAGGCCGGCCATCTCCAGACGGGAAAGCAGTTTCTCGCCTTTTTCTTTATGGCTCACAACGTATTCACGGAATGCTTTCATTCTCTTTGTTTGCTATCTATGATAATAGTAACGGGCCCATCATTCACCAGCGCCACCTGCATATCAGCTCCGAATTTACCGGTAAAAACGGGCTTTCCGGCCTCCTGCTGAACGATTTCTATAAATGCTTCATATAAAGGTATTGCAACGGCAGGCTTAGCCGCCCGGATGTAGGAAGGGCGGTTGCCCTTTTTTGTACTGGCCAAGAGAGTAAACTGGCTTACAATAAGCAAATTGCCCCGGACGTCCTGTATATTCAGATTCATGATTCGGTGGGCATCATTAAAAATGCGGAGCTGGACGATTTTCTTCGCCATCCACTGAAGGTCTTCAAGCGTATCGGTATCTTCAAAACCAGCCAATACCAGCAAGCCATGGCTAATGCTGGAGGTAATGATGCCATTAATTTCAACGTGAGCTGATTTTACACGCTGAATGACTGTGCGCATAGTTTTTAATGTTTAGAATGTGTTTATACAGGTTACACGGGAGGGCGTTTGGAAAATCTAATCATACTGTTCCTGCCGGGTTGCTTTGCAATCTTCCAGTATTTTCAAATAGTTTCTGTAACGTTCCTCATGTATTTTGCCTTCTTCCACCAGGGCCTTCACTGCACAGTGCGGCTCATTTACATGCAGACAATTGTTAAACCGGCACTTATCCAGTACTTCCCGCATCTCTTTGAAATAATGACTCACTTCGGAGGGTTCTATATCCAACAGGCCGAATTCTTTCACTCCGGGGGTATCAATAACAAAACCTCCGCCAGGAAGTTGAAACATTTCAGCAAACGTGGTGGCATGAGTGCCTTTGTGGTGTACACGGGATACTTCTGCTGTTTTTTGCTGTACACCTGGAATCACAGCATTAATAAAGGTGGATTTGCCTACTCCGGAGTGTCCGGCCAGAAGGGTGGTCTTGCCTGTCATCAAATCTACCAGCTTTTCCAGGTGTTGTTGGTTTAAAGCGCTCAGCCGGTGAACCGGATAGCCAATACTTCTGTAGATGTGCTCTATGGCTTCCAGTTTCCGGAGAGTGTTGCCCTCTATCAGGTCAAGTTTGTTGAACAAAATATGAGCGGGAATATGATAGGCCTCGGTGGTCAGCAGAAAGCGGTCAATGAATCCGGTTGAGGTGCGGGGGTATGCGATGGTGGCAATCAGGAAAGCCTGGTCAATATTGGCTGCAATGATATGGCGAGCCTGTTTGTGTCGGGGCGATTGCCGGGAAATATAGTTTCTTCGGGGCAGGAGTTCAGTAATCATTGCCGTTCCGTCAGAGGGCTCTCTTTCTGTCCACACTTCATCTCCCACAGCAACGGGGTTGGTTAATTTTTCATCCTCCAGGCGAAATTTTCCTTTAATCCGGCAGTTCAGAAGAGTACCGTCTTCCAGCCGCACCAGATACCAGCTGCCGGTGGATTTAATGACTCTGCCTTTCAAGGGGAATGTATTTGTGTTTGGGAAGAATGACCGGCTTCATGCACAGCACAAGCCATTTCAAAAAGCAGAGAGGGGTCTTGTTCAAAGCTGTTGCCGATTACAACAACATCTGCTCCGGCACGGGCAATGGCAAAAGCTTTCTCAGCATCCCGTATGCCTCCTCCTGTCAGCAGGGGTATGCTGATGTTTTCGCGCACTGCACTGATCATGGCAGGGCTTACGGACTTTGCAGCGCCACTACCGGCTTCCAGATAGATAGTTTTCAGCCCGAGCATCTCACCTGCCAGGGCTGTGGCTACTGCAATGTCGGGCTTATCCGCCGGAACAGGCAGAGTCTGGCTGATGTAATGCACGGAAGTGAGGCGTCCGCCATCAATTAATACATAGCCGGTAGATATGATTTCAAGATTACTTTTTTTGAGAGCCGTAGCTGCGGCAACCTGCTGGCCGATAAGAAATTCGGCATTTCTCCCCGAAATCAGCGATAACAGCAGGATCGCATCGGCAAGCGGACTCACCTGGTAACAACTGCCCGGAAAAATGACTACCGGCACATGCGCGTATTTGCGAATAGCTACCAGGCATTCTGAAAAGGTATTCTGTACCAACAGACTGCTACCCACAAAAAAGTAGTCTGCTCCGGCCTGTTGCGCCTGCACAACAAAATGGGGCAGCCTCTCTAATGCACACTTATCCGGATCAATCAGCACTGCCAGCGATCGGATATTGTTTTGCTTTCTTTGCAGAAGGCTGTTGTAAATTCCGCGGGAGGCCATCAGTGTTAAAAATACAAATTTACCTTGGTCTTAAAGAGGCGCTGCATTATGGATAGGCCATTGAAATTCTTTTTTATAGTAACCGGAGTATTTGTCCTTCTGGCTGGCATTATTATAGTCTTGATGATTTTTTCTGCTCCGCAGGAAAACAGGCTTCCCCGCATAGAGGAGCAGCACCCTTTGATGATTCATGCCCGTCAACAGGCACGGCAAACCCTGGACACGTTTGTTGCTCTCTATGCCCAATATCCAAACCAGGCTTTCGTGCGCTTTTCTTTTGAGCCTGTTCCCGGACATGTGGAGCATCTCTGGGCGAAAGTGCTAAAGGTGGATTCCCTTATGGTAACAGCAGAGCTCCTGCATAAAGGCGAGGCAGATGAGGTATTTTATCCGCCATATGTGGCCTTACATCTTCTCAAGGCAGAAGACTGGCTCATAGAACTACCCGATGGTACAATTCGCGGAGGGTTCACTACTCAGGCCATTCTTCTCATGGACCGCAACAATCCGTCAGCGGATACCGCTGCCATTTCTCAGCGGCTCAAACCCTTTTCTGACAGACTTCATCTTGGGCAATGAAGCTATACCTGTAACCATAGTTTACGTTAAAGCAGCTAGAGGACAGGCTCTGAATGGCTATTGCATGTTTTTCGGGAACAAACCCTTGCTGGTGCTGCGGTTTTTCCCATGGTATTTTTGCTCCCCAGAACTGTTATCATAAGTGGGACACGTATAGTGGCTGCACGCGGATAACAGCACAGCTAACACCGTTAGGATAAGGAGATTACGGATTTTCATGAATCGCATGAAAATTAAGAAAAAAATTGAGTAAGCAGATTTACGACCCGGTTAAAGCAGAGTAGATTGCTAGCCCAAGGTAAGCAACGCCAACCGCAATGATGAGCAGTGCGCTTATCAGATGCGGCTTTATGCGCACAAAGACAGTTTCCAGTTTGCGGAGCAGAGCCTTCTGCATCAAAAAAAACAGCATCATCAACATCAGCATTACCGCACCCATGCCCAGCACATAAGTCAAAATGTAAAATATTGCGTTGTGAAAATTATTAGCTGCCCCCGACATGAGGATAGGTGCAATCACCGTAGGGCATGGCAGCAGGCCACTGATAATACCTACCATAGCGGGTTTGCGCAGATTGTTCCCTTCAGCCGGTTTGCAGGCAGAAGGAGAGTGAAACAGATTATGCTCTTCGTGGCTGTGTCGGTGCCTGAGAACCAAAAAAATGCCAAATGCAATAATGATTAACGGACCTGCCCATGACAGTAGGATCTCAGCCCGTTCAAACACCGCATGGGAAAACACGATCCGCATGAGGAGGGCAATGATTATCAGCAGTAGAAAGTGGGTAACCAGCAAGCTGAACGCAAGGGTAAAGATGTGTCGCAGTGTGAGTTTTTCACCCAGCAGGTAGGATGCTATAAATGAACTGCCATGGCCGGGCTCCAGGGCGTGAATCGCACCCAGAATAAATGTTGAACCATAAGCAAATGAGGTGTTCACGTAAAAGCAGGGTTGGTAAATTTAGCATAACTCCCGCTGTGCGTTTATTTTTGCCACATGCAAAAGTCAGTTCCTTTATATAACACAGAGGATAGCCGGCTTTTGAAACAGAAGCTTATGGAAAGCTCAGAACCGCGGCTGACGGTATCTTTTTATAAATATGCCCGCATCCCTGATCCGCAGGCATTTCGGGATTGGTTGTTTCTGCAATGGTCCGCGCTGGGAGTGCTTGGACGAGTATATGTAGCCACCGAGGGCATCAATGCACAGATCAGCATACCGGAAAAAAACAAAGAACAGTTTAAGCAACTTCTGGACTCTGTCTCCTTTCTGCAAACCATCCGCCTGAACTTTGCCGTGGACGACAACGGCAAATCCTTTTTTAAGCTGAAAATAAAAGTAAGATCAAAAATTCTGGCTGACGGCCTGGATGATAAGACTTTTGACGTCACCAATGTAGGGCGCTATCTGAATGCCGAAGAATTCAACCGACTCACCGATGATCCGGAGACCATACTTATTGACATGCGCAATCATTATGAATCGGAGGTAGGCCATTTTGAAAATGCCATTCTGCCGGATGCGGACACCTTTCGCGAGGAATTGAAAATGGTGGAAGAAATGCTGAAAGGTAAGGAAGACAAAAACATCGTGATGTATTGTACCGGCGGCATACGCTGTGAAAAAGCCAGCGCATGGCTCAAGCACAAAGGATTTAAAAAGGTGCATCAGCTTGAAGGAGGTATCATTCATTATGCAAGGCAGGTTAAGGCACTGGGCTTGCGAAATAAGTTTCATGGAAAGAACTTCGTTTTTGACGAGCGGCTGGGAGAAAGAATCACCGATGAGGTGATCAGCAGCTGTCATCAATGTGGTAGCCCCAGTGACCGGCATGTGAACTGCAAAAACGAAGGGTGCCATCTGCTGTTTATTCAGTGCGAGGAATGCGCCCGCCAATATGACGGCTGCTGCTCAGCGGCCTGCCGTGATTTTATTCAACTGCCTGTTGAGAAGCAGAAGGAACTGCGGAAGGGCTTGACCAAAGGACGTAATGTATATCGCAAGGGAAGATTTGTGAGAAGGCTTCAGGGCTCGTAAGCAAGCCAGGCGCTGAGCCACTTTTCCACTTCCTTTACGGACATGTTTTTACGTAGGGCATAATCCTGCACCTGGTCTTTGAGTATTTTACCTACACCGAAGTATTTTGACTGCGGATGAGAAAAATACCATCCGCATACCGATGCGGGCGGATGCATGGCCAGACTTTCAGTCAGCCGGATGCCGGTTTGTTCGGTGACATGCAATAGCTCAAAAAGAGTAATCTTTTCGGTATGATCGGGGCATGCCGGATAGCCGGGAGCCGGCCTGATACCTTGATACTTTTCAGCAATCAGCGCTTCGTTGGTAAGCTGCTCATGCGGCACATAGCCCCACAGCTCTTTGCGCACCCGTTCATGCATTCTTTCGGCCAGCGCTTCAGTTAAACGATCGGCCAGCGCTTTGAAGAGAATGCTGCGATAATCATCATGGTGGGATTCAAACCGGGAAATCCATGCTTCGGCTCCTATGCCGGCCGTAACGGCAAAGGCACCCAGATAATCTGGCACTTTTGTTTCTTCCGGAGCGATAAAGTCACTGAGGCAAAGGTTAGGTTGCCCGGCTGTTTTTTTCTGCTGCTGACGCAAATGATACAGTATCGTGAGTGTGTCGGTGCGCTGCTCGTTCTTATATAAAACAATATCATCTCCCCGTGCATTGGCAGGAAAAAAGCCGACTACAGCCCGTGCCGTGAGCATCTTGTCGTGTATAATCTTCCGCAGCATCTGTTGGGCATCGTCAAACAGTTTTTTGGCTTCCCTGCCCAGGGCGGCATCCTGTAAAATAGCCGGATACTTACCACGCATTTCCCAAGTGGCAAAAAAAGGAGTCCAGTCGATATAATCTATGAGCTCTTCCAGCGGATAATCATCAAATACGCGTATGCCAAGAAAAGATGGAGTGCAGATGGATGCGGCATGCCAGTCTATCTGCAATTTGTTTCGTCTTGCTTCTTCAATAGGGATAAGGTCCCGCGTTTGTTCTTTATTATGATAGCGTTCTCTGATCATCCGGTATTCGTCCCGGATAGCCTTGACAAATTCATCTTTTCTGTTGCTGAGTAGATTTTCCACAACGGTAACCGATCGCGAGGCATCCAGCACGTGTACAGTAGCGGCTCTTTTGTAATGCGGTTCAATTTTTACAGCCGTATGTACTTTGGAGGTGGTGGCACCGCCAATCAGCAGGGGGATGTTGAACCCTTCACGCTCCATTTCCCGGGCAACATGCACCATCTCGTCCAGCGAGGGAGTGATTAGCCCGCTCAGCCCTATAATGTCGGCTTTCTGTTCACGGGCAGTCTGAAGAATTTTTTCACAGGGCACCATTACTCCCAAATCAATGACTTCGTAGTTATTGCAACCCAGCACTACGGCCACAATATTTTTACCGATGTCATGCACATCCCCTTTTACGGTAGCAAGCAAGACCTTGCCGGCAGACTGCCTGTTGCCGGATTTTTCGGCTTCAATGAAAGGGGTCAGGTAGGCAACGGATTTTTTCATCACACGGGCGCTTTTCACTACCTGCGGAAGAAACATTTTACCTGAGCCAAACAGGTCGCCTACGATGTTCATTCCTTCCATCAGAGGACCTTCAATAACCTGCAGGGGGTGGTCAAACTGTTTTCTTGCTTCCTCAGTGTCTTCTTCAATAAAATCTGCTATGCCCTCCACCAGCGCATAAATGAGCCTGTCTTTAACGGGCTTGTTGCGCCATTGCAGCTGTTCTTCCTTTTTTTTTCCGCTGCTTTTTACGGTGGCAGCAAACTCCAGCAGACGTTCGGTGGCATCTTTACGCCTGTTGAGCAAAACATCTTCTACCCTTTCCAATAATTCTTTAGGAATATTGTCATAAACCTCTAACTGGTTCGGATTGACGATGCCCATGTCTAATCCATGGCGTATAGCATGGTATAGAAAGGCAGAGTGCATAGCCTCCCGGATGACATCGTTGCCCCTGAATGAAAATGACACGTTGCTAATGCCTCCGCTTACGTGAACTCCGGGAAGATTTTCCTTAATCCACTTGGTGGCACGGAAAAAATCTAAAGCATAATTGTTATGTTCCTCAATGCCGGTGGCAACAGGAAAAATATTGGGGTCAAAAATGATATCTTCGGCAGGGAAGCCTACTTTTTCGGTTAAAATATCATAGCTGCGCTTGCATATTTCAATTCTGCGCTCAAAGGTGTCGGCCTGGCCTTTTTCATCGAAGGCCATAACAATGGCTGCCGCACCATATCTCCTGACCAGACGCGCCTGACGGATAAACTCCGCTTCACCCGCTTTAAGGCTGATGGAATTCACGATGCTTTTGCCCTGTACGCATTTTAAGCCGGCTTCAATAATATCCCAGTTGGAGGAGTCAATCATAATGGGGATGCGGGCAATTTCCGGCTCAGCAGCTATGAGATTAAGGAATTTCACCATGGCGGCTTTGCCGTCAATCATGGCTTCATCCATATTTACATCCAGAATTTGTGCCCCGCCTCTTACCTGATCCAATGCGATACTGAGGGCTTCTTCGTATTTTTCCTCCCTGATAAGGCGCAGGAATTTTCTGGAACCGGTAACATTGGTGCGTTCCCCCACATTAATAAAGTTGCTTTGCGGGGTAACAATCAGAGGTTCCAAACCCGCAAGACGCAGCAAACCGGGGGTTCTCATAAAGGTGCTTTAAAATAAAAGATGACAAACAACTTCAGCATAGCCTGCAAACTTACGGATATCAGCAGTGAAAAGAGATGCTGACAGAATAATGTATCCTTGCAAAAACAGCACCCGTATAAAAATTTGAATTTAGAAAAAGAATGATTAACATTGTGCCCGAATCCTTCGTGATTTCCTGAGCAAGGAAAACAATACTTAGCGTTAATTCCTTACTTCATTTTAACATAAACGGCTTTTTGCATTAAAGCAAAGTTTAGTAGAGTTATTCCTTAGTAATACACAATCAAATCTGATTTACCATGTATGACATTCTGCAATTGAATGAGATGCTCGTTCCGGAACTGAAAGAGATAGCCGAGCAGCTCAAAATTGAAAACTACAAAAACATGGACAAGCAGGAGCTGATCTACAAAATCCTGGATCACCAGGCATTGGCTCCACAGGCTACGTCCTCCGAAACACAGTCCAGGGCCAAACGGTCCAGAAGTAAAAAATCGGCTTCCCGGCAGGCAGACACCAATGGTGCTTCTGAACTGAAGGACACAAATACAGAAGCACTCCGCACCGATGACGAGGCTTTTGCAGAAAGGGAAGAAGTGCCAGTAATCACCGAAGAGGAAGAGGCATTGCCGAAAGAGGATACAGCCGAGGAGAAAAAAGACAGCCGCAAACGGGAAAGTGTATTCAACGTAGAGTTTGACGGAGTAATCATCGGTGAGGGTGTGCTGGAAATGATGCCTGACGGATATGGCTTTCTGCGCTCCTCAGATTACAACTACCTGAGCTCACCGGATGATATTTATGTCTCCCCCTCTCAGATCAAACTATTCGGTTTGAAAACCGGAGATACCGTCAGAGGAGCCATACGGCCACCAAAGGAGGGTGAGAAATATTTTGCCCTGCTGAAGGTGGAAACCATCAACAACCGCCCTCCGGATGAAGTGCGTGACCGTGTGCCGTTTGATTATCTGACCCCGATGTTTCCCTTCGAAAAGTTTAACCTTTTCACAGATCCGGAAAACTATTCCACCCGCCTGATTGACCTCTTTACCCCCATTGGCAAAGGGCAAAGAGGCCTGATTGTAGCACAGCCCAAAACCGGAAAAACGGTATTGCTGAAAAATGTAGCCAATGCCATTGCAAAAAATCATCCCGAAGTCTATCTGATCATTCTGCTGGTAGATGAGCGCCCCGAAGAAGTCACCGACATGGAGCGGAGCGTGAAAGCCGAAGTAGTAGCCTCTACCTTTGATGAGCCGGCCGAAAAGCATGTAAAAGTATCTTCCATTGTTTTACAAAAAGCCAAGAGGCTGGTAGAATGTGGGCATGATGTGGTAATCCTGCTTGACTCCATTACCAGGCTTGCCCGAGCTCACAACACTGTAGCTCCGGCATCCGGAAAGGTGCTCTCCGGAGGTGTTGAAGCCAATGCACTGCATAAACCCAAGCAATTTTTCGGAGCAGCACGTAAAATTGAAAACGGAGGCTCCCTTACCATCCTTGCCACCGCCTTGATAGAGACCGGTTCAAAGATGGATGAAGTAATTTTTGAAGAATTTAAAGGCACCGGCAACATGGAGTTGCAACTTGACCGCAAACTGGCCAACAAGCGCATTTATCCGGCAATTGACGTAGTGGCTTCCAGCACCAGACGGGAAGACCTCCTGCTTGACCGCGAGACCCTTCAGCGCATGTGGATATTACGGAATCATCTTGCAGACATGACAGCCGAAGAAGCCATGAAATTTATGCTGGATAATATGAAGGGTACCAAATCTAACGAAGAGTTTCTCATCTCCATGAAAGGATAAGCCGAGCCATAAAAATGCGTATAGTTAACTTTGCAACTTCCTAAATCACAGCCCAGCAATGAAAAGAACTTATCAGCCCTCCAGAAGGAAAAGAAAAAACAAGCACGGATTCCGCAAAAAGATGCAAACAAAGTCCGGACGGGCGACCCTCTCCAGACGCAGAGCAAAAAAAAGAAAAAAGCTCACCGTATCGGATGAAAAACGCCTGAAATAAAGCTACCAGACCGGGGTTCGTTGTTCCGCAGTGCATGCTACAAGGCGCTCATTTTTCCGTCAGAAACACTTTCAGCCGGCACGAAAGGTTGAAAAGCAGAAAGCTACTTGCGCGCCTCTTTGCTGAAGGGCATTCTCTGCAGACAAGAACCCTCAGAGTAGTATGGCTGCCCCTACATGAAGATTTGCCCGCCCTTGCGCAGGTAGCCTTTGGCGTGTCAAAAAAAAATATTAAAAAAGCTGTTGAACGCAATCGAACCAAACGGCTGATGCGGGAAGCCTATCGCCTCAGGAAAGCTGTATTCTACAAAAGTCTTGATGAAAAAAACGTAAGGGTTATTTTATTGCTGATTTATACCGGCAGGGATGTGCCTGCTTTTGAGGAGGTTTTTAAACAAACGGGCATCTTGCTGCAACGTATATTGGACTCGTTACCTCGCCAATAAAGGTTAACATTGGCTTGCATGAAAAAACTTATCGGGCTTCCCGCGTGCCTGGCTGTTCTGATGATCCGTTTTTATCAGAAAGTCATTTCTCCGTGGTTTCTGCCCACTTGCCGGTATACCCCCACCTGTTCAGAGTATAGCTTGCAGGCAATTCGTAAATACGGCCTTATCAAAGGCGGATGGCTGGCGCTGAAAAGAATTTTATCTTGTCACCCTTGGGGAGGGCATGGGTATGACCCCGTGCCCTGATTATGCCCGTTATTTTTCCTGTTGTCTGTTGCACAGCAGATGCCATAAAATGGACCGATTGAGGTTTGTAATTTCGCACAAGCTATGGATGCACTAAGAATTGGTGTTTTAGGAGCCGGGTATTTGGGTAAAATTCATCTGCGCCTTATCAGCAAGTTATCCTGTTATACACCAATGGGTTTTTATGATCCCCATGATGCAAATGCCCTTTTAGCTGAACAGGAGACCGGCATTCCCCGCTTTTATGACAGGGAGGCCCTGTTGGATGCCGTAGATGTAGTGGACGTGGTGACACCCACCTCATCACATTACGAAAGTGCTGCCGCAGCAATCCAAAAAGGCAAACATGTGTTTATTGAAAAGCCTCTGGCCGAGCACCTGCAGGAGGCCAGACAGCTTATGCAAATGGCTGAGCAGGCAGGCATTAAGGCAATGGTAGGGCATGTAGAGCGTTTTAATCCGGCTTTTTTAGCTATACAGGGAATGCAGCTACAGCCTATGTTCATTGAAACCCACCGCCTTGCTGCATTCCACCCGCGTGGCACCGATGTGCCTGTGGTGCTTGACCTTATGGTGCATGATATTGACCTTATCCTCAGCATGGTGCATAGCGATATCAGGGACATCAGCGCCAGTGGTGTGGCTGTTATCAGCTCCACCCCTGACGTTGCCAATGCACGCATTGAATTTACCAACGGATGTGTGGCCAATATCACCTGCAGCCGGATTTCCATGAAGAAAATGCGAAGGATACGGCTGTTCCAGAAGGACACATACATCAGCATGGACCTGCTGGATAAAAGCACCGAGGTATTCAGACTGAATGCCCACAACGATGCAGAAAACGCTATTGTTATTGAAACACGTGACGGGGAAGCGAAGAAAATCAGTTACGAAAAAATCACCATGCCGGAGATGAATGCGATACAGACTGAACTGGAGCTTTTTGCCCGAAGCATCCTCACCGACCAACCCCCTCCCGTGTCCCTGCTGGATGGCTACAGAGCGTTGGAGGTAGCTTATCGGGTGCTTGAAACAATTGAAAAAAATCAGGCAGCAGTACAATATCCTGCCAACCCTGCGCATTAATGGTCGCTCTGAGAAGATATAGTTGCCTGTTTGTGTTTGCATGTGCCTTAGCAGGCTGTCGGGAAGAACCCGTGCCGGCTTACCTGTTTATCCCTTCGGCAAGCATTACCGCTACGAGCGGCCAGGGCTCCCTGTCGCAAAAGATAACCGATGTGTGGATTTATGCCGAGGGCAGGCTGCAGGGTGTGTATGAATTGCCGGCTTTATTTCCCATTCTGCGCACCGGGCAAACGCACATTCTCGTATATGCCGGCATACAACTCAATGGCATTGCTTCCACACGGGCCGAATATCCGTTTTACACTGCAGACACTTTTGAAATATTGATGGAACCCGCGCGGGTGGACACGCTATATCCCTTAGTAAGCTACACTGCAGATGCCATTTTTGCATTCATTGAAGATTTTGAAAGCACAGCCGGTTTTTCCAATGTCACACGCACCAACGAGTCGGCAGACGTATTTGAAGGACAGTATTCCGGTCTCCTATCGGCTCCCGTGCAGGATGTAGTTGCCAAAAGCAATGCAGATGTGCCTATACCTTATCAATCTACAGCTGTTTTCCTTGAAATGGACTATCGCAATACTCATCTGTTTGAAGCCGGCCTGGAAGTGCGCTATGGATCAGAAACCTATCAGGTTTCCAAGCTAAAGATACCTGCCCGTAGCCAGTGGAATAAACTATACATCAACTTTACCCCTGAAGTGAATCAGCTGAATGCCGATAGCTATCGCATTTATTTCAAGGTACCGGCTGAAAGCGATCCTACAGCAGTAAAAATTCTTCTTGACAATCTCAAACTCATCTATGCCAAGGTGCCGTGATACTGATGAATCGTAAAACAGCCGGATTTTTTTATGTGCTAAGCGACTACCTTGCTGCCATGCTGGCCTGGGGGCTGATGTTTATTTTTCGAAAGACCTATATCGGGGGCTACTCCCTTGTCCACAATCCGGAAATTGTTTTTGACAGGAATTTTTACTTCGGTATTTTCTTCATTCCACTGTTCTGGATTATGGTCTATTTTATTACCGGCACCTACCGGGAGTATTTCCGCAAATCACGCCTTACGGAGCTCTTCCGCACCTTTCTGATAAGCTTTTTCGGAGTGTTGATTTTGTTTTTTGTTTTCATTTTGGACGACCAGATTGACAATGACTACAAAAACTATTACCGTACCCTGCTGGTTTTGTTTTCCCTGCATTTTACCTTGACGTTTTTGGGGCGCCTGCTTATCCTCAATCGCATAAAATCTCTGGTACGCAGAGGAATAATAGGGTACAATACCGTCGTTATCGGGGGAAATGAAAATGCTGTTCAACTTTATCACGAAATCAGTGACCCGCGGAAGGCGTTGGGTTACCGGCTGGTGGGTTTTATTGATACCAACGGAGAAAGCACCAATCAACTAAAGGCGTATATGCCCGAATTGGGTAAGCTGAGCGACCTGGAAAAAATTGCCGCACAGGATAACATTGAAGAAGTCATTATAGCCATTGAATCATCGGAGCATCACAGGTTAAACAGTATTATTAACAGCCTGGCCGATAAAAATGTAATCATCAAAATCATTCCGGATATGTATGATATTTTATCCGGGTCAGTAAAAATGGAAAACGTAATAGGAGCCCCACTCATAGAGATCTACCCGGATATCATGCCTTTCTGGCAAAAGCTGGTTAAACGGCTTATTGATATCTTGTTTTCGGTGATTGCCTTGGTGGCTCTATCCCCTTTAATGGCTTTTATTGCGTTGCGGGTAAAGTACTCTTCTCCGGGCCCGATACTTTTTCGCCAGGAGCGCATAGGCCAGCATGGCAAGCCTTTTACGATATACAAGTTCCGCTCCATGTATGTGAATGCAGAGGAAAATGGTCCCCAGTTATCCAGTAAAAACGACCCCCGCATTACGTCATGGGGACGGGTTATGCGCAAATGGCGTATTGATGAGCTTCCTCAATTTTACAACATTTTGAAGGGCGACATGTCGCTGGTAGGTCCACGTCCGGAAAGGAAATATTACATAGATCAGCTCGTGAAAATTGCACCCGCCTACAAGCATTTGCAGAAAGTAAAGCCAGGCATTACCTCGTGGGGCATGGTGAAATATGGTTATGCGGAAAACTTGAATCAGATGGTGGAAAGATTAAAATGGGATTTGCTCTACATAGAAAACATGTCCTTGTCCATTGATTTCAAAATCATGATTTATACGGTGCTGGTCATATTGCAGGGCAGAGGAAAGTGAATAAAAAATGCCTGGTATCATGCTCCTTTGGCTAAAGACAAACGCATATTTTTGGAATCTTTAAAATTTATCCTGTACGTTGACCTTCCGTTTAGAGCAGATTTTACCGGAGCCCTTAGCTGACCAGGACCTTTCGGCTTCGCAGATTTGGAACAAAGTGGTGGAGTTTGCCCCCGGCCGGTGTATTCGCCTGCAGGCGGCTTCAGGTAAGGGGAAAACCACCCTGATACACATTTTATATGGCAGACGCACCGATTACTCCGGAAAAGTGTTCCTAAATGGCCGTCAACTCCACATGCTGAAGGGCAACGGCTGGGCAATGCTGCGGCAGCGTCATCTGGCCATTGTATTTCAGGAAATGCTTCTTTTCAGCCAGCTCACTGGTCGTGAAAATATCCATCTGAAAAGTATCCTGACCGGCTATTACGATAATCAAACCATAGATGCATTTGCCGAGCGCATACATGCCGCACATTTGCTGGATAAAAAGTGTGGCACTATGTCGTTTGGCGAACGGCAGCGCATAGCCATTCTACGCGCTCTGGTGCAGCCGTTTGACTGGCTGCTGCTGGATGAGCCGTTCAGCCACCTGGATGAGGCTCATGCCCGGGCCGCCAGTCAGCTCATTCAGGAAGAATGTGGCAAACAGCAGGCGGGGATTCTCATTACCACCTTGGGAGAAGATGATTTTTTTCAATATGATGAAACGTATCTTGTATAAATGAATGCGCTGCTCTGGAAAGTTTTGCTTGGCAGGCAAAGTCGCTGGCAGGCTGTAATAGCGGGGGCAGGTTTTTGCATTGGCCTGTTCATCATGATGCTCTCCGGCCAGCTGTATCGCGACATCAATCAGGTGCTGAAAACCCAGCAAGCGCAGGAAAATGAACCGTCTTTTCTGATTATCAATAAAGAAGTCACACTGCTGAATACATTTGATAAGAAGGCTTCCGCATTTAAGGCGGAAGAAATAGATACCATCCGGCAGCAGCCTTTTGTGGTGTCGGTGGGCGAATTTCATACAAATCAATTTGTCATATCTGCTGACCTTACCGCACAGCTTGGATTCAGCACGGACCTTTTTTTCGAAGCCGTACCGGACAGATTCATTGATAACAAGCCGGAAGAGTTCAAATGGGATCCTGAGAAAAAGTTTATCCCTGCTATTCTGCCCACCGAATTTCTCAACCTGTACAATTTCGGTTTTGCCATGACTCAAGGGCTGCCACAGTTGCCTCCTGCAGCGGTGCAGATGTTTCCCTTTACGGTTATCATTTCCGGAAAGGGGAAAAAAGAGCAGTTTTCTGCTCGGGTAGTAGCATTTAGTGAAAGAATTCCTTCAGTTGTTGTGCCGTGGGAATTTATGGAGTGGGCTAATAACGAATTTGCAGATGGCTCCGGAAGGCCTTCCCGGCTCATTCTTGAAGTTACTGACCCGGGAGATGAAGCATTGAAAAAATTTCTGAAGGAAAAGAAATATCTCGCCAATTCCGAACAAATGAAAAGCCGCAAAGCCGGGGCTATTGTAAAGATGCTCATCACGGTGGCCGGGGGAGTAGGGTTGCTCTTTGTTGTGTTGTCAGCCGTAATATTTCTGATAAACTTTCAGCTTGTGCTGTCCAGGGCTCGTGAGGAAATAAATATTTTGCTCAACCTGGGATATACCTGGAGCTCCGTCAGTAGGGTGCTCACAGTGCAACTGGCTGCCATCCTGCTGGTGGTTACGGGAGCTGCAGCAACCATGCATATGATTGCCGTGCGGAGAATACATGCCTTCTTCCTGCAATATGGGTTTTCCTTTCAGCAGGATATTTCTTATGCCCTGTTAATCGGGGCCGGCTTTGCAGTTGCTGTGTTGCTGGCCAACAGTTTAGCGCTTCGTCTGTCTGCAAAGTAACCCTATCTTTTGCCGGAAGACAGCATGTGAGTCAGACACACCCGGTTGCTGATGGGATGCAGCAGACATAGCCGGAAGAACAAAGCAATGCACGGAGGTGTCAAAATACAAAAGGTAGGCGATGCTTATCACGTTTGTCATTCTTTATCTGGCAGTTACGGTGCTTATCGGCATTGCCGCAGCACGGTTTATCCGCGGCTCGGGTGATTTTATTCTGGCCGGACGCAAACTGCCTTTACTTGTAAATGCAGCCGCGCTATTTGCCTTGTGGTTTGGTTCCGAAACCGTGTTCGGTGCAACATCGGAGTTTATACAGCATGGATTCATGGGAATAATTGAAGATCCTTTCGGAGGAGCTTTATGCCTCATGCTGTATGCTGTTTTTCTGGCTCGTCCCCTCTACCGGATGAATCTGCTCACCTTAGGTGACCTTTATCGTAACCGCTACGGCAAAACAGTGGAACTGACTGCTGCTTTGTGCATGATTACCACTTTTTTCGGATACATCGCAGCACAGCTGGTAGCCATGGGAATTTTACTCAATCTTATTGTAGAAATCCCGCTGTACTATGGCATTCTGCTCAGCGCGGGAGTTGTTACGCTTTACACTGTAGTGGGGGGCATGTGGGCCATTTCGGTGACGGATTTTTTTCAAAGTATTCTGATTGTTACAGGGCTGATTGCTGCTGCGGCAGCCATCACTGCACAAGCCGGAGGAGTAATGCCGGTCATCCGTTCGGCCCCGGAAGGTTTTTTTAACATCATTCCGGAGATGACCCCGGCCGGCCTTTCAGAATATCTGGCAGCGTGGGTTACATTGGGCCTTGGGTCGCTTGCTTCTCAGGATATCTTCCAGCGGGCTAATGCAGCCTCATCTGTAACGAATGCTGTGCGCTCAGCGTACCTGGGCGCTTTGCTTTATCTGGGTGTGTCCATGATACCTTTGTTTATTGCCCTCGCTGCACGAAAGCTCTATCCAGAAATCCTTACGGACGACAACCAGCAAATATTGCCTCTTATGGTGATGAAGCATACCTCGCTGCCTGTGCAGATTTTATTTTTCGGAGCTCTGCTTTCGGCTATATTGAGCACAGCCAGCGGAGCATTACTGGCCCCGGCTACTATCCTGACTGAAAATGTTATCCGTCCGCTGGCCAGAAAACGGCTGGATGAGCGTCACTTTCTTCTGTTTTTAAGGTTTTCGGTTGTCCTCATAGCAGCTATCAGTGCGGGAATGGCTGTTGGAAGAAGAAACATCTACCAACTGGTGGGCGAGTCGTATATTCTTGGGCTGGTGTCTTTATTGGTACCATTGGTGGCAGCGGTTTACTGGTCAAAAGCAAAACCTGCCGGAGCCATGTTGTCCATGATTATGGGGCTGCTGAGCTGGGTGGTGTTTGAATTTTTTATCAATCCCGGCATGCCCGCCCTGATACCTGCTTTTCTGCTTTCCATAGCTGCAATGCTGGCTGGAAGCCTGGTGCACATAAAAACATCCAAGTGATAAAAAATAACCTCAAAATAGATATTAACCCCGGGATGTCAGTAAATTCGGATTCCTACAGAAGGGTTTATTTCCTATCATGCGATAAAAAATATATGAGCATAAAGCTATTCAGGCCTTTATTACACGTCTTTACCCTTTGCCTGGTGATTGCGTATACCTGTATGCCTGCCTCAGCGCAAGTCCGACAAATCCGGAAAGGCGACAAAGCCCTGTCGGTTTTCAGTTTTAATAAAGCCATTGAGTCCTACAAAAAAGCGCTTGATAAAAAGAGCAAAAAGAAGAAAGCGGCCAGCTACCGCTATCAGGCTTTAGGTCAGTTGGCAAACACCTATCGCATTATTGGTGATTACGAAAATGCCTTGCAATATTATGAACAGCTGGTACAGCATCCGGAGTGCACTCCTCTGCAAAAATTTTATTATGCTCAGATGCTGCGTACGGCAGGCAGATACGAGGAGGCAAAAAAATTTTATGAGGAGTATGCCCGCCTGGCTCCGGATGATCCGCGTGGAAAAAGGCTTGCCGATGGGATTGACCTCATTCCAGACTGGATGAAAGACTCCATGCTTGTGCGATTGAAACCGTATTCTTTTAATACACCGGTTTCAGAATTTAGTCCATCTTATTATTATGGTGATAGCGCCATAGTTTTTCCGTCAGCACGGGGCACCGGAAAAACAGATGTGTGGTCCAATGCACCCTTTCTTGACCTGTATATATCCGTGAAAACAGACACAGGTTTTCTCTCTCCTGCACCATTGCCCGGAAATGTGAACAAACAGTATCATGAGGGACCGGTGACCTTTGACAGCTCCTGGACGGTGATGTATTTTACGCGGAATAATTATCTGAAGCGAAAACGGAAAAGTCAGGAAGGCATCATGAAACTGAAAGTGTTTAAAGCTCAGTTGGTGGATGGCAAATGGAAGGAAATACTGGACCTGCCGTTTAACAGTGATGAATACTCTGTAGGCCATCCTACGCTTTCGGCTGACGGCAGGTATCTTTTTTTCGCTTCAGACATGCCCCATGAAAATGCTCAGGGAGGACAGGACCTCTATGTGGTGGAAATTACAGACAGCGGCTTCTCAAAGCCCATCAATCTCGGATCCGGCGTGAATACCCGAGGAGACGAAGTTTTCCCCTTTATACATAAAAATGGAACTCTATATTTCGCTTCAGACTCCTACGAAGGCCTGGGAGGGCTGGATATCTATTCGGCCACACAAAAAGATGGTGTTTGGGGCAATGTGAAGCATCTTGGATATCCCATCAACAGCCGTATGGATGATTTTGGCCTGATATACAATGATAACCTGGAAAGCGGACTTTTTTCTTCCAACAGGCAAGGGGGGGCAGGCAGTGATGATATTTATTTATTCACCCGCAAACAACAGGTCATCCTTTTAGGCAAGGTGGTGGATAAAAAAACCCGTGACCCTATTGGAGATGCTATGGTTAAACTGCAGGAAAAGCCCGCAGGCAGCACAGATGTAATGCCTTCGGATAAAAATGGGGCGTTTACCTTTACCCTGCTGCCAGGCAAAGAGTATAGTGTAATCGCAGAGAAATACGGATGGTTTCTTGTGAATACAGTGGAAGTGTCTACCATACAGGCAACCGAAGATACCATCCGTGTTGTGCTGGAAATGCAAAGGCTGGAGGTAGGAGAGGTGATTAAACTGGAGAATATCTACTATGACTATGATAAGTATGACATCCGTCCGGATGCAGCAGAAGAACTGGATAAGTTTGTAGCGTTTATGAAGCGTTATCCGGGGCTGGAAGTAGAGCTGCGCTCACATACTGACAGCCGGGGCTCAGATAATTACAATAAGTGGCTTTCTCAGAAACGAGCTGAATCTGCGGTGCAATACGTGATATCACGCGGTGTAGAGCCGCACCGCATCACTGCACGCGGATACGGTGAATCGTTGCCGGTGAATCATTGCGTGAACGGAGTGCCCTGCAGCGAGGAAGAACATCAGATGAACAGGCGCACCGAATTTGTGGTAACCCAGCAACCTGATGGATTGAAAGTAAAAAGCTCAGTACAGCCTTAGTGTTAACGGGGGAGATCTCCTCAAAAGGTCCTGAAAGCATTAAATTCGCTTAGCAGGCATTTAGCTTTATGCATTTTTCATCCAAACTGATAGAAGAAGCCATCAATGAGTTTTCCCGTCTGCCGGGCATTGGAAAAAAAACTGCCCTGCGCCTGGTGTTGCATTTGCTTCGCCAGCCCCCGGAGCAGGTCAGTCACTTTGCACGGACAATTCAGCGCATGCGCGAAGAAATACGGTACTGCAAACAATGCCATAATGTAGCCGATGCGGAGATTTGCAATATTTGTGCAAACCCCTCGCGGGACCATGGGCTGATCTGTGTGGTGGAAAATCTGCGTGACGTGATGGCACTGGAAAATACCAATCATTATAATGGGGTGTATCATGTGCTGGGGGGCGTTATTTCTCCAATGGATGGCGTGGGTCCGGAGGATTTGCAGGTGGCCTCATTGATAAAACGCGTGGAGAGCCATACAGTGCGGGAAGTGATTATGGCTATCAGCCCTACCCTTGAGGGGGATACTACAATATTTTATTTGTCCCGGAAGCTGGCTCCATATCAGGTCCGGATTACGGCAATATCCCGGGGTATATCTGTGGGTGGGGAGCTGGAATATACCGATGAGCTTACTCTTGCACGCGCTCTGATGAACCGGCAGCCCTATGAAAGTTTTCTTGTCAGGGAAGAATAGCGTCTCTCTTCCGAGAGATTTAAACCCTCCTGCTGCTTACCTTTGGCAGCATAAATCATGAAGCTGTCGGTAATTATTGTAAGTTACAATGTACGATATTTCCTGGAGCAATGTCTGCTTTCAGTGAGACGGGCTGCCAGGGATGCAGAGGTAGAGGTTATTGTGGTGGATAATGCTTCTGCGGATGGATCGCCCGAAATGGTCAAAAGGCGCTTCCCGGAAGTGAAAGTCATTGAAAATACGGTGAACAGAGGCTTTTCGGCAGCCAATAATCAGGCCATCACAATTGCCCGGGGCAAGTATGTGTTGCTTTTGAATCCGGATACCCTCTTGCAGGAAGACACGCTGGAGAAAACACTCCAGTTTATGGATGCCCATCCTGAAGCGGGCGCTTTGGGCGTTAAGATGGTGGATGGACGCGGTTGTTTTCTCCCCGAATCCAAGCGCGCTCTTCCTACACCGAAGGTGGCTTTTTTTAAGATGACGGGCCTGAGCACTTTGTTTCCCCGTTCCAAAACGTTTTCCAGATATCATCTCGGTTACCTGGATGAAAATGCCATTCACCCCGTAGAAGTGCTTTCCGGGGCGTTCATGCTTATCCGCAAGAAAGTGCTGGATGAAATAGGACTGCTGGATGAAACTTTTTTTATGTATGGAGAAGACATAGATCTTTCATATCGTATTCTGAAAGCAGGCTATAAGAACTATTATTTTCCGCTGACAACCATCGTCCATTACAAAGGGGAAAGCACGAAAAAAAACAGCCTGCGTTATGTGCGCACGTTCTATGAAGCAATGCTCATTTTTGAAAGGAAACACTTTGCCTCTCAGATGGTGGCAGGCTATTCCCTGTTGGTGCATATTGCGGTATACCTCACTGCAACTGCTTCTTCTCTGAAACGCCTGCTGCAAAAATTGCTGCTGCCGGTTGCGGATGCGGCCTTACTGTATGGCGGATTGTATGCTATAAAAATATTCTGGGCTTCCAGTATTAAAAATGCTCCGGAATATTATCCGCCCGAATATACGCTGTTTGTAATACCCGCCTATATTTTCTTGTGGCTGGTGTTTGTATATCTGAGCGGAGGGTATGATAAGCCGGTAAAAAACTTCCGGGTGATCCGGGGCGTTGCTTTGGGCACACTGGCTATTACTGTGCTGTATGCCTTTCTGCCGGAAACCCTGCGCTTTTCCCGTGCAATGATTATCCTGGGTGCAATATGGGCTGTAATAGCACTGGTTTCTTTGCGCCTGGTGTTTACAAAAATCATGGGCGGATGGCTGGGGATACAAAGCCCCAAATCAAACCGCTTGATTATAGCAGGCAGTAAAGAAGAAGCGGAGCGTGCCTTAACCCTCCTCCCCCAGATAAATACCCACTACAGCTATCTGGGCTATGTCACCCCGCAACCGGAAGTGAATAACGAGTCGCTGCATTATCTGGGCACACTGGACGAATTGCCTGTGATACGAAGAATTTATAAAGCCGATGAAGTGATTTTCTGTAGCCGGGATGTATCGGTAAACCGTATTATCCGGTACATGACTGAAAACGGGAGCGAACTCAGTTACAAAATCATACCGGAGGGAAGCGCCAGTATCATTGGTAGCAATTCAAAAGATACTGCTGGCGATCTGTATGCTATTGACATGAATCTGGCCATTACTTCTTCGGCTAGCCGTAGAAACAAACGCCTGCTGGATTTAATATTTTGTTTTGCATGCGCAGCAGTTTTCCCCTTAATGCTGTTTGTAGTAAACGATCGCAGAGGATTTATGCGCAACTGGCTACAGGTTCTTAAGGGGACAAAAAGCTGGGTGGGATATGCTTCTGTTTCTCCAACAGAACCCAACTATATTCTTCCTCCTCAAAAGCCGGGCGTACTATCTCCTGCTGTGCTGACAGAAGATTTGGAGGTAAAAGAAAAAGTACTTCACTCATTGAATTTTTTTTATGCCCGGGAATATTCCATTTACAATGATTTGGAAATACTGCTTAGAGGTATCCGTTATCTGGGCAACTAAAACTGCCGTGTATTGCATTTATTAAAAATGCAGCAGGGATTTACGATATTTTTCAAATACTTCTATGGATGTAATGGCAGCAAGCAGGAATCCATGTGAGCCATCCAAAAAGCCGGCTTGAAAGAAGAAGCTTCTTGTAAAGCGAAATACCGGGCTAAAAAGCATTTTACCTATTTTGAAACCCACACTTCGTCCGGCTATATCGCGGGCTGCAAGCGAGGAATAGAGCTGCATCCGCTTCCAATGCTCTTGCACGGTAGTGTAGGAGAAATGCAGAATGTCGCCCTTTAGCTGTGTTACTCGAACCGGCTCAGTGAACTGCAGAGTTTCATGCACACTGCCGCCTGACCAAAAAGCCTGCTTTCTGTTGAATATGCGGATTTTTTTATCCGGATAAAAACCCCCGTGTCGTATCCACTTGCCGCAATAATTATTCATGCGGTTAACGGAATAGGCTCCCGATAAGTGATTCTTTACCGCAGCGATACTGTCAGCCAGTTCATCAGAAAGCATTTCATCGGCATCCAGCCAAAGTATGAAGTCAGAAGAAGCGTGTGCATTGCCCAGATTTTTGTTTTGGGCATAGCCATGCCACGTACAGGTGATGACCTTTGCTCCCAGCGAGCGGCTTATGTCAGCAGTGCAGTCACTACTTCCTGAGTCCACAACAATAATTTCATCTACAACCGGTTGCAGAGATTTCAGGCAGCGCACAATGGCATGCTCTTCATTGTACGCAATAATAACCGCGCTAAGCCTGCCCATGAAATAATCAGAGAAATGTAAAGTTAATACTATAACACAGCCAGGGACATAGCAAGTGGTTATTAAAATGATAAATTTGCCCTCATGTCTGATTCTATTGACATAACTAAAAAGAAGAAAGATGAATTATTTGAGCGTGAAATGCTTCCGCATATTAATGCTCTGTACAATTTTGCTTTTCATTTAACCTACAATGAAGAAGACGCAAGGGATCTGGTGCAGGAGACTTTTCTTAAGGCCTACCGTTTTCTCAATTCCTATGAGGAAGGAACAAACGCCAAAGCGTGGTTGTTTAAAATCCTGAAAAATGCTTTTATCAATGAATACCGGAGAAAATCCAGAGAGCCTGCCAAGGTTGACTATGAAGAAGTAGCCGCTTATCAGGATTTGGATGATGCGAAGCTGGCCGGCTCATTGGATTTAAGACAGGAAGTGTTTCAGGGCATGATAGGGGATGAGGTTACCCGCGCTATTAATGCTTTGCCGGTTGATTTCAGAACGGTAATTTTATTGTGCGACATAGAAGGATTTACCTACGAAGAAATAGCCAAAATTGTGGATATCCCAATCGGAACGGTTCGTTCAAGACTTCATCGGGCGAGAGAAATGCTGAAGGAAACATTAAAAAATTATGCCCAATCCATGGGCTACAAAACAACGGATAAATAACTGATTATGGCCCAACATGATTGTGTGCAGGTTCTTTCAAAGGTTTTTCTGGCGCTGGATGGCGAACTCACCGAAGCTGAAGAAAAAGAGTTTTACCTGGAACTGCAACGATGTTCTTGTTGCCTGAACCACTTTAATATTGAAAAAGCTTTTAAGGAGTTTTTGTGCCAAAAAATTCAGCGCAAGGAAGTCAACCCTGACCTGATAGTAAGTATCCGGGAAAAAATACGTCAGATTCAAATAGATTAAAACGAACAGAGGCCCTGATCCGGCGATTGCTTTGTCATAAGCTGCAGATCATATACGAGCAGCCCTCTCTGAGTCATATAATTCCTCCACATTTATTACCTTTAGCCTTAATCGTGAAAAGGATGAAACGGCTGCTGTTTTTCCTCGCTTCTCTGGGTTGTGTGGCTCATGCACAGGCTCAGCAGATACTCTTGCTTACAGAAGATTTTGAGTCGCCATCCGCACTATTTGCATTTGATACAGGAGGCGTGGGTGTTCCGGCAGGGGACAATCGCTGGATTATCAATACGGAATACAGTGGCGGAGGTATTTATCCGAATACCATCAGCCAGGATAGTACGGTCACCGGTACAATAGGCAATGCTCCTTACAGCACGTATCTGCATATTCATGATGCCACAGCTGCACCCGCGGTTGCCAATGCCAATTTCAACCCGGCCTCAGCTTCTGACCGGTTCGCTTATATTGACAAAGGTTTTTGCACTCTCGGACTAACCGATGTCACACTCGCATTTTTTTATCTCTGCGAGGGTTCGGCCACTGCTTACGGAGAAGTGTATTATAGTATAGACGGAGGCCCCTGGATTAAGACCGGTGCCGCGCAGTATAGCAATCAATCCAGATGGAAATATACAACCATAAGTGACCCCGCATTCAGTAATGTGTCTGATCTGCGCTTTGGATTTCGTTGGGTCAATGCGGCCGGTAGCGGTCCTCCATCGGCTTCCTTCGCTATTGATGATATTATCGTGGTGGGCACTTATGATGCTCAGTTTGGTACTAATCTGCATATTGATTTTGTTTCTCCCAATCCGATATGCCGTCAGAGTGCGCTGATTATACAATGGAGCATGGATGCACCCTTATGTGACGGAACTTATCGCATTGAATTATCCGGAGCCAATGGCAGCTTTGCCAATCGCACGAATCTGGGTGTGTTTAACATCCTCAATCAGCAAACCAGTGGTGCCGTGGCTGTCATTATCAGCGGGAATGTTGCACCCGGAAGCTGCTACAAAGTGCGGCTGGTGCGGGTATCGCCTCAGCCCTTTATTACCGGGCAGGCAAGTGTTTGTGTTCAGGTAAACTCCTGTGCGAATGTAATCACAACCATGACGCCCATTGTAACGATTGATCAGGATACGGTTTGTGCGCTCAGTGCCATAGATGTGCCTTTTACTTCAACCAGAGTGTATAATAACAATAATGTGTATGTGGCGCAATTGTCAGACTCGGCAGGCAACTTTGAATATCGCGACACGCTCATTACTGCCGATACTTTGGTGACCCTGGACACTATTATTAACCCTCCGGATACGATTGTTGTTTTGGACACAACGATTATTTATGATACTATTTACAACATCATTCCTGCTTACTCGGTGCTTGGAACGCTTCCCAGTTCCGAAACGTTTGATCCGGCTATTGGCGCTATGCCTGGCACTGTTTCGGGATTGATTCCGCGCGTACCTGAGGGTTGTAACTACTACATACGTGTGGTATCTACCAGCCCAGTTGCAGTGGGGTCATTATACGGCCCTTTCTGTATCAAACACTGTGACATAACCACAAACAATACGGTTGATCTGCATTTTTGCATCTCCGGTACTTCCGGAGCTTCCGATACCGTGGACATTGATATTCACGAATGGGATACTCTTGCAAGCTACCTGCAGGGCAATCGCTTTATTGTGCAACTGCTGGATATGATGTTTTTCACCGTGGTCAACGAGGGAGGTTTAGGTATTGTATATGATACGTCATCTACGTCTTTTATTCTGACGGTACCGCCACTGAATGACTTGCTAGCCCTGGGTATACTCCCAGGAGTGTATTATATGCGCATTATCGCAGACAGCTCTACCCATCCATGGAATTCCAACGGAACAATTATTCGTCTTACTATTGGTGCACCGGCAGATAACCTGGCTGTAATACCCGAGCGAACTGTTTATTGCAACACCGAGATAGCGGCCTTGTACATAAGTCCATATAATCCGGAATCAGAATACGAGTGGCTGAGCGCTTCCCTGAATAATGGCATCCCTCTGAAGTGGCCTTTCAATCCGCTGCTGATAGATTTCAGCGGAGCTCCTCCGGGCCCTTACACTTTCCGGGTGCGTGAAACCAATTATGGATGTACCGGCAATTATTCTCCTTTGGCCACTATTTTTATTACTACTATTCCCAACGTTGCGATAAACGGACCATCAGTTGTTTGTCAGGGTGATACCTTCCTGTATGATGTTTCATTTCTACCGGAAACGTATTATCAGTGGGGTTTGTCATGGGGGACTATCGTAGATACCTCCAACAATGAAGTTATTCTGACGTTTGACTCCGTAGGAACAGCACAGCTCAGTCTGGAAGCGCTCAATATCTGCGGGCAACGTTCCAGCACCTTTAATATTGAGGTAGTGGAAGTACTTACCGTAGATGCCGGTACAGATACAGCCGTTTGTGACGGTGCATCTGTGGAACTTAAGGCCAGAGGTGCCGGATTCAACAAAGAATTCATAACAGATAATTTCGGATTCAACCGCGAAGATGGACATATGTTCAACCTCAAAGCCGATGTGCCCTTAGTGATTAAGGGATTTAGTGCTTTTTTTGATGCATCCGCCATAGCAGATGTAGCCATTTATTACCGTCCGGCTTCCTTTATCGGAGCTGAAACCGACCCCACCTCATGGACACTACTTGGCACGGCAACCGGTATTGCTACGGCTGCCGGCAACAATCCTACGGGCATTCCTATCAACCTGAATATTACTATGCCTGCCGGCAGTACATATGGCTTCTATATCACTACTACCAATGGCACGCAAATGAAATACACCAATGGCACATCCACACTCAACATCCATGCATCAGATGGGTATTTGAACTATTATGAAGGCACAGGCATCACGTATCCGTTCAGTTCCCCGCAAACACCCCGGATATGGAACGGAGTAGTACATTATTTCACAGAGTATGGGGTGAATTATCTCTGGAGTACGGGCGATACTGTGCCAGCAATTACTGTAAAACCAGATGCGGATGCAACGTATGCTATTCGTGTGTTTGATGACAATGGATGCGGACAGACCGACAGTGTGCATATAAGAGTAAATCCCTTGCCCGCCATTACCGCTTTACCTGAAGATTCATTATTATGTTCAGGAGAAAGGATGCAGCTCACGGCTTCCGGAGCACATGTGTATCGCTGGACCCCAGCCACCGGTCTGGATAATCCGGAGGCTCCCGACCCGGTGTTCAGCGGCTCATCCAGTACCGTATTTATTGTTGAAGGGCGGGATACACTTACAGGCTGTATGCATTACGATACCCTGAAAGTTAGTGTTGAAAGTTGTGAACTATTTATTCGTATTCCACAGGCATTTACACCCAATGGTGATGGCGTGAATGATTTCTTTACTGTGTTCGGGGACAACATTGAATTTTACGAAATACGTATTTTCAACCGATGGGGTGAGCAGGTATATTATTCCAATAACATACAGGAAGTAAGTCAGGGAGCAACAAATCTGGGGTGGGATGGCACCCATCGCGGAAAACCACAGGATACCGGCACATACGTCTATTTTATCCAGGCCGGAAAGGGCTCTGCCACATTGGAAAAGAAAGGAAACTTAACTTTGATAAGGTAGCCTGAATCTGATTTCATGATAATCATAATCCTGCGTTTGCTGGCACTAAGTGTGTTCTGTATGCTCTGTTCACTGGCGCAGGGCGCAGATAATGGAATGCAGGTGCGCCAGCATAATTTCACCGGCTTTACTGAAGACAAGATACACATTACTGCTACTGTTCTTCAGCATACTCCTCCGGAATTCCGGAAACATCCCGAATTCGGAGTGCTGCCGTACAAGGCAGGTTGCCATGATTGCGTGGAGTTGTTGCATAAACGAGATTTCTTTACACGCTATTTTATTGATCCGAATAACATCCAGCACTTTTATATTCAGAAATCTTATTTTCCTTTACACTACCGTGATGCCAGTGGATGGCTCAGAACCATTGATCCCAGGCTGAAGCCGGTGTCCGGGAAGCCTAATCTTTTTGCCGCTCTTAATCAACCTTTTCCGGCTTATTATGATCAGAGCCGAAATGAAGTGACCCTTGAAAGTGGTCCGTTGCGATTGGCATTCAACAGCCGGCTTGCTTTATATTTTTTGGATAAAAACGGCCATATCCATTTGCCATCCGGAGTTGATTTTACCCATAGTTCCGTGGGGGAAAGCGGGGTTCTTACCAAAGAGGCATGGGAAAACATTGATATACAGCAGATATTTGAAGCGGGCCAGGTAAAAACCAACTACATTATCAAAGAGCCGCTGCAAGGATGGGCAGGCCTGCAATGGATGGTTTTTGAAGACATTATTACTCTACCGCCCGCAATGACTCTGCATAAAACCAATGGCCGTTCCTACGAAGAAGATCTCTGGATGGGTGACCTGGAAATACACAGTGAAAACACCAGCTTTGCCTTTCGCTTCAGCCGTCCGGTATGTTATGACAAACAAGGAGTAGGGCTGTATGGATTCTACCGCATTCAGCAAAACGGAAATGATTACCGGTTGATGACCCTGATACCTGTGGACTGGCTTGCGAGCCCGCATACCAGTTATCCGGTAACAATTGATCCCGTGGTGCTTGCTGGACGCGACAGCTTAGGAAAATTTCTGCACTACTATTTGCCGGATACCGTCTTTGCAGGAGCGGATATGGCCTTTACCCGCAGCCCTCAGAGTTGTGATTATACGCTGATAGTAAACGTGCCGGGCAAGACTGAGCTTTTTGATGTGTATATAGACGTGGAATACAAAAATTCTGATACGATTACCTGCGCTACCGTTACTCCCGGTCATCCACAACCCTTTTGCATTTTCACGGATGTGTCCATGGAAGTAGTGGGTCCGTGCGGCTCAACGGGTCAGCTTAGGTGCGACACAACCAATGTAAGCCCCTATCTGGGAACCTGTACAACAGATCCCCGTAAAGTGCCCGGTGCCGGGGCCTTGCGTTTTGCCAATTTCGCGGCCTGCGTGAAACCTCAGTGCCCGGACTATCTGCTGCCCTTTACTCTGAAAAACCGCACCTTTCAGTGCCCGGAGAGTTGCGCTTATAATTGCGCCATCGGGAGTTTCTTTGCCGTTACGGTGGAAGGCCGGACTATTGAAAATGTAGTACATGCTGAAGTGAATGGCAGAGTGCTTACCATTTGGGATACGGTGTGTGCAGGTACCCCCGTGCATCTGGTTTCTGTTCCTGATTATGGAGTGCCTCCTTATCCGCACTATTTATGGACACCCAGCGGCCTGACAGATTCTGTGGCAACTGTTTATCCGGAAACCACAACCATGTATGTAGGAACTGCCTATGACACCTGTGATAATTCCGCTGCAGATACTGTTTGGGTTAATGTGATTCCTGCCCCTCCGGCTGATGCTGGACGGGACACGGTGGTGTGTGATGGCAGCCCGATGATAATATTAGGCGGCAGTCCCACAGGCCCTCCAGGTACGGCTTATCGCTGGACAGCCAATCCTCCCGCAGCGCTGGGATACCTATCCAGTGCAACTGCTCCGAATCCCCAGGTGCTTTTCCCCCAAGGTGCCATCGGATCGTACACGTTTACTGTTGAAGTGCAGGGGACCCGTTGCTCCCGTTTTGATTCCGTTACAGTAGTAGTCAATCCCCTGCCGGCTCCCGTTCTTCAGGCAGATACCAATCGTATATGTGCCGGTGAAAGTATTCTTCTTTCCGTAATAGGGGATTTCAGAAGCTATCAGTGGTCAAATGGCAGCACTGCTCCCACCATAAGAATTTATGATGATGGGGTTTATTCGGTGACGGTCACCGATTCAGCAGGCTGCGCGGGAGCTTCGGTAAATGCCTTTCAGGCTACGATTATTGCTCCTCCTGCATTTACCGTATTTCCGGCTGACACTTCTGTGGAATCAGGCAGCAGCGTTACGTTGGGAACAGATATAGACTTATCCGGACCATCTGTAGATAGCTTTTATTGGATTCCTGATCTTGATATTAGCTGTACAGATTGTCCTGCTCCTGTTGTAACGCCTTCTTCTAATCAGGAATATACTTTAGTAGTTCGTTCACCTGAAGGATGTGCGGCCTCTGAAAGCGTGTTCATCCGGGTAATATTACCGGATGCCTATGCCATCCCCAGTGCCTTTTCTCCCAACCAGGATGGCATGAATGATGCGTTTTTTATATTGAAAGCCAGTGGTGTTACCGTGAAAGAGTTTAAGATTTTTAACCGTTGGGGGCAAATAGTACACGATGCTGTGACGCCCTGGAATGGCATTTTCAAAGATGAGCCGCAGCCGGTAGGCGTTTATACCTATCTTTTCATTTTACAGTTGTTTAACGGACAGATAGTGCGCGAAGCTGGAAATGTCACGCTTATCCGCTGAATAATCCATTTTACAGGCTTCCAAAGGCTTAATCTTGCCAGGGATTTCGGATGTATTTGCGTTTGGCTCTTTTGGGAATTTTGTTGCTCTTTGGGCAGATTATCCTGCATGCACAGGATACACTGCGCGTTATGTATTATAATGTGTTGAATTATCCGGGCAGTACTCCGCAGCGGGCTACTTATTTTAAAGAAATTTGCTCTTTTGTAAAACCTGATGTGCTTTTGGTTGGTGAGTTGACTAATGATACAGGAGCAGATATGTTGCTTCAGGCAATAGATTCTGTTTTTCCGGGCGCATATTCCCGTGCTGCATTCATCAATGGACCGGATAGTGACAACATGCTTTTCTATAATGCATTAAAAACAGGCATCGTACACCAGGAAAATATTCCCACTGCTTTACGGGATCATAGTTATTACAAAATATTTTTAAAGGGCGACTACTTAAATTATACGGATACCGTTTTTTTGAATCTGTTTGTAGTGCATCTGCGTTCCAGTAAGGGCATCCAGAATGAAAACCTGAGATATGATGAATTGCTTAGGCTTAAAGCGTTTTATGAAGCCTTAGATGAACCGGTCAACATTCTTGCTGGTGGGGACTTTAATTTCTATTCCTATTCGGAAGCAGGCTACCAGCTTCTGGTAGATTCATTGGCTGAGGTGCCACTCTTTGATCCGCTGCAGGCCGGCATATGGAGCAACAACCCTGACTTTGCCGCCTTGCATACGCAAAGCACGCGACTGGCGGCATTTGGCGGTGGTGCTACTGGTGGACTGGATGACCGGTTTGATTTTATTTTTCATTCAGCAGATATAACCAGCGGAGCAAATAGGCTGCAGCTGATTCCCGGATCCTGCAGGGCAATAGGCAACTGCGGGCTGCACTTTAATAAGGCGGTTATTGATCCGCCAGTGGGAGTCTGCGTGCCGGAAAATATCAGCCAAGCGCTTTACTATATGAGCGATCACCTTCCGGTCTATGCAGAGTTACTTTTCAGCGGGAAATTGGCAACTACATTACCTGAACAGCGGCCGCGGTATTGCACAAGCGTGATGACAGAAGTTAAAAACAAAGTGCTTTATATACGTGTACAGGGCGATTCCGAATATACTTATCACATCCGCATAATGGACCTCACCGGGCGAATCCTGTTGGATACAGAAGGATATACATCCATAAGCGAAATACCGCTTATGGGAAGAGGCATGTTCATAATTTCTGTAATTACGGACGATGGCGCTTTAGTGTTTAAACAAAAAATTGCGGTGTATTAGTTAAAAGATCTTAAAGCGCTCGTTTCGTATAAGAGGAAAAATAATACGTACTGCGTCATGCACCATAAGGACAGCGCGTTTGACTCCTGATAAAGTGGGATAAGGCTTAAGCAAGTCAAAAGCTCCGAAAAAGGCTACGGCAAAAAAATGCTTCAGCAGCAGACGGACGTCTCTTGAGATGGCCGAGAGGATAGCCACGGGTTCGGAGGCGTAGGTGCTGCCGCGCTTCAGGTAATTATAACAGGCGATTTTGAGCTCGCGACTCCTCATGACTTTATACAGAGCATCTGCCAGAATGTTAATGGTGGCATTGTGGCTGCTGCGTTGTTGGTAGAATCTTCGTATTACCAGGGCAAGTGCACGGCTGTTAAAGGTGTTTTTCTTTTCAAGCAAAAGTGAACCTAAAACATATACATCCGTAAGGGCAACGGTCATGCCTCCACCGGTAAGAGGATGGCGCATGTTCAGCGAATCCCCCAACAGCACGGCCCCTTGTTTGAACCACGGACGGGCCGGAATGAGATGATTAGGCATAAAGCGGAACTTACTTTCTGCAATCGCTTCCAGAAAGGAAGGTTGTATAGATTGCGGAAGTTGAGGAGCAATCTTTTCTTTCAGAAAACAAATCAGCTCAACTCCTTTTGGCGGAGGTTGTTCACCGGGAAAATCAATCAATATCCGGATGTCTTGCGAGCTAATAGGATAAACCAGGCAGGGAGAGGTGTCGGTGATGATTACATGGCCATGATTGGGGTGGGGAAGAAGACATCCTTTGAGAATGAGACCAAGAAAATAGCCGGTAACTTTCTTGTCACCGTATGCAAGTTTTTCTCTGAAAGAAGAAAACATGCCATCACTGGCTACGGTGAGGAAAGCATGAACTTGGCGATGCTGTCGGTCGGAGCTGCTAAGATATTTTACTCCGCAAATGATTCCGTTTGATTCAACAAGGTCATCCGCCCTCCCTTCTATAAGCGTAACGTGAGGATGGGAGCTAAGATAGTCGCGTATTTTTTTAATGAATTTGCCGTTGCGGAAGCCTCTGCCGGTTTTTCCTTCGGGATATTTGATACTGAAGCTGTTGCCCTCCATGAACAGCGCATATCCTTCAATAGGCTGTGCGTCAAAACCTTCGGTCAGATGGTTTAGGCCCATAGCGGAGAGTTGCTGCAGCCCCCCGGGCTGCAGCAACTCTCCGATGATGCGATCGGGTTCCGCCAGATTGCGCTCAATGACTGCTACCCGCTTGCCATGATCGGCAAGAAAGGCTGCCAGCACACCACCGGCCACTCCGGCACCGATGATGCAGACATCATACCATTCCTGGGAAACATAGGCATTATCAGAGGATACGCTCGCTGTTTTCGGGGCGAGCATCTGTGCGGGCATGCCGTTCATGTAAGGCTTTTGGTTACACCTGATTCCTTTAAGCGGGGCGGAAGAATACTTAGGTCACGCCATTTCACTTCATCCAGCGCTTCTGTAATTCTGTTGAGCGCCTTTTTGGTGTTCAGGAAATTCGGATCTTCAGGGTCCAGTTTCAAATGAATATCACCTACAAATTCCAGCATCGCTTTCCTCACTGAGTTCATGTCTTTCATGTAAAGCATCATTTTCGCGGCTATCCCCTTTCGGATTTTAACGACTTCCGTAAACACATTCGGATTGTTATAAATTTTTGCCAAAGTAGCCAGTGCCATAACCTGCGGAATGGCGCAAAAGCGAAATACCTGCGGATGGCGAATCATATTCAGATAAATCACACAGTTGGAAACATGCTGCAGGGCATCAGTTACTAACTCATTCAGACAAGCCAGCGCAGCTTTGGACTCAGGCTCATTGTGCAGCAATTCCAGATTATCTGAATATTTCCCCCACACCTCCTTAGGCCAGAAAGCACGTCCGAGGCTAAGGTCTTCATAATAGTCGCGCGAAATATTTGTTTTCTGCAGCAGCAGGCCCATTGACCGGGAAAGGTCTTCTCGCTTTTGCAGTTCTGGAGATTCCAGCCCGGATGCGGAAAAAAGATTGGACAAACCTATACCCACCAATCCGGCTACATAAAAACAATATTCGTTATAGTCTTCCAGTGTGGTCACTGAACGCTCTGCATAGTCAGCCATACCGTTACCCATGCGCTCGCAGATATCTGCAATGACATTTTTATATGCAGGATCTAACTTTTTGAATACCCGGATAACCTTGTCAAAATTTTCCAGAAGCAGACGATAGTCTTTCTGGTCTCCTACTCCTGAAATGTTCCATCCTTCCTGGTAGAGCTTGGCGTGAAAATTTCTGAGCAGAGGAAGCCTTTTCTCCCTGGGGTAGGTCATGTCATCTTCAATGGAGTCTAATCCTCGCAAAACCAGATAAAACACACATACCGGATCTTTGAGCTCTTCTGGTAGTTGTTGAATCACAACGGCAAAAGATCGGGATACCGCATTCAGTGCAGCATAGCAGAAATATTTATCACTGGACTTCTCCGCAACCACGTCAAGGGGCTCTTTGTTGTGAGCCAGGTCAAAGCCACCCAGCTTCAGCCGCAACATGGCAATAATTTCCGATGGGTGCTCCATGGATTGTATAAGTTCCCGTATCATGGTGCTGAATAATTACTAGTGAAAATTAGAAACCGTCCGAAACAGGAATTTTAACATTTATCAATCCTGCATTCATCATTAATGATGAGATTGCATGCGTATTTGGTTGCATTGTACAACTTACTTAATGAATACAACGTATTGGAAATATTGGAAACCACTGTTTGATCCGGATGGAAGACAGCGCTGGCAATTTTGCCCTCCGGAGCCTTTTGATCATTTTACTGAAGAAGACTGGCAAGGTCCGCGGGGGCGTGTTTTTCTGAAAGAAATGGCGGCTTCCTTTGTCAGGAGCAAAACCAGCAATGTCAACAGCTCAGACAAAGTTTACCGCTGGCATGCAGCCGCCCAACACCCCAATGGCCAAAGACATCAGCCTTCTCAGCAAACTGGTTTAAATGGAGCCCTACGAAAAGCTATTGAATTTTATGCCCGTTTGCAAACCTCCGGAGGCTATTGGCCCGGAGATTATGGCGGGCCCATGTTTTTATTGCCGGGACTGATTATTGCTTCTTATATAACCGAATCGCCCTTGCCTGCCCCGCACCGTGCACTTATTGCCCGTTATTTTCTGAACCATCAAAATGCTGATGGAGGCTGGGGTATGCATCTGGAAGGTCCTTCCACAATGTTTGGAACGGTGCTGCAATACGTGGCTCTCAGGATTTTAGGGCATGCTCCCGATGAACCCGAGTTGGTTCAAGCACGTGCGTGGATACATGCTCATGGCGGAGCAACTGGAGTGCCTTCCTGGGGCAAATTTTATCTAAGCGTGCTGGGAGTGTATGAATGGGAAGGATGTAATTCATTGTTCCCTGAAATGTGGCTCCTGCCTGAAAGTCTGCCCTTTCATCCCTCTCGCTTCTGGTGTCATGCACGCATGGTGTATTTACCTATGTCTTATTGCTACGGTCATCGTGTCACCGGAAGAACCACCAGGCTAACCGAAGCATTGCGCACGGAAATTTACACCCGGCCCTATGCGGAAATTGACTGGATACAGGCAAGGAACGCCTGTGCATCCACCGACTTATATTTCCCCCAGTCAGGAGTACTGAAATTTTTAAACCGGCTCCTCAACGTGTATGAAAAAATAAAAATATCTGCTTTCAGGTCACGAGCATTAAATTTTATCCTCAGCTACATCTGTGCAGAAGATGATCATACCGGGTATATTAACATAGGCCCCGTCAATCAGGTAATCAACTCTATTGTTGTATGGCATGCGTTCGGAAAAGACTCGGAGGCTTTCAAAAAGCATTATGAAAGATGGTTTGATTATCTTTGGCTGGCTGAAGATGGTATGAAAATGCAGGGGTACAACGGCTCGCAGCTATGGGATACCGCCTTTGCCACGCAGGCCATTATGGAATCAGGGCTAGCCTCCGACTTTTACCCCCTTATTGAAAAAGCATACCATTATCTGGATGTAGCACAGATTAAGGAAGAAATCCGCGAGCACAAAAAATTTTACAGGCACGATTCTGTAGGCGGATGGCCCTTCTCCACTTCTGAACATGGATGGCCCATTAGCGATTGCACGGCCGAGGGGTTGAAAACAGTTTTGCTGATACATACGCACGATCTCGTAGATAAAAAAAATATATCTGATAATAGATTGCAGCAGGCCGTCAATCTGATATTATCCATGCAAAACAAAGATGGGGGATGGGCAACTTACGAATGCACACGGGGTCCGGCATGGCTTGAGTTGCTCAATCCTTCTGAGGTTTTTGGTAATATCATGATTGACTATTCTTACACGGAGTGCTCGTCTGCATGTGTACAGGCTTTGTTGCTTTTCAACAGGCACTACCCTGATTATAAATCATCGCAGATCTCTGATGCCGTAAGGCGCGGAATAGGTTTTATTTTGCGACAACAACGCCCCGATGGCTCCTGGTATGGCTCGTGGGCTGTTTGCTTCACCTATGGAACATGGTTTGCAACCGAGGCACTGCGCGCATATTTACGCGCGATGCAGGAAGGGTTCATGCCTGTAGATAATGCCTTACGTAAACAGATGCTTGACGCACTCTATCGGGCAGGGATGTTTCTGTTATCCAAGCAGAAGTCCGATGGCGGATGGGGCGAGTCTTATCAGTCTTGCGTGAAAAAGCTCTATACAGAGACGGATCATTCCCAAATTATTCATACCGCCTGGGCAGTTATGTCGCTGCTTAACTGTGATTTTCCGGAAGCCCGAGCCGGAGCTCAAAAAGGGATGACTTTGCTGCTGCAGCGACAACAAACCGATGGAGATTGGCCGCAGGAAAACATAAGCGGGGTTTTCAACCATAACTGTATGATTACTTATACATCTTATCGTAATGTTTTCCCTTTGTGGGCTTTATCTCGTTGCAAACATGTGCTGGAAAGTCAACATTACCTTAATCCGAATGAAAAACAATCAGTCTTCGGGTCTGTTTGAATATCTGCTTACGCATTATCGCGGTGTATTTGCGGTCGTCTTTCTGCTGCCGCTTTCTGTCGTCTATGACTTGTACTTCTTTTTGCGAAACAAGATAACGCTTTTGCTGCGTAGCGCTCCGGCCCTGCACGAGGAACGTGTACGAAAAATTCAGCAGCACCTCAAACAATGGCGTAATGAGGGCGCCAGAGAAAAGCTCTGCACAGCACGCTCGGGATGGAGCACCATGAGCGAACTGGTACCTAAATACAAAAAAATTTATCGCAATATACCGGTAAATCTCAGAGATGTACTGGAAATAGACGAGCAGAGGCGTGTTGTGCGGGTTGAACCCATGGTAACGATGGGTCAGCTTACTGCGACTCTCATTCCCAGAGGGTGGACGGTACCGGTAGTACCCGAACTTGATGATCTGACCGTGGGCGGTCTGATTATGGGTTTTGGTGTGGAAACCAGCAGCCATAAATACGGACTCTTTCAATATTCCTGCGAAGCTTTTGAGCTGCTTACGCCTGACGGCACTTTGTTGCGGTGCAGCAGAACTCAAAACAGTGAATTGTTTTATCTGATCCCCTGGAGTCATGGCACTCTGGGCTTTCTGGTTGCAGCTGAATTAAAAATCATACCAGCAAAAAAATACGTGCGTATGCACTATAAGCAAGCTCATTCTCAAGAGGAGTTAGTGCGCATATTTGAGGCCGAAAGCAGAAATGTGGCCGATAATGATTTTGTAGAAGCGCTGGTCTTCAGCCAGGATAAAGCCGTTATTCTGTGTGGGCAGCTTACCGATGAAGTACCTGCTGGCGAAAAAAAACGCATCAATCCGATTGGACGATGGTATAAGCCCTGGTTTTATAAGCATGTGGAAAAAATGCTGCATCATGCCGACAGCATGGGGGAGTACATCCCTTTGCGTCATTACTATCATCGCCACACCCGTAGTTTTTTCTGGGAGATGGAACAAATTATTCCTTTTGGCAATCATCCGGTTTTTCGCTTTCTGTTGGGATGGGCAGTGCCTCCTAAGATACCACTGTTGAAATATACTCAGACGGAAACAACAGCCCGACTACGCGATAGGTATCATATCGTGCAGGATATGCTCATCCCTATATTTTATCTGGCTGACGCCTTGCAATATTTTCAATCGCACTTTGATTTGTATCCCCTGTGGCTGTGCCCGATGGCAATTTATGATAATGAAAAGCATATCGGTTTTTTGCATCCGTTTAAAAAACCCGATGCGCAAATTGATGAGCTATACGTAGACATTGGTGCATATGGCGCCCCGCGAAAAGCTGGGTTTGATGCGTCTGTAGAGCTACCCCGTCTGGAGCAATTTGTCCTGCAGCATTCTGGTTATCAGGCGCTTTACGCCCGTACGATGTTGACAAGAGACCAATTCAGGCAGATGTTTGATCACTCAGCCTATGATAAAATGCGTGAACAACTTCCTTTATGCGAACAGGCTTTTGACGAGGTTTACGAAAAGGTATCCGTAAGAGGCCGAACCTCTCCTGAGGTTTACCGCAAAATGAAAAAAAATAAAAAAACGAATTCTGCTGTAGTGTAGAAACCGGTTCTACATCAAATTGCACTGGTTTTTAATTTGATAATCATCAATAATGGGGGTTTCTTTTTTGATAAATTTTGACGCCCCATAATAGGGTGCGTATTTAAAAAATCCAGTTATGAAACAAACCCCTCTCACCGGTATTGATGATATGGCCTTTCATATTCCGAGGTTATATCTGCCCATTGAGATACTTGCCCGGCACCGTAATCTGGATTGTGGAAAACTCAAAGACGGGCTGGGGCTTGAAGCCATGAGCCTTACTGACGTACACGAAGATGCTGCAACCATGGCGGCCAATGCGGCCAGAAAACTTATAGAAAAAAATAAGTTATCTCCTCAGGAAATCGGAAGAATTTATGTTGGATCAGAAAGCCTTGTGGACGGGGCAAAGCCGCTGGCATCCTACGTGCTGGCAATGTTATCGGATTATTTCAACCCCGAATACGGCCCGCACGCATTCCTGCATACAGATGTTGTTGACATGACCTTTGCCTGCATCGGAGGGGTGGATGCCCTGCATAACACACTGGATTGGGTACGCCTGGGTGAGAATCGCACGGCCATTGTGATTTGTACCGATAATGCACGCTATGAACTGGGCAGCACCGGGGAATATACGCAGGGTGCCGGAGCGGTTGCCCTGCTGATCAGACAGAAACCCCGCCTGCTGGCAATAGAAGAACCGGTGGGCGTTGCTGCAGTCAGTGAACACGATTTTTTTAAACCCCTCAGACGCATAAGCCGCGACAAGCTTCCCGATGGGTTCGCATTTCCGTTTCTATCTGACAAAGAAGCTTACCTGGATATACATAAAATATTTCCCGTCTTTGATGGACCTTATTCCAATACATGTTACGCCAATAGGTTAAAACAGGCTTATATGCATTTTAGCCGTTTGAAAGCGCGGCATAAACTCAGCGACTGGGGGCGTATCGTTTTTCATCTGCCTTATGCCTTTCATGGAAAAAGAATGTTTCCGGAAATCTTCCTGGAAGAATATATCCGCAATCCGGAGTTGCGTAAGCAATTACTGGAAGAAGACCCTTCTTTTCCGGAAAACAAATCTTTAAAAACAGTTGCAAAAACCCCTCTGTATCAGCAATTTGTTAGAGAAAAAATAGAAAAAGGACAAAGGGCTTCATCCCTCACAGGCAACCTTTATACCGGTTCTGTATTCTTATCACTGATGAGTTTACTGGAATCAGATTTAAGAGATGGAACGCCTCTGGAAAACATGAGGGTAGGTTTTTGCACTTACGGCAGCGGATCAAAGTCAAAGGTTTTTGAAGGGGTTGTACAAAAGGAGTGGAAACCCATCGTGGATAAATTTGGTTTGTTTGATGCTTTGCTTCAAAGAACACCGATTGATTTTGATGTGTATGAAGCCCTTCATAGCGGAAGTATCACGGAGAGCATACTACCTCCTGAAGATGAATTTTATCTCAAATCGGTAGCCACTGCAGAACCACTTTATGGTGTAAGAACCTATGCTTTTGCGGCCCCCAAAGCTGGAGCCACTAAAGGCCGTGCGCAGATGACGGAATCCGGTAAAGCGGCAAATTCAGATTGCGGTATAACCAGACAAAGTGTAACCAGACATCATTAAACCGGAATATGGAAACCATCATGTCTGTTCAAAAAAACAGAGTGCAAAAGGAAAAAACAACTGAGAAGAAAACTTCTGCACGCAAGAAAGATCATATCACCCTGGCTTTTAAGTCACAGTTGAATGGACAGTTGGATACCAGGTTTTTTTATGAGCCTGTTTTGTCAGCTCATCCGGAGCCGCTCAAACCCATTACTTTTCTTGGTAAAACGATGAAGGCTCCTTTATGGATTTCCAGTATGACGGGGGGCACCGTGCTTGCAAATAAGATAAATCGTAATCTTGCCCTGGCCTGCAGGGAGTTTGGATTGGGCATGGGGTTGGGCTCCTGCAGAATATTGCTGGAAGGCAATAGCTATTTTGATGATTTTAACCTCCGCTCCCTTGTGGGGGATGACCGTCCTTTTTATGCGAACCTTGGTATTGCACAGGTAGAGGCCTGTGTGCGTGACAAAAAGTTACACCTCATAGACAACCTTGTCGTCCGTCTGCAGGCCGATGGTCTGATTATTCATATCAATCCCCTGCAGGAATGGCTGCAGCCAGAGGGCGACAAAATACAACATAGACCGCTGGATACTATCAAAGCCCTGCTGGAAAAAGCCAGCTATAAAGTCATCGTAAAAGAGGTAGGGCAGGGGATGGGCCCGCAGAGCCTCAGGGAATTGTTCCGCTTGCCTTTGGCTGCCGTGGATTTTGCAGCCCACGGAGGCACGAACTTTTCCAAAGTGGAACTCCTGCGAAGTAAGGCAAGTCAGCGTGCACTGTATGATGAAGTGGCCTACCTGGGGCATGATGCCGCGGAAATGGTAAACTTTACAAATCAAATCCTGCAACAGCTGGGCAAAAAGGCTTTATGCCGCGAAGTGATTATCTCCGGTGGCATCAAATCATTTTTGGATGGATACTATCTGATAAACAGGCTGCAGGCCAATAGTGTATACGGTCAGGGCTCGGCTCTCCTTGAGCATGCCCGCAACAGCTATGAGCAGCTCCGACAATTTATTGCCGGGCAAATCAAAGGTCTGGAGCTGGCGTATGCTTATTTAAAAGTGCGTCAATAAAAACATAAAATATGAAAAGAGTAGAAGGCTTCTCCAAACTTTCCAAGCAGGCCAAGCTGGAATGGGTGGCACACAATTTTTTTAAAAACCCTGATGCGGTTATACAGGAATTCAAAAGCTACTGGCATAACGATGAAAAGCTGCAAAAGCTCTTTGATGAGTTCAGTGAAAATACTCTTACCAATTTTTACATGCCATACAACGTGGCTCCCAACTTCATGATCAATGGTAAGATCTATGCTGTGCCTATGGTAATTGAAGAAAGCTCGGTAGTAGCTGCTGCAGCAGGTAGCGCCAAGTTCTGGCTGGAGAGGGGCGGATTTCACTCCGAAGTCATTTCTACCGTAAAAATCGGGCAGGTACATTTTTCCTGGCGGGGAGATTTTCATAAACTGAAAAAATTTATCCGTCATATCAAACCAATCCTCATACGTAATGCGCATCCCATTACCCGCAATATGGAAAAACGCGGAGGCGGAATACTGGATATTGAGCTGATAAATATGACCTCGTATGATCCGGACTACTATCAGCTAAAAGCTACCTTTGAAACATGCGAATCCATGGGGGCTAACTTTATCAATTCCGTGCTGGAAAACTTTGCTGCCACACTGACTCAGGAAGCACTGGTGTATCCTGATTTTACAGATGAGGAACGGGATGTCCGCGTCATTATGAGTATTCTTTCCAATTACACTCCCGATTGCATTGTCAGAACCTGGGTTGAATGCCCCATTCATGAGCTGGGTGTGATTGAGGGCATGCAACCCGAAGAATTTGCAACCAAATTTGCAAAGGCCATTAAGATTGCCAAGGTGGATGTTTTTCGTGCTGCCACCCATAATAAGGGAATAATGAATGGCGCAGACGCGGTAGTCATTGCTACCGGTAATGACTTTCGCGCAACAGAAGCCTGTGCACACGTGTATGCTGCCCGTTCGGGGCGCTATCAAAGCCTCTCGGATATCAAGCTGGATGGAGGAAAATTCCACTTCGCAGTAGAGCTGCCCATGGCGCTTGGTGTGGTAGGGGGTCTCACCACTCTGCATCCGTTGGTGAAACTATCGCTTGAAATGCTGGGCAATCCCACCGCCAGAGAACTGATGATGATTGCTTCTGCTGTGGGCCTTGCCAATAACTTTTCGGCAGTGAAATCCATGACAACGGTGGGAATTCAAAAAGGACACATGAAAATGCACCTATTGAATATTCTCAAGCAGTTTGAAGCAACGGAAGAGGAAACCGAAAAAGCTAAAGAATATTTCAAGCATCACGTGGTATCTTATGCCGCAGTGAGGAATTTTCTGATTTCCATTCGCCCACCGCTTACCGGAGTAGGAAAGAAATAATCCGATGCCCCCAAGGCATTTTTATGCACATGGCAAATTGCTGCTCAGCGGGGAATATTTAGTCCTTGAAGGAGCCAGGGCACTTGCCATTCCTACCAGCATGGGACAGCATCTGGAGATACGTCCTGCTGGGGGGCGTGAGAATCTTTTGTATTGGGAAACCCGTGATGAGCGCGATAAGCTGTTGATGGCTCTCACGTTTGAGACTACTGACTTTCGCGTGCTGAAGAAAGAAGGCTCTCTCTCCCATTACCTGCTGCAGGAACTCTTACGGGAAGCACGCAAAAGGAATCCGCAATTTTTAGCAGCACCTCATCCGCTTAAAGCAACTGCAAAACTGGAATTTCCCCTAAACTGGGGCTTGGGCAGCAGCTCTTCTCTGATATGGAATATTGCGTGTTGGTCAGCTACCAACCCGTTTGAACTGCTTTTTGCGGTGTCTGACGGTTCAGGATATGACATAGCCTGTGCCGGTGCATCGCGCCCTGTTGTTTATCAGTTAAGTCAGGGGCAACCACTTTGGCACGAGATTGATTTTAATCCACCCTTCGCCCATCAGCTGTTTTTCGTCCATCTGGAGAAAAAACAGAATAGTCAGCAAGCCGTGAGCAGTTATCGCAGGCTGTATAAAGATACCTCCCTTGTTACTAAAATTTCTGCAATCACCGAAAACATGATTAGCTGCACTTCAGCTGCCGTCTTCGCATCGCTCATGGAAGAGCATGAAGATATCCTTGCTCAGCTGCTTCACATGGAGAAGGTTAAGACGCTGCTTTTTCCGGATTTCCCGGGGTCCGTAAAGTCACTGGGTGCATGGGGTGGCGACTTCGTGATGGCCTGTTCTGACATGCCGGTAAATCAGGTTATACACTATTTTAAGGACAAAGGGTTTAATACCATCATCTCCTTTGAAAAAATGTTTTTTCATCGGGCGTAATTTTTGTTCAGTTCAAGAAATAAAACAGAACTTTGTACGCCTAAAAACCAATGGAGACACGCGTAAAGGCTAAACCCGCAACCAGCAAGACCTACAGGACAGGGCGATTTAAACATCCGACCGACTGGCCACCTCCCGGCCCTATTGATCTTACAGTGCATGACCTGCCACATGCGTCCTCAACCATAGAATGGTGGTACATCAATGCCCATGTATCCACGCCTTCGGGTCGCCAGTTTTCTTTCTTTGCTTCCTTTTTTCGCAGGTTGATTGAATATGATGAAAAAAATAAAAGGTTCAATTACGGACACTCCATCACATGGGCTATTTATGATGAAAAAGGCGATGAACGCAGGGAAAAATATTTCCCCGTTTCATTGGTGGATAAGGTTACCCCGAAGATTGGACTGGAAAAAGTAGAAAAAGGAGAGATAGTTAAAGACCATCGCCTGCGCAGAGCTGTCATTGAGATGCTGAAGAAGGGACAGGTGCCTTATCCTGACCGCCTGATAAAAGAAGATGTCAGGGTGAGCATGGATCAGCTGGAATTATACATTGACGGGAATACCTACAGCAAACGAGCGGACAACTCTTATGACCTGCATCTCTATGATGAAGAACAGCAAATAGGCTGCACCATCAACCTCAAACCCGAAAAACCACCGGTGCGACACGGTGATAACGGAGTAGTGCTGGGGGTTTCAGCCGAAAACATGTTTTATTATTTCATCCCGCGCTGTACCGTTCAGGGCGATATATATGTGCGTGGAGAAAAATTTGAGGTCAGCGGAAGTGGCTGGTATGACCACGAATTTGGAAAGCCCCCGGATGAAGAAAATAAAGCCGGCAGTAACGGCAAACCACAAAAACGCAGGGATGTAGGGTGGAACTGGCTTTCCACTCAGCTTGACAACGGCTACGAAATCAGTGCCTACGACCTGTTTGACCTGTCGGGTAAAAAGCCCAGAGGGGTGGGCAAATGGGCCATTGTGATTGATCCTGCCGGCAACCGCAGGGCTTATACAGATTTTAATCTCCAGCCCCTTGACCTATGGACCAGTATGCGTACCTTCAATGACTATCCGGTAAAATGGCTACTGGACATACCCGGGGCAAAAATCTCTCTGACGGTAACCACTCCTTTTGAACAGCAAGAGTTTATGACCGTCATTTCCAAACCGGCCTTCTGGGAGGGTAGGGTAAATGTAGAGGGAACCTTTAAAGGCCGGCAGGTAAAGGGACCGGGGTTTGTGGAAAGACATGGCTTCTTTAAGCTGGAGTCTATGGATGACTTCTTCAAGGTTGTCAGTCGGGAAACACTCAAATCCATTGAAAAAATTCTGCCCCTGAATCCCAGCGAAGAAAAATTGCTGGAACTTGTTTCACATAAAAAAAATAAACATCACATTGATGGCATAGATGCCAGGCGTTATTCCGACTCGCTTATTAAACCTATACGTACGATCATTGACCGCAGAGGGAAATCCTGGCGGTCGTATGCTGCGCTGGCGTGCTGCGATATTGTCGGGGGTAATTCCCAGCATGTTTCCGACTGGCTGGCACTGCCTGAGCTGATGCATGTCGGGTCGCTTATTGTGGATGACGTAGAAGACAAGTCGCCCATTCGCAGGGGAGGTCCTTCGGCCCATGTCTTATTCGGTGAGCCCATCGCAATCAATGCCGGAACGGCCGCCTACTTTATCGGGCAGATTATTGTTTATCATGCCGATTTCATTAAGCCGGCCCGGAAAGTACAGATATATAATCTCTACTTTGAATCCCTCAGGGCTGCCCATTCCGGACAGGCCCTTGATCTTGCCGGACTGGATTACATGATGCCTCAGGTAGTGAAAACCGGAGATATTCGGTTGCTGGAAAAAAGAATAACCGCTATTCACCGTCTGAAGTCTGCAGTGCCGGCAAGTACTCTGGCAATGACCGGAGCGCTCATGGGTGGGGGAACAAAAAAGCAAATCCATGCCATTGGCCGCTTTTATGAAGTGCTTGGAGTTGCTTTTCAGATAGTGGATGATGCGCTGAACCTCAGAGGCTTTAAAGACGATCTGAAGTCTAAAGCCGAAGACCTCTCCGAAGGAAAAATTACTTTTCCGGTGGTGAAGGCTATGGGGAAGCTCTCCTATAAGGAAAGGAAAGAATTATGGGACATCATTCGCTCAAAACCTAGAAACAAAAAAGCCCTGAGCCGGGCCGTGCAGCTAGTAGAAGATTGCGGTGCAATACAGCTATGCATGGACCAGGCCCGTGATATGATAAACCGGGAGTGGGCTAAAGTAGACCCCCTGCTGCGTGATTCTTTCTCCAAACTGATGTTGCGCGCTTTCAGCTGGTATGTGCTGGACAGGCAATATTAATTGTATTACTTTGCCAGTAGACTAAGACGATAAATAAGGCTTCAACATGAATAACGCAGTGGCCTGGCGGGCTCCTTCAAACATCGCCCTCATCAAATATTGGGGGAAAAGAGGGAAACAGATTCCGGCTAATCCCTCGCTGAGTTTTACGTTGCAGAATGCATATACCCAGACCGAGATACGATATGCTCCCAAAAAAAATAATACCAAAGCTATTGACCTGAAGTTTTTCTTTGAAGGAAAAGACAAGCCTGAATTTGCCGAAAAAATTAAAGACTACTTTAAAACTCTTGTTAAAAAGGAATTGCCCTTTTTGAGCAAATTTTCCTTTGAGATATATTCTGGTAACAGTTTTCCTCATTCCGCGGGTATAGCTTCTTCGGCATCCTCCATGGCAGCATTGGCTCTATGTCTGTGCAGCATAGAAGAGCAGATAAAGGGGAAGCCCGCCTCACCCGATAAGTTTTTCAGGAGGGCTTCTCATATTGCCCGCCTCGGGTCGGGCAGCGCTGCCCGCTCAGTGTACGGAGGCATTGTTACCTGGGGAAAAATTAAAGGCATCCCGGCTGCCAGTAACCAGTATGCCACGCCCCTCAGCGGCAGGATTCACCATAATTTCCTGCATTTTCAGGACACCATCCTTGTAGTCAGCAGAAAGAGCAAAGCCGTTTCCAGTAGGGCTGGCCATGCCCTCATGCAGGGGCATCCCTTTGCGACTGCCCGCATCAGGCAGGCGGCAGATAATCTTCAAGACCTGATAAAAGTGCTGCGCAACGGGAATCTACAGGCCTTCTGTGATATCGTGGAAAACGAAGCCCTTACCCTGCATGCGCTGATGCTCGCCTCCCGCCCCCCCGTGCTGCTATGGGAGCCCGCTACGGTAGATATCATTCGCAGCATACAGGCTTTCCGTCAGCAAACCGGCATCCCGGCATGCTTTACCATTGATGCCGGACCCAATGTGCATCTGCTGTATCCGGAAAGTGCTTCAGTTGACATCCGTCAATACATTGAGCAACAACTCATGGTAAATTGCACCCTTGAAACCGTTATCTATGATCATACGGGAACAGGCCCGGTAAAGCTGAAGTAATATGAAACACCATCAGGACGAGCAGACCTATCATTCCAAGATTCTACTGTTTGGAGAGTATAGTATTATACAGAATTCCATGGGTTTATCCATCCCTTATCACTCCTATAAGGGCAAGCTCGCTTTTGCACCAACAGGCGATAACAGCCTAAAGGTGCGGCACTCCCGCGCGCAGTTACGGGCTTTTCTGAAATACCTCAAACAACTGCAGAAAGAAGACGCTCTTCAGGCGGATATAGATACCCGCCAGATGGAAAAAGACCTGAAGGAAGGCCTCTATTTTGATTCTGACATTCCTCAGGGCTTTGGGGTGGGCAGCTCAGGTGCTCTGGTAGCAGCCATTTACAGCCGTTATGCCCGGAATAAATATGAACGGGAGAAGATAACCAGTGCCGATATTTTAAAACTCAAGGAAGCTCTGGCACAGATGGAGTCCTTTTTTCATGGCAAAAGCTCAGGTATAGACCCCCTGATCTGTTATCTTGACCTGCCCTTACTGATTCAGTCAAAAGACAATATCGGCACCGTAACCCTTCCGGCTACTAAAGAGGGCAAAGGCGCTATTTTTCTGATTGACACCGGCAGGCCGGGCCGCACGCAGCCGCTGGTGCAGTGGTTTTTGGAAAAATGTAAGCAACAAGATTTTCTCACCCTGTTTCATGAGCATTATATCCCTTTTAATGACCAGTGTATCCGTGATTTCCTCAAAGGAGAAACCAAGAATCTTTTTGTAAACCTCTATCATGTTTCCAAATTTCTTTTTGAAAACCTGGAGCCCATGATCCCCAAACTGTTCAGAAAGTCATGGCAGAAGGGACTGGAAACCGGTGCTTACTATCTCAAGCTGTGTGGATCGGGCGGGGGAGGTTTTCTTCTCGGGTTTACCCAGAATATTGATGTAGCCCGCGAATACCTGCGCGATCATCAAATTAAAATCATTCATACTTTTTGAAATACGGGACGAGCGGCCTCCTCACCGGCATGAGGCTTTTAATAGTTTCTTTATGCATTTATAACAAAGAGCTTGTCGCGTGATTTATGTCCTTTCAGTAGGGTGATTTTAGTATATGCTATATTGAGCTCGCGGGCCAGCATTTTCTGAATGGCCTCATTAGCTTTTCCTTTCTCCGGTGCTTCAGTAACGCAAACCAGGTAATAATTTTCGTCCAGTTTGCGGATGCTGTTTTTTCGCACGCTGGCTCGGGCTTTTACCCTTACTTTTTTCATCGTGCTTAAAAATAATCACCACTTTGCAAGCGGAGACACCTGCCTTGCAGCATGAGGGAATCAGGTATTTTCACAAATGGGATAGTTTGCGAAGCCATAGATTATTGGCTATCTGCCGTAAGCAGAGTGATTAGTTCTTCGGGAGTACAGGAGTGTTGGGTGCCGCTTTTCAGTTCTTTGACCTGTAGTTGTCCGCTTTTGAGTTCCTCTTCTCCGGCAAAAATTACATAGGCAATACCCTTTTTATCTGCATAAGCAATCTGCTTTTTTATTTTTTCTGCAGAAGGATATATTTCTGAGGCTATATCCCGGGCACGAAGCTGTTGCAGGTACTGAAATGCCTGTTTTTCTGCTTCGCCTCCGAAGTTGATAAACATTGCTCTTACAGAGCCGGCCGGTAGGTTAATCCGTTCAAACAGTTGCAGCTCCTGCATCACATCATAAATACGTTCTACACCGAATGAAATACCTACGCCAGAAACCCCGGGTAAGCCAAACACTCCGGTAAGATTATCATAACGACCGCCTCCCCCCAGACTGCCCATCTGTACCTGGGTGGGCTTTACCTCAAAAATAGTTCCCGTGTAGTAATCCAGACCTCGGGCAAGGGCGGGGGCAAATTCCAGTTTTTTACACGCGGAAGCTTGCTTCAGGATATATTGAATCTCGTTCATGCCGGAGCGGCTGTACTCCTCCTTAGGGAAATACTTTTCCAGATAAGCAATTTTTTCATCTGAGCTCAGGCTTTTCATTGCAAGAATGACTTCCAGTGCTTTTGTATTTATGCCCGCACTGGTTAATTCTTCTTTAACCTTTTCCTCGCCTACTTTATCCAGCTTGTCAAGAGCGGTAGTAAAGGCCATTAGCTTATCGCAAATACCATTTTTCTCTGCCAGAGCTACTAAGAGTTTTCTGTTGTTAAATTGAATTTTTACATCCAGCCCAAGCTTCGTGAACACCTCCTCATAAAGGAAAATCAGCTCGGCTTCATTTAGTAAGGAGGTGCTTCCGATAACATCGGCATCACATTGATAGAATTCGCGATAGCGTCCTTTCTGCGGACGGTCAGCCCTCCATACGGGCTGAATCTGATATCGCTTAAAGGGGAAGGTAATTGCATGTTGGTGCTGCACTACGTATCTGGCAAAAGGTATGGTAAGATCGTAGCGCAATCCTTTTTCAGCAATCAGAGAAGTGACTTGTTTGAGATTTTCTTCACGTAGCTCTATCTTCTGCTCCCTAACCTCTTTCAAAAAATCACCGTTGTTCAGGATCCGAAATAACAGTTTGTCGCCCTCCTCGCCATATTTACCCTCCAGCGTGGAAAGATTTTCCATGGCAGGAGTTTCAATGGGCTGAAATCCATATTTTTCAAAAACATTACGGATAATCCCAAAGATATAATTGCGTTTTCGCAGCTCTTCGGGTCCAAAGTCGCGGGTACCTTTTGGAAGTGCAGGTTTGATTTTCATAGCGCGATGAGCAGAATAATGTCTAATCGGATATCTTTTTTAGAAACGGAAGTTATGCGATTTATGATTTCCCGGAGTGTTTTGCCGCAAATCCGTGATGAAACACCCGAAGCCTTAAAAATTGGCCTATAGCCTGATGCGATCTCCTGATTAGCCTTCTTTCCTCTTCGGGACACAGCTATGCCGCTCATAAACCGATTTTTGCATCTGCGTATTGCTTAATAATGGCTTCACAGGCAGCATCCAGCAGCCTGAAAACGGATTCAAAGCCGTCATCATCGTAATAGGGGTCGGGCACTTCCTGCCCTGATGCCGGATGCGTGGTGTGCAGAACGAGACTTACTTTTTGTTTTTCCTTCTCACTGAGAGCCATCCGCAAGACGTTTTGAAGGTTATCTGAATCCATCACGTAGATGCGGTCAAATCTCTCAAAGTCATACGGAGAAAATTGCCGTGCCCTCAGCCGGCTGATATCTATGCCGTATCGGGCAGCAATGGCAATGGCTCGCGGGTCGGGCGGTTCTCCGGCATGCCATGCACTGGTGCCTGCGCTGTCAACTTCCCAGTTCAGGTTGTATTGTTGTATTTTGTTGCGCATGATGCCCTCTGCCAGTGGAGAGCGGCAGATGTTACCCAGACAAACAAACAAAATTTTCATGGAGCGAAGTTAGAACACAAATCATTGTGCTTCGCTATGGGCACTGACTATGTGGGAAAGATGAAAGGGATTTTGTTTTTAGTAAACCTGTCAGCGGGGAAAAAATTTACTCAACAAGATTGCCTGCCCCCCTGGTCTGGTGCAAGCGTACGCTATTTTACAACGCCAACTCATTTCAGCAAAATAATATCAATCAATCCTTTTTCGCCCGCATAATCTCTCGCGCTGCTGTACGTCCAGTCAGTAGGGCTACTGACAAAACCAGCCTCTACGGGATTGTTATGAAGGTAATCTGATTTTTTGCTCCATTATTTTTCGGTCATACAATTCTATCGGGTTATTATGCTGCTGCCAGAATTGCCAGTCTTTATTGTTGGAGTTGTATCTGCCGGCTCTCTCAAACATCCATATCATCCATTCCCTTCTGCTCTCAACAGGATTCTCAGAGATTGCTTTTCTTAATGTTGTTGACGTGAAACTTTTGAAATCTCTCATAATATATTCCATTGGGATTCCACAACTACCGATTATCAGATGTACATGGCTGGTCATGATGCACCATGCATATAATTCAAGGTCTTTCTTGATTTGGCAGAATCTTAAACTATCGAGCAGTACTTCTTTATATTCGTTGCGAATGAATACATCAATCCAATTAACCGTAGCAAAGCTTACAAAATAGAGTTGGCTGTTATCCCTGAATTTGTATTTACGGCTCATATTGGTAATTTTAAGTAAAGGTAAAAATGATATGCTTTGGGACAAGCGAGCTGACGCTCAAGGATGATTGGCACAAGCGGACGCTTGCGCCAGGTTGGGGATAAGGCGCTCAAGCTGTTCGGTTTTCAGCTTCTGTTGGTTGATGATGGCTTGTTGATCCTGAATTGCTTTTACCAAAACCGGAACCAATTCACCGTAGTTGATGCCAGTTAACTTTTCTTCCGTATTACCTTCCACTACAGCTTTCTTGATCACTTTCTGAACCTGCTGAGCGCTGAAACCGATCTTGGTGCCACACTCAGGAATCCGGCTCCTGTTACCTCTTATTTAATTATTGCGATAGGTAACTACGTAAATATCTGCCCTCCGATTTAATGCATCATGGGTTAGTGATATAGGGTCTGAGTAGCCTCGTCCCATAATTTCAATAGGAGTTTTTATAAATGCCGACAATTTCGATCCGATAAATTTTGCACGGTTTAAGGAAAGCCATAGGTTATATGTTTCGCTTCCCTCCCTGGAAGAATGCCCAATGATAATAACAGCTTTTAAATCTTTGAATTGAGCAAGTCTGTCAATTACGGAATCCACACCATCAGCAATACTTTCATCATAATTAAAGAAAACCTGAGCGGCCAGGATAGTGTCGCTCTCCTCCCTGCTTGTAACAGCACAGCCGTTTTCCTTGCTATCAACAGGTATTACACTCACCTCATCCAGAGCATAAATACACATAAATCTGTTTTCTCTGTTTTTCCAGTAGCCATACTGTTTTGTACTTCTGAAATACTTTTTCCAGGTTTGTTTTTGGAGATACTCCGGCCTTTCGTAGAGCAGATTCCCGATGTAAATAAATTGTTCTCCGCCATACGCTTTGTATTCAAACCGGAAAGTGGTGTAATGCATGGTATCCTCCAAAATATCAGGAAGACACCATGCGGGCTGCAAATTCAGTTCAAAAACAGGCTTCCATTCTTTTTTTGCAATTCCTACAATATGTGGCAGTGGCTGATCCGTGAGCGCGACACAAATGCTGCTGGTAAAATGGTTCCCGCTGAATGGCTTCAGGTGCAGCGTAATTTCATAGAGATGGTCTTTCAATAAGGGCCTGCATAATTTCCCAACGGCATTGGATACTGACGCTTCATCATCCGAGTATTCCCAATCGAGCACATGGATTAATTTAAATACATTGCCCATATAAGCCTTGCCGTTATTCGAATAACTGGCATTGCCGTATGCGTATTGAGCGGTATCGCTATAGTAATTCCAATGATTGGCTATTACTTCTGTAAAACCTTTGTCACTGATACCGGAAAATTTGAAGGTATCATCGTGAAAAATGATTTGAGACGGTCCATTTTGAGAAACAATATTCCAACTCTTAAACCTGAGCAGTTCCTCGAAACCACCGTTCATTACAAGATTTTCGGGCTGCGCAGAGCTGATTTGAAAAAGAAATACCCAGGCGGCCAACGCTGCACGCCTGGATACCCATATGAGCAGCCAACCGAATCTACTGGCAAAACTCATAATGTATATTCTCAGTGCCCACCAGGCATCCCTGCCAGGCCGGAGGGTATTCATCAATACATGCTATGTTGTAACGTTTAAAAACAATCCTTGAAAACTCGCAAATGACATGTACTTTGAAGTACTCACTCCCGCAATTCATAAAACTACAAAGTTCTGTGACTGTTACCCAATCTCCGCCCTCTGGCCTGACCTGAAATATTTGATCTTCAATTATCTGCCATTGATATGAATTTGAGTATTCATCTTCAATTTGCACTGGCGAACTCAATGGATTACACGTACAGGTAGGTGGTTGGTCGTTATAGCATTGGAAATCTTCACAGTTTCCGTTAGTATAGAAACAGCTACCCGGTGCATAACACACCACCGCGGCCGAGTAGCAATAGCCAATGCCCGTTAAAAACATAACTAAAATGTAAGAAACTAATTGAAATTTTAAAGGTTTCATGACGAACCAATTAAAGGGTGAATGCCTACTCTGTTCAGGCTTTTCGGCAAACGCCTTTTAACGGTACCGTATGCTGTGACGAAGCTAACTGCCGGTGGGCTATGGTCAAAGCGGTATTTGGTATTCGCTGCAGTTGAGTTGGTATTCGTTAACAAAATGCAATTATTCGTACCGTTCTCATTGAAAATGCAAGGTAGTATCAGGTTAAAAAAAGAAGAATGGCAGAAAAAAGTGCATTTTTTTGTCCATGATATTTCCGGCAACAAGCAGTAAGATTGAAGGATTGAGCGCTGAACAAGATCAGCCATGGAAAAAACGGGTTTTGAGGATAAAAAAATCAGGCGTCTCCCGCTGAATAAATTAGCGGTTCCTGTTGCCGGTGATATCGAGATCATCAACATCCAGGACATTATCCGGTGTGAGGCCGATGGCAGTTACACGCACCTGTTCGTCCAGAAACGAAAGCTGATGATTAGCAAAACACTGAAGCTGATAGAGAGGCGAATGAAGGGCTTCAACTTTCTCAGAGTACATCAGCATCACCTGGTAAACCTAAACCATGTTGTAAAATATACGAAGTGAAAAGGAGGTTACCTGGTTATGACAGACGGGTCAGTAGTGGAGGTTTCCCTCAGGCTGAAAAAGAATTTGATCAAGATGTTGTACAAAATGGGTATTTGAAATCGGACAAATGCTTACGAAGCGATGTCACTCGCTTGCACCCGAATCCCCGCGCGTGCAGCTCTCCATGGTCATCCTGCCGTTAATTCCTGCGTTGCCCTGGATGCCGGATGAAGGTTTTGCCTTTGTGAAAATCATACTCCAAAATGCAACCTGAGGCTCTCTGATAACTCACGCTCGGTGGGAAGCGAGGGAGGGTGTGGAATCCTTTTGTTGCCCTCACTGAGATAGGTTAAAATGACGGCTTTATATTGGCAACAACAAAGCTGGCCACTTTTTCATTTGCCCGCGCATTCGGATGATAGTCCAGTTCATGTACAATATAAGGTTTCATCGAATAGTCATTCTTAAAAGCCTCATAGGCATCCAGGCAGCCTATTCCCCTCTGCCTGCAGGTTGACAGGATGGTCTTGTGAGCGGCAGCAAAAGGATACTGCCCTTTCAGGTCTTTGTACAGCAGAGGATATATCACGATATGCAGCGTGACATTATTTTTTCTGCAGAGGCGGTTCATTTCTTCCAATATCCTGAAGGTCTCATCCAAACCAAACTGATTCTTTTCGGCCGAGTAGACATCTTTATAATTTTCAATGGTGAGCCGGGTTTCACGCTGCAACACCACATATCTTTCCCACATCCTGTAAATCCTGCTCTTAGCTAATATTTTCCGAAAAAATGAATCCCGTTTCCATCTGACATTCTGCAGGTCAATAATTCGTTCCTGCTCCGTGCTGACTTCCCTGGACAGGATGGCGTCATTAAGGTTAAAAAAATATATGACATCCCGGATACAGGGCCTTTGCTCCAGTATAGCCTTCACAGCTGCCCGTGCATAGGTGACATCCGCCCCGGGTTTTCCCCGGTTGATTACATTGTATTCCTTCCAGCGCGTTGCCAGCAGATAGCCCAGTGTGCCTTCTTCCTTCACCCCCTCTCCGAAAACAAATGAGTCACCGATAATTGCAAGTTCCTTTTCTCTATTTGGGAAATAACCCTCCCTGCGTCTTTGCTCATCGTAGTACACGCAATATACCGTTCTCCCCGTACGACTTTTTTCGATCACATCAAAATAATTACCAGGATTAGATGGGTAGCAGTTGCCCCACCGGTCGCCTTTGCGCACCCAAAGCTTTTCATCATCATGTCTGAATTCTGAAAAGTATGACAGCGCCATTTCACAGGCAAGCAGCGTCAGTGTCACAGAAAGAATGGCGAGAAGAATATTTTTCATCTTAACGGCTTATTTGCCACGAGGAAATCAATAGAGCCGAATCTCCTATGCCCAGAGGGCAACCATCCTGCACCAAATCCACTTCAAGCCGGAAAGTGTCCGTTTCACAGGGGATGCCTGCAAAAAACACCTGTTTGTATTGCTTATACACATCCGCTTCCAGGAGCATGACGCCCGCATCCCATCTGAGGCTGTCGGTACGGTCAAGAATCCGGAAGCGGATATGTGCGTTTTCCCTGCCGGAGTAGAGCGCCACAGCGCCTCTGTTCTCTATCAGCAGCGATATCATCTTTTTGCGGCAGGGCATTGTTTTCAGCGTATCTTCCTCTGCAATGCCGATGCGAATATTTTGTTCCAGATAGGCAAGATCGTTTCGCTTATCGGTGTTTCCCCAGCGGATAGCCGAGGTGTCCAAACTGAAGTATTGCGGATTGAGATTACGATAACCTGTAAAGTACTTATAATATTTCTTTGGATATTCCCTTTCAAAGAGAAGATAGGCCACTGTTGACAGATTCATGACATCCCCTACGGAATCCAGGGGAATTTTTGGAAGCGATAGGTACCCTTCAAAGTCTTCTCTGGTAATCAGCAATACAGCGCTATCCGGAGATGCCATAGATGAATAAAAAAGTCCTTCTATCGACACTTCGGTATATCTCAGTGTGGGCAGAATCAATTGAAAACTGTTTTCATCGCGCAGCAGAAATTTATCACCGTAGGTATCTCTGAAATTACCGATAAGTCTTTCAATCAGGTTAATTTTTATTCGTACTTCCCTGGCAGCATCGCTGATCGAACATAGCCTGTAAAAGAAAACGGATATAAAAATGACCATTACAACCGCAATTGTGGTTTTATTGGCTTTCTTTTCTGAAAACAGGTCAATAACCGGAAAGAGAATTAAAGGAACAATTGCGCTGTCATACACTTCTGCCAGAAAGGGCAAAGTTAGCTTTGCTATTATAAAGGACAGTAAGCAAAGCAGACTTAAACTAAAGCGCAACCATTTTCTTTGCATAAAAAGCATGATTAGAGCGGCTAGCGCCAGCAGATACAGTAAAGGATTAGCTTCCCAGGCAAGATTAGCTTTGTGAACATAAGCAGGGAAGTCGGCTGCCGCTGTTGAAGTAATGATTTCTTTGCTCCTGGTTATATCGTGTAAACCTCCTTTAAAAAAGATATAGCGACCTGTCAGCAGGGGTAGAAATGAGAGGGCAGCTACTCTAAGCCATTTTCCCTGAGGATGAATTAATTTTCGGTAATTGTAAACAACGGTAATAAAAAAACAGAAGCCATCCTATTCCGTGGCTGGTAGTAAGCAGCAGGATAATCACAAAAATTACAAGACCAACGTACCCCCGGCTCAGGTCCTGATAAAGAATAATTGAGTGAAGCAGGAAAATGAATCCTATACTGTAATGTACTTCTGCCATGGGCCATATAAAGAAGCTAAAACTCACTGCTAATATTTGAAGCAGCGCCAATGCCAGACCGGATACAACGTCCTGATTCCAGCAGATAACCATCAAAAACAAAGCAAAAAAGAAAAGTATATTACCAAGCGAGTGAAGAATCATTATAGCCTTCAGACTCAGGTTAAGATAAACTCCGATAAGTGGCAGAATCTGAGAAAAAACAAGTATCCATCTGTCCTGAAAGAGACAAAACCACTTGTTGTTTATGGCACAAAACAAATAGTTTGCTCCATCATAGCAGGTACGCTCCTTGAAATAGTAAATGCTGAGCATTCCAAGAATACCAAAAAGAAAGTACCCAAGATAAAGTAATGGTTTATAATCCGGATGGCGCATATAAACCAGGTTGCTTTAACTACACAAAATAATGAGCCGCACAGGTTATTTGTACTTCCTGTACGGCCCTTGCTAAATAAAATAATGCTCAGACAGGATGCATCATCAGTTCGTTACTATCATCGTCTTTGTATCCACCATCGAGGTATCCGTAATCAAACTATAGAAGTAAACCCCGGGCATCAGCTCACCTGCTTTAATTTCTACCTTGCCGTAGTTTCTTTCATGGATTCGAATATTCCTGATGACAGAGCCTTTTAAATCATAGATCAACAGGGTGGCGCTTTCAATCGTTTCCGGTAAGTAAAACCTTATATCGGTTTTTTGTGAAAACGGGTTGGGGATATTTTGCTCAAGGCGGGCCTGCTCAACTGATATAGTTGAATTATTCATATTGGACGGAAGGCTGCCGGTAGCTCCTTCGGATTTAAGCGCACAGCAACCGGTGATGAGGCGCTCAAGCTGTTCGGTTTTTAGCTTCTGTTCGTTGATGATGGCTTGTTGTTCCTGTATTGCTTTTACCAAAACCGGCACTAACTCTCCGTAGTTAATGCCAAGACGATGATCTTTATCACTACCTTCAACTACTACTTCTTTGATAACTTCCTTCACTTGCTGCGCGCCAAGTCCAACTTTTCTGCCACGCTCAGGATTATCCTTCCACGTAAAGCTAATGGGCTTAAGGGCCAATACTTGCTCCAGACCATAAGGCAGTTCTTCAATGTTTGCCTTCATTCGCATGTCAGAGGTTTGAATTGTACCATTTGTTGCCCATACATCATCCCACCGGTTTGATGAGCTTCCAAGATCGTAGGTGTTGTCAGTTATTGGGATTACATGAGCGGTCTGGGTTAACCCATAGAAATAATTGGTATCATCGGTGCCTTCCTGGTATATGCCCGTTTGGTGGACAGCATCAACATCGCCTACAAAAAGTCCTCGGCCATAAGTAACTGTTCCATTTGTTTCCCATGTTGAAGATAGTGCTGTTGCATTATTTATAGTGGCTCCAATATCAGTATAAATAAAGGCGTCAACACCACTTGCATAATTAACCGTAATCCCGTTTGCTATGCTTGCGGAACCTCGAACCCCAGCACCTTCTCCACCTATTGCTCCGAAAACCCCAAAGTTTACATCACCGTTTAACGCCAAGCCATTCAAGCCAATATTCAATACACATTCTTCGCCATCAGCAATTCCGAAAACGCCTGTATTAAGATTACTTGAATCACCACTGGCCGACCCAAAAATTCCCGTATTATCTGAACCGCTTCCCTGTGCTTCACCGCGAACTCCAATGTTGTTTGTTGCACTTCCTCTTGCAAGACCTTCGATCCCAGTGTTCCCGTTAGCCATGTTACCCACGGCTTCACCATAAACGCCATGGTGAATAATAATGTATAGTAAGGTAAGGTAAGGTAAGGTAAGGTAAGGTAAGGAGGTTTACCTATGCTCATAAAGAATTTTTATAGCTAAGGTCTCTGAGCGATTGCTGTGTTAAGATACAATCTTATCACAATTCAACCCACAAGATGCAATCTTGCGGGAGGTGATGGAGAGTGCTCTTTTTCGCAATCTTAGCGAAACTCATAGTCGCAGCTGAGAAGGCGATAGGGCTGATCTTTGATGATGCCTTTATTAAGGCCGGTTATTTCATCTGTCCAGCCGCTGTTGAAATAGATTTTATTTTCAGGCAATGCTTTAAGACGGACAATTGCCTCTTCATCGGCAACCACCAGCGAAACCGGCTTGGGGAAATCATAATATAAAGAGAGGAACAATGACTCGCTGGCGCATCCGGTTGGACACCACAAAGGATGAACTGCTCCACATAATCGGTGCATGTAAAATTTCTGGCCATCTACGGTTTGCAGCCTGCGAATTTGATTGAGAATGAATTCCCGTTGCCCCGTTCGTTGACGACTGTTACTATAGAATTTCAGTGAACCATGCAATAATGCTATTACAAGGAATGTCAAAAAAAACGATTTATTGAAAAAATTGTTGCCAAATGAATGGTATATCTCGAAACCTGCAGCAGCAACAATGAATAAATTCAAAGGAAACATGAGCTTATAGCTGTCCCAGAATAATTCATAGTTCAGCGCCTGTATTCCGATGTAATACAAGATGAGAACAAAATAGAAAGCAATTATTTTTTTGTAATGCGATTTTCGGTACCAATGAATGATCAGCCAGACGGCAACCAGCAGCAGCAGAAAGTGCAGGCGGAAATGCGTGTCGTCTGAGGCGGTATCGCCTGTGCTCCAAATCTTCTCTAACTTTCCCACATCATAGTCGGATAATGAAGTTGCCCGTTGAAACAGCAACCATACTGCAGGCAATATCTCAACGGCAATGAAAAGCAAGGAATGTTTGAATGCGGGCTGGCAATAAAATAAAAAGTAAACCCCGCCAGCCATAAACCAGGCAAGCATCGTCAGCGGATGGCTGTAGATGATATAGAAAGATAAACCGATGTGCACGAGCAGCCATAAAGCTTTGTTCTTGATATGCTCTAAGCACCATATCCACGTAAGTACAAAAAAAGCGGTGTATGTTATTTCCATGCCAAGCGTATTGAAATTCACCTGGAACATGATGAAGATGCTGAAGATGGCTATAAAGCAATAGTGCAGTTTCCGGCTGACAAGCCCAAGCGCAATGGGAACAATCCAGATGACGGCTTCTGAAAAATTATAGGCATTGGCTATTACAGGAAGACTAAAACCCAATTTGGATAAAAGCACCGGGACAAGCTGAGGAATTTGATGGCTAAATCGCAACACCGGAATGGCAAAATCCTGATGATCATAGAGTTTAAATAATTCAGAGCTGGGTTCAGCTACAAAACGCGAATGCCGGAAAAGCCATACCAGGAAAATGACATAAAGGGAAAAAATGACGCAAAGCCATTTCACTACTGATTTTCCAACTGCAGCAGATTGAAATCGGAATAAGAAGGAATGCAAATACTTTCTCAAGAGTAATGAGAATTTTTAAGCAAAAAAGCGTTCCCAAAGGAACGCTTTTTTGAATTTTTTATCAAAAACTTTAACAGTTAATGTGTTACGATCATCGTTTTAGTATCAACAGTGGTTGAGCCGATGATAAGACTGTAGAAATAAACTCCCGGAACAAGTTCACGGGCGCCTATTGTTACTTTCCCATAATTCCTGTCGGTGATCTTTACGTTCTTGATCATAGTTCCTTGCAGGTCATAAATAAGCATCGCTGCGTTGCTCACATCATCCGGCAGATAGAACCTAATTTCCGTTTCTTTTGAAAATGGGTTTGGAATGTTCTGCTCCAGCCAGGCGTTGCCTGCTGAGATTGATGAATTATCAAAGTCAGTTTGGCTGCCGCCTGAAGTTCTGCTTTCACAACACATCGTGATCATTTTTTCGAGCCTTTCGGTTTTCACTGCCTGCTCATTTATGATAGCTTGCTGATCCTGAATTGCCTTTACCAAGACTGGAACCAATTCACCGTAGTTAATACCCAGTAATTTTTCACCGGTATTACCTTCCACTACAGCCTCCTTGATCACTTTCTGAACTTGCTGAGCGCTGAAACCGATCTTAGTGCCATACTCAGGATCACTTTTCCATGTATATGAGATTGGCTTCAGCTCCAGAATTTCATTCAGGCCGTAGTTAAGATCCTGAATGTCTTTCTTCATCCTGATGTCGGACGTTTGAATGGTGCCATTATCTGCCCATACCTCTTTCCATCCATAAGTGGAATTACCGAGCGTGTAAGTGTTATCAACTGAAGGAAGAATGTCGCATTGAAATCTTCCATCAAATATGTTTACATCATCAGCCCCGTCTTGATGGATAGCTACTTGGTTTGTTGCATTAACATCACCAATTAATAATCCGGTACCATTCGTAATTGTTCCTTGGTTATCCCACGATGATTTCATGGCATATGCGTTTGTTATAGTCGCTCCACTTACAACTTGAACTACTGCATCCACTCCGCTGGCAATGCTTACCGTTCCTGATGAAATCATCGCGCTCCCAGTAACTCCACCACCTTCACCATCAACTGATCCAAAAACTCCAATATTATTATCCCCGTTCGATGCTCCCCCCTTTACTCCAATATTTAAATCACTAACCGAGCCACTGGCAGTTCCCACTACTCCAGTATTCGTTTCACAAGAATCTCCGTTAGCTTCCCCCTGAACCCCAACATTTGATGTTCCGAATTCTGCGATTCCTCCAACCCCGATATTCAAATCACAATTCGTGCCGCCTGCGTAGCCATTCACCCCAAGATTGAAAGCGCTGGAATCACCGCTTGCTTCACCCTGCAATCCAAAGTTAATTGCTCCCACGCCCATGGCTTCACCAACAACTCCGATGTTAAGGCATTCATTCGTGCCGCTCGCCCTGCCCACGGCAGCGCCCAGTACTCCCCGGTTTTCCGCAGCATCGGAGGAGGCATTGCCGGTGGAAAGCCCTATAACCCCCATATTGTTGAAATTATCATCATCGGAGAATCCGATTATGCCTGCATTATTGTTCGTTCCACCCTTTGCCGTGCTGATGATTCCGATTTCCGCAGCCGCAACGCCATGTTGCTGAATAGGTGTTCCCGTTGCAAAAGGATTAAAATAGGTGCCGTTCTGCACTTGTAGTTTCACCGTAGGCGGATTGGAATACAGCGAAGTGCCAATGCCAACCTGCGCGGTGCCGGTATAAACAAGATCGGTATTGCTCGAACTTGTGCCGGTTTCTGAAAAATAATTCTGCGCTAATGCGTTTGTTGCCATAAATACCAATGTAATGGCGATCAGTTTTAATTTAACTGCTTTCATGACTTAGAATTTTGATAAAATGCCTACTCTGTTCAGGCTTTTCGGCAAACGCCTTTTTTACCCAGCCGGGTTTGGTGAAAGTATCCACGCCCTCCGGACAATCAAAGTCATATTTACTATCCGTATAGATTGAGTTATTATCCGTAGGGAAACATCAAGTATTCGTAACGCTCTCATCTGGAATGTTGCAGTGTTTACAGGTTACAAGTTGAACCCTGCTTGAAAAACCGCATTTTTTTGTCCATGGAATTACCGGCAGCAAGCAGTAAGATTGAAGGTAGCGGGGCCCTGAAAAAGATCAGCCATGAAAAAAACCGGCCATTCGCGAAATAAGGACAGTTCGTTAAACAAGCTGTCTCTTCCTGTTGCAGATGGATACCAGCTTATAAGAATTAAAGACATCATCCGTTGCGAGGCAGATGGCGGATATTCTCATGTGTTTCTCAAAGACAAGAGATTAATGGTTGCCAAACCACTGAAGCTATTGGAGGCCCGGCTCCGGCCTTTCCATTTCGTCAGGGTGCATCAGCATCATTTGGTAAACCTGCATTACGTATTGAAATATATCAAAGGCAAGGGAGGGCAGTTAGCCTTGATTGACGGATCATCGGTAAATGTTTCGGTTAGGCTGAAAAAGAACTTGATAAGCGCATTACATAAAATGGGAGTGTGAGGCGGAAGAAACCCGGAAATATCTGGGCGCAGGCCTGGTGAGCCGAAATACAGGAAGCAACGCATCCGAAAATGAAATTCCTTACAGGGATGCTTGAAAAGCGCCTTCTATTTTTTACTTTTACTCCCCCTAAAATTTCTTTACCCAAACTTTTTAGCATATGAGCTATACGCGACTGTTTGACATACTGCCTCACCAGTTAAAAAATTTTCCTCAGGAAGATTGCCTCGCATGCAAGGAAAACGGGCAATGGAAAAAATACAGCACGCAGCAATGCATAGATATCATCAATCAGGTAAGCCGGGCGATGATAAAATATGGTATCCAGCCTGGCGATAAAATTGCCATCATCTCCAACAACCGCCCCGAATGGAACTTCGTTGATTTAGGTATGATGCAGGCAGGAGCCATTAATGTGCCCATCTACCCTACCATCAGTGAGGGGGAATACAAATTTATCTTTAATGATGCGGGCATTAAGCTGGCTTTTGTATCGGATAAAGGGTTGCATGAGAAACTGCAGAACATCAGGAAGGATGTACCCACTCTTCAGGATATTTTCACTTTTGACCGGGTGGAGGGAGCGCGTCACTGGAGTGAGTTTATGGAGCTGGGGAAAGAAGATAATCAGGCGGAAGTAGAAAAAAGAAAGGCCAACATTAAAGACACAGATCTGGCGACTATCATTTATACTTCCGGAACTACGGGAACCCCCAAGGGGGTGATGTTGTCACACAAAAACATCACCAGCAATGTTAGTGCAACAATACCCAATCTGGTAGTGGATGCTTCTCATCGGGTGCTGAGTTTTCTGCCGTTGTGCCACATCTTTGAACGTATGGTGTGCTACACCTACATGGCCGTTGGAGCATCCATCTATTATGCCGAGAGCCTGGACACCATCGCGGCTAACCTGCAGGAAGTAAAGCCACATTTTTTCACTTCCGTGCCACGGCTGCTGGAAAAGGTTTTTGACCGTATTATGGCTAAAGGCGCAGAGCTTACAGGTCTGAAACGAAAGCTATTCTTCTGGGCTGTAAACCTCGGCTTGCAATTTGATGACCGCGGCCTGAACAGCCCATGGTATAATGTTCGGTTGGCCATTGCCCGTAAGCTTATTTTCAGCAAGTGGACGGCTGCCCTCGGAGGAAATGTCATTGCCATTGTCACCGGAGCAGCCGCACTTCGTATTGACATTGCCCGCATCTTCAATGCAGCCGGCATTGCCGTAAGAGAAGGCTACGGTCAAACTGAAACTTCTCCGGTACTCACCGCCAACCGTGTGGAACAGGGAGGCTACTGGCTTGGTACTGTGGGTCCGCCCATTGATGGGGTGACCCTTAAGATTGATGAAAAAAACAAAGAAATTCTGGCTAAAGGCCCCAACATCATGATGGGATATTATAAACGTCCTGACCTTACGGCCCAGGTCATTGACCAGGACGGGTGGCTCCATACCGGAGACCAGGGAGAGCTTTTAAGCTGGAACGGCAAGCAGTTTCTTAAAATAACCGGACGCGTAAAAGAACTCTTCAAAACTTCCGGAGGCAAATATGTTGCACCGCAGGTTATTGAAAATAAAATGAAGGAAAGCCCCTACATTGAGCAGATAATGGTAGTCGGAGAAAACCGGCATTTTGTAGCCGCACTCATTGTGCCTTCTTTTGAAAAGCTAAAAGAGTATGCCGCGCAAAACGGAATAGCGTACAATTCCACGGCTGATCTGGTCAATAACGAAAAGATATACCGTCTTATACAGAGTGAAGTGGATCGCTTCAATCCCGAATTCGGCAAAGTGGAGCAGATAAAAAAGTTTAAGCTGCTTCCCAACGATTGGACAATAGAAACCGGAGAAATGACGCCTACAATGAAAGTGAAGCGGGATGTAGTAATGAACAAATACAAGGCCGAAATAGAACAACTTTATGCCGGATAAAACAGAGTATATCTGAGCCTATTGCCTGGATTTCTGAAAACGGACAACTTTTATCCGCAGAGCAGGAGGAGAAAAAATTTTATCTTTAAGCCTCTCTAAACCTCGTTTTTTAGCTGTGTTCAGCACATTCACCGTTTCTGCGCGCAAATACCGTCCTGTCAGATTTGAAGACGTGGTGGGGCAGGAGGGCGTAACTACCACGCTGAAAAATGCCATCAAAACCGGACAGCTTGCCCACGCCTACCTGTTTTGTGGTCCCCGTGGTGTCGGCAAAACCACCTGTGCCCGCATACTTGCCCGTGAAGTAAATGGCTTTACCCCTGATGCATCAGGCGATTTATCCACCTCTCTGAATATTTATGAACTGGATGCCGCCAGCAACAACTCCGTGGAAGATATCCGCAGCCTTGTAGATCAGGTGCGCATTCCTCCCCAGTATGGCAAATACAAAGTGTATATCATTGATGAGGTTCACATGCTTTCTGCACAGGCATTTAATGCCTTCCTGAAAACGCTCGAAGAACCACCCCCTTACGCCATTTTCATCCTGGCTACAACCGAAAAGAGTAAAATCATACCGACTATTCTCTCCCGCTGCCAGATCTTTGATTTCAACCGCATAACCGTTGAAGATATCACCAGACATCTTGCCGAAATATGCAGGCGTGAAAACATTCAGGCTGATGAAAACGCATTGCACATTATTGCTCTTAAAGCCGATGGCGCTCTGCGTGATGCCCTTTCTATGCTGGACAGGCTGGTGAATTATGAGACCCGCACCCTGGATTATCAGTCTGTAATTAACAATCTGAACATACTGGATTATGATTATTATTTCACAATAACCGAACACGTCATTACGAGCAACACAGCCAGCGCACTTCTGTTATATGATGAGATTTTAAAGAAAGGCTTTGATGGCGCTGATTTCCTCTCCGGCCTAGGAGGACATATCCGTAACCTGCTGGTGGCTAAAGACCCGCAAACCCTAACCCTCCTGGAAGCGACTGCCGCCTTAAAAGATAGATATCTGCAACAGGCAGCGCAATGCCCCGGCCCGTTTTTGCTTAATGCGCTCAATCTGGTTAATCTCTGCGAGGTCGGATACAAAGCCAGCAACAATAAAAGACTGCATGTGGAAATCATGCTGATAAAGCTCTGCAACCTCAAGGAGCTTCTTAATGTACCTCCTGAAGATTTCTTTAAAGTAGTTTCCAACAAAACAGTAACCCATCCGCAAACACTAAAAAAAGAAATTCCCAGGCAGGAAACAGCAAAAAAAGAGGCACCCCCACAGGAAACACGCTCTCTGAACCCACCTGCGGCTTCCGGCAGACATGTCTCCTCTTCGGTGAGCACCGAGCAGCCTGACAAGGGAGATTATAAAGCAAAACGCGCCAGGCGCCTCACCGGCAGTTTCAGCTTCTCTGACTTACAGCAGTCTCCGCTGCAGGATGTACTTACACAGCCTCCGCCACGGCCCGATAATGAAAAATTAACCATAGACCCCCAGCGGCTGGAAGCTGCATGGAATGACTACATGCAACTCCTGCAAAACGAAAAACGCCTCAGCCTTTATAGCCTCATGTCTCAAATCAAACCTGTCATAAAGGGCAGGGAAATTACTCTGGAATTAAGCAGCAAACTGCAACTGGAATTGTTTAACAATGAGCGTCACAAGCTGGTACAGTTTCTGGAAGAACAGTTAAACATAACCGGCATTACCCTGAAAGCAGAAGTTGTAAAAAATAAGGCGGTGATATCTCCCAAGCCCTTTACGGCCCAGGAGAAGTTTCGGGAAATGGCGGAAGCAAATCCTGCCCTGCTGGATTTGCAGAAAAGCCTGGATCTGAAACTGGAACCCTGATGCCGTTTTCTGTATTAGAAGTATTTTCAAGACACAGTCAGGCATGCCCTGAGTCTTGCCCGGAGGAATGTATTATTTTAAAACCAAACCCACTCCATGAAAACGAAAACTGCGCTGTTATGGGCAGCATTAATCCTGATTATTGCAGGAGCGTTAGCCTGTAAACCCAAACAAAAAGCAGAGCGGTATGACTATGAAACAGTAGCGGGCGACCCGTTGCAGGCCAGAATCTACACATTAAAAAACGGACTCAAAGTGTATCTCAGCGTCAACCCGCGGGAGCCGCGCATACAAACATATATTGCCGTGCGTGCAGGTTCCAAGTCTGACCCTCAAGAGACCACCGGTCTGGCACACTACCTGGAACACATGCTTTTTAAAGGCACCCATAAATTCGGTACTATCAACTGGGAAGCCGAAAAGGTATTGCTGGATTCCATTTCTGCTCTGTATGAGCAACATCTTGCCGCAAAAGACCCCGCAACGAAAAAAGCTATCTACAGGCATATTGACAGCTTATCTTATGAAGCCTCAAAATATGCGGTTCCCAATGAATATGATAAAATGATCTCTTCGCTGGGCGCCAAGGGCACCAATGCCTATACATGGGTAGAGCAAACCGTATATGTCAACGATATTCCCTCCAACGAGCTGGAAAAATGGCTCATGGTAGAATCGGACAGATTCAGGACACTGGTGCTGCGATTATTCCATACCGAACTGGAAACAGTATATGAAGAATTTAACCGTGCACAGGACAATGACGGTCGCAAATCATGGAATGCCCTCATGAAAGGTCTCTTCCCCTCTCATCCTTATGGCACCCAAACCACACTGGGTGAAGGCGAACATCTGAAAAACCCTTCCATGGTGAATATCCATAAATACTTTGAAAAATATTATGTGCCCAACAATATGGCCATCTGCATGTCCGGTGATCTGGATCCGGACAAAACAGTGGCTTTGATTGAAAAATATTTTGGCGACTGGGAACCCCGTCCGGTAGAGCCTTTTTCTTTTGAACCTCAGCCTAACCTGACTGAGCCGGTAATTAAGGAATCCTTCGGTCCTCAGAAAGAGCATGTATATGTGGGCTTCAGATCAGGCGGTGCAGCCACCCGTGAGGCACTTATGATTAAACTGATTGCAGAAATACTGTACAACGGCAAGGCAGGCCTCATAGACCTGAATCTGAATCAGAAACAAAAAGCCCTTGCCGCCCGTGCATTTGATAATATCATGGCAGATTATGGCATGCTCGTGCTCTATGGCGAGCCACGTGCCGGACAAACCCTGGAAGAGGTTAAAGACCTCCTGCTGCAGCAAATGGACTCTCTCAAACAGGGAGCCTTTGAAGATTGGCTGCTGGATGCCGTTATCAAAAACAGAAAACTGCAACAATTGCGCGCCTATGAAAGCAATCGCAGCAGAGCACACGAATTTGTTGATGCTTTCATACTCGGGCTAGACTGGAAAGACGTGGTCAACGAATTGGCTGAAATGGATAAAATCACAAAGGAAGAAATAGTTGCTTTCGCCAGGCAGCATTTTAACAACAACTATGTAGTGTCTTATAAACGTCTCGGCACAGACCCGCTGGTGTACAAGGTGGAAAAACCGCTGATAACTCCCGTGGTAATGAATCGTGACACCCAGTCGGCTTTTAAGCAACACTTTGATACCTTAAAATCCGAACGCCTGGTACCCGTATTTGCTGATTTTCAAAAAGAAATTCAAACCAGCACGCTCTCCGCTGATATTCCTTTTTACTACGTGCACAACGATTTCAATGATCTCTTTGAGTTGTATCTGATCTTTGACATGGGCACCGACAATGATAAAAAAATGGGGATTGCAGTAAAATACCTGCCCTACCTGGGCACTTCCCGCTTTACAGCCGAAGAACTGAAAAAAGAATTATTTAAAAAAGGCCTGAGCCTGGATGTAAATGCCTCCAGGGATCAGGTGTATGTTGCCCTGAAAGGTTTGGGCGAATCATTTACCGAAGGTGTGCAGTTGCTGGCACATGTATTATCGGATGTGCAGCCTGATTCGCAGGCACTGGCAGACATTGTTGACGGTATATTCAAAGAGCGCGAGGATGCCAGGCGCAACAAAGGGGTCATTCTCAATACGGCAATGGTCAGCTATGCCAAGTATGGCCCGCGCTCCTCTTTTACCCACATTCTTTCTGCAGAAGAACTAAAAGCCCTGGATCCCGCTGAGCTGACAAACATCCTGCATAGCCTGACCGGTTACAAACATCGTGTGTTTTATTATGGAAAAAACACTCCTGAAGCAATTAAATCTGTGCTAAAAAAGAATCTTCCCGTTGCTGAAACTCTCCAAGAGTATCCCCCACCTGCCCATTTTCCGGAACTGGAGATTAATGAAAATAAAGTATTCTGCACCAACTACGATATGGTGCAGGCCGAAATGCTGCTGCTTTCCAAAGGACCGCTTTACGATAAAACATTGGCCCCCTTTGCTGCCCTTTTTAATGAATACTTCGGTGGAGGGTTGTCATCCATTGTATTTCAGGAAATACGCGAACAGAAAGCATTGGCTTATGCAGCGTACGCCTACTTTTCCACTCCGCGATGGAAGGAGGAGTCTCACTATGTGGTGGCTTATCTGGGAACCCAGGCTGACAAGCTGCCACTGGCTGTGGAGGCAATGAAAGATTTGCTGAGTGAAATGCCGCGCGTAGCCCAACAGTTTGAGGCCTCCCGGGAGGCTGCCATGAAGATTATTGAAAGCGAAAGAATTGTAGGCCCCGGTTTGTTCTGGAGCTATGAGGCGGCACGGAAACGCGGCCTGGAGTATGATATCCGCAAGGATATATATGAAAATCTGAAAACAGTAACCCTGGATGACTTAGATAGCTTTTTTAATAAGCACATTAAAGACAAAAATTACACGTGCCTGGTGGTAGGAAAAATTTCCGGGCTGGATAAAAAAGCGCTTGAAAAATTAGGACCGGTGAGGGAGCTCACTCTGGAAGAAATATTTAACTACTAACACAACATTTATGAACGATTACCCCTGACATAGAAAAATTTCGCAAAGATGTCTGTCCGCATTCCTGTATCTGACCTTCCAAGAGTTGTGGTTATCGGAGGAGGCTTCGGAGGAATTGAATTCTGCAAGCACCTGGACACTACGAGTTATCAGCTCGTACTGATAGATCGACATAACTATCATACCTTTCAGCCCCTGCTTTATCAGGTGGCTACTGCGGGCCTGGAACCCAGCTCCATAGCCGGTCCCCTGCGCAAGCTGTTTGAGCATAAGCCGAATTTTTATTTCCGCATGGGTGAAGTACTGAAAATTCATCCTGCCCGCAACTGCATACAAACCTCACTGGGGGCGCTCAGTTATGATTATCTGGTCATTGCCAGCGGTTCACAAACCAGTTTCTTCGGACAGGAGGCCAACTTCGTTGAAGTTTATCCGCTAAAAGAACTGCCCGATGCTCTCAGTCTGCGTAACTCCATTCTGCAAAACTTTGAAGACGCTCTGCTCACGGATGACCCCATGGAAAGACGCCATCTGATGAGCATCGTCATTGTGGGAGCTGGTCCCACCGGTGTGGAAATAGCCGGTGCCCTCAGCGAGCTGCGCAAGCATGTGCTCCCGAAAGACTATCCCGAGCTGGATTTTAACGAAATGAAAATTTTTCTTATTGAAGGTGTGGATAGGGTGCTCTCCTCTATGTCTCCCCTCTCATCGGCCGATGCCTTTAAGCACTTGCTGGCTATGGGCATAGAGGTTAAAGTGGGCAAGCGCGTGGTCAGGCATAACGGAAAAGAAGCTGTGTTGAATGATGGCACTACCATTCCGTGCAAAACAATGGTGTGGGCAGCCGGAGTGACCGGAAGTTTGATTGAAGGACTTCCTCCCCAATCCGTTGTGAGAGGCAATCGCCTGCTGGTAGATGCATGGAATCGTGTGGAAGGATGTGCCAACATTTTTGCAATCGGAGATGTTGCCGCTATGATAACTCCGGATAACCCCAGCGGTCATCCCCAGCTTGCGCCCGTGGCAATACAGCAGGGCAGGCAGCTGGCTGAAAACCTGAACCGTGTTCTTCATGATGAGCCCATGAGACCTTTCAGGTATCGCCACAAAGGCACAATGGCCACCATCGGCCGCAACAAAGCCGTAGCCGACCTCCCCGGACGTATACACCTGAAAGGCTTTCTGGCCTGGCTGGCCTGGATGGGGCTACACCTCATTCAACTGATTGGCTTCCGTAATCGTATTGTAGTGCTGGTAAACTGGATTTGGAACTACGTTACCTATGACCGCAGCATCCGGCTGATACTAAGAGCAAAAAAATAAAACAAAAACCGGTGGTTTTCGGCCTGGAAACTTCAGGGAAGCAATTAACTTAGCTACTCAGTTATGGCAGAAATAATCAGAATGCCCCGCATGAGCGATACCATGGAAGAAGGCACCATAGTATCCTGGCATAAAAAAGTAGGTGACAAGGTAAACATCGGAGACCTCCTTGCGGAAATTGAAACAGATAAGGCAACTATGGATTTTGAAAGTCCTGCTGCCGGCACCTTGCTCTACATAGGGGCAAAAGAAGGACAGGCGGTGCCTATTGACGCCATTCTGGCTATCATAGGAGAAAAAGGAGAAAATATTGACCATCTGCTGAAAGAAGCCGCGGCACCACCGCAGCCGCAAAAGGAAACACCTTCTTCATCAAAAGAATCAGCCCCTGTCGCTGTTGCGCCCGCTCCGAAGGCAAGTGCCGCTCAATCCTCATCAACCGAAAGACCGGATAACGGAAGAATAAAGGCCTCACCCCTTGCCAGACGCATGGCCAGGGAGCGCGGGCTCAGTCTGGAGCAAATCAAAGGTACCGGTGATCAGGGCCGCATCATCAAACGGGATGTGGAAGCTGCCACCACCAGCAGGAGCAAGGTTGTGCCCGCTTCCGCCGGTGTGCAGCAGGAAGCCTACGAGGATATTCCCCTCACACAGATGCGGAAAACAATTGCCAAAAGATTGGCGGCAAGCAAATTCTCCGCCCCCCACTTCTACCTCACAGTGGAGCTGAATATGGACCGGGCCATTGCCATCCGTAAAGACCTGAATGCGGTTTTACCTGTAAAAATTTCTTTTAACGATCTGATCATTAAAGCGGCTGCACTTGCGCTGCGCCAGCATCCTGAAGTGAACGCCTCCTGGATGGATGACCGCATCCGCAGATACCGCCATGTACATATAGGAATGGCTGTGGCAGTGGATGAAGGATTGCTGGTGCCGGTGATTCGTTTTGCCGACAGCAAGGGCATAGCCGCCATAGCAGAAGAAACCGGGCATCTGGCTGAAAAAGCAAAAGCCGGTACACTCAAACTGGATGAAATGCAGGGCAATACCTTTACGGTATCCAATCTGGGTATGTTTGACATTGATCAGTTCACCGCCATTATCAATAGCCCGGAGTCCTGTATTCTGGCAGTAGGTCGTATCAGGCAGGCTCCTGTTGTGCAAGACGGAAACATCACCGTTGCCCACGTGATGAAGGTTACGCTCTCCTGTGATCACCGCGTAGTGGATGGTGCAACCGGAGCCCGGTTTTTACAGACTTTCAGACGGTATCTGGAAAATCCTGCGGGGATGCTGGTGTTATAGCACCTTTACCTGCTTCACGTTGCGTGCGGGAATAGATAATCCCTCTTTCAGAATGATGCTTTTGCTGGTGGTAAGCCACACCCGCGTTACGATGGTTTTGATTTCTTGTGTATCTGTTTCGTAGGTGATTTCTACTTTCTTGTCAAACAGGCGGCATAACAGAACTATCTGCTGAAGCAGAGTTTTAAGTTGGCTCCGTTCCTGATCCTCACGGAGATGGTCTTCTATTAAATGCCGGATCATTCGCCTTTCTTTGCTGCGAATGCGGGATTTTTCCGAGCGCATGGGTTAAGCCGTTGTAGTCTTTTATACCTGTGCAGCAATAAAAATGTTTCGGCAGAGGGAGTGTAGTGTCAGGCAGGTTTCAAGCCCGAAAGGGTATTGCGCACTTCATGCAATACACTCAGCATCTGTTCAAGAGTTGCTGGTTGTCGTGCATCGGCCCGGGTAATATAGAGTATGGCCTTCCATATCTCCAGCACATCCGCATATTGCACTTCAAGAGGCGGATAGGATGGATTATCCGAGCGCAAGATCAGTTTGCTTTCCTCCAGGCTGTGGAATAATCGCTTAAAAACAATACCATCGTCACGGGTGAGTATTATGCAGGGACAACCGTCTTTCAGTTCCTCAAAATTATCTGTGTATTCCCCTATAACAACAGACCCCGGTTGAAGAGGAAGCATGGAATCTCCGCTGATTTCAAAAGCGCGATAAGTGCCAGCAGGCAGGAATGGCAGTCTGAATTTGGGTAACCCACTCACGAACTCAGGGTCGCTGTAGCCGCTCAGGTAACCGGCTGCTGCCTTTTGCGAAACCAGCTCAATATTTTCATTACCCTGCCGATCAACCGTAATTGCGAGGATGCGTGTATTGCTTGCATTTGGAGACAGTTTGCCGGCTGATGTCTTGATCTTTTTATTTGCTCTTGCCTGCAGATCCTGGGTGAGCAATTCATCCAGCGTAAGCCCAAACAGGCCGGCTATGGTTTTTTGTAGTTCAAGGTTGGGTCGCGCCCGCCCCTCCTCATAAGCTCCTACTGAAGATCTTTTTATTTTCAGAAAGTCTGCAAACTCCTGCTGGGTCATTTTTTTCTGTGTGCGCAACCAGCGCAGATTCCTTTGCAATACATCCATAGGAGTGTATGGCGTTTGATCCTAAAGGGAAAGTTACTAATATTTTTGGCATTCGGCAGGCACATGACTGTTTGTCGTTATACACTGGGCAGGTTGGTTATTACACAGGTACGTTCCGGGTATGTATGATAAGCTATCCGAAAGGCGTGTTGTGTGCAGAAAAAATCTACTAAAAGGTTTTTCTGTTTCCGATAAACTTTTAATGTTGTGCAGACATAAGTAAAAACTTTCTAAACCCGACAATACCACGTATGAGCAGTACCCAGCTTGGCATTGGAACCCGTGTAATGCACGAAAATTTCGGAGAAGGAGTTATTTGCGGAATAGACCTGGAATCTTACCGCATATTCTTCAGAAATCATGGTGAAAAGGAAATCTCCAGAAGTTATCCTAAACTGGAGGTATTGGAAGAGGTGCGATCTCCGGAAAATCTGCTAAGCCTGGATGATGTGAAAAATGCGCTGGAAGAAGTGCTTAAGCGCTTTCTGGATTTTGACGAAATTGTACCCCTGGGCGAACGGTGGATGGGAGGCAAACTCATTTTGCAGCCGGCAGATACCAACCTGCAGTCAAAAGAAGTACCGCTGGAAGTGTTTTTTCATAAAATTGTAATGATACGCGACCGCCTGCGGGTACTGGAGCAACAGATTAATGCTCATCCTAAGTTAAATGATGAAGAAAAAGTAAACTTACAGCAATACATAACCCGCATTTACGGAAGTCTGACGACATTTAATATCCTTTTTAAGCGGAAAGAAGACCATTTTAAAGGTGAAAGCAGTCGCTAAATCTTTTACTTTTACAGTATTAAATCCACGGTATAATTATGAGAAATCTGCATTATGTCCTTGTAGTGATCCTGTCAGGATTATTGCATAAGGTATCTGCTCAATGTAACGGCAGATATGCTTCTGAGCTTTTCCCCAACGTGACGAAAACTACAGTACAATATTCCCACTTCACAGTGCGCCCAAATGATGGGGACACCTTAAAAATGGATATTTATCAGCCAGTGGGTGACACGTTTCCTAAACGTCCGGTGGTTATCATGGCACACGGAGGAACTTTCATAGCAGGCGACCGCAACGAAGGCACTTCAGTAGCCGTGTGCACGATGCTTGCAAAACGCGGTTATGTTACGGCCTCCATAGACTACCGGCTTGCCAACTCCCAGTTTGAACTGATGGATTCACTCAATGCATTGCAAATCGCCCTCCGGGCAGTTAGCGATATGAAAGCCGCAGTACGCTTTTTCCGGAAAGATGCCGCTACCGATAACCTGTATCGCATTGACCCCGAACAGATATTTGTAGGCGGCAATTCAGCAGGAGCAGTAACAGCCCTCCATGTAGCTTATGTGAACGATACCACCGAACTTCCCGATTACATTAAAACCATCATTGCGCAAAATGGTGGCATTGAAGGAAACAGCGGTAATCCGGGTTATCCATCGCATGTGAGCGGAGTAATCAATCTCGCAGGCGGCATAAATAAACTGCAATGGATTGAACCCAACGATGTACCCCTGCTGAGTTGCCACGGGGATGCAGACCAAACGGTGCCTTATGGCTGCGGTAATGTGTTGTATTCCTTTCTGGATTTGATTGACCTCTGCGGAAGTGGAGCCATAAAGACCTGGTGCGATCAAGTAGGTACAGACAATATCCTGCTTACCTTTCTCGGTGACGGTCACGTGCCCTGGGAATCTAATACCGCCAAGCGGAATCAGATGCTGGATCAGGTGGCCGAGTTCATGAAAACCTACACACAATGTCTTACCCCCACATATGCCGGGCAGGTCATACCCCCGGATTTTAAGTTAAATATTCATCCAAACCCTTCCCACGCGGTTTTTACCATAGACATAACCGGAGTGTCAGAAGCGCAGTTGGAAATGTTGACTACCCTTGGGCAAACAGTACTTCACCTGCCCCTCAAAGGAAGTCCGGTAACGCTTCCCATCTCTCATTTGGCACCGGGTACGTATATCCTGAAAATAACGACCTCCGGCTATTCAACAGCCCGGCAACTGATTAAGCTGTGAGCGCTGTAAAATTTTTTAGCCCGGATTATTGCCGACAAACAATTTTTTTCTGAAAATTTACACTTCATATTAAAACCTGTATAAACAGAGGATGAAAAAAAACAGGAGGCTTTTCCGATATCAGGCGGTAACAAAAAAATATTCCTTTACCGCACCTGTGTTTTCTTCTCCGGGCGGAGATGTTTTCTCAAACCTTAAGCTGAATTTCTTTTCCAGACGCTGATGCGTCAGCAGCTTACGTTCTGACCGCCTACGTGGAGGTCGCTTCTCAAATCACATCATTGATTTTTTAAGGAAGGGGCAGCACCTGAGTAGATTGCTGCAATGGTTTAATTTTTAAGTATTCAAATCCAGTGACATCTTTCAACGGCTCTAATGATTTTATTATAACAGTTGCCGATGAGCGCCATGTGCAATATGCACAGCAGATTTGCGATGAAATTGAATCTTCTGCAAAAGCAAGAGGCACAGGCATCGCAAAGCGGTCTCCCGAATATATCATGAATAAGATGCGCGAAGGCAAGGCCGTTATCGCCTTAACCACTGCTGGCGAATGGGCCGGTTTCTGCTACATTGAAACCTGGAGCCATGGGAAATATGTGGTCAACTCTGGTTTGATTGTGGCTCCTCCGTTTCGTAAACACGGACTCGCACGCAAAATCAAAAAAAGAATATTTGAACTCTCACGAAAAAAATATCCTGATGCCAAAATATTTGGCCTCACCACCGGCCTGGCTGTTATGAAAATCAACTCTGAACTGGGTTATGAGCCCGTTACCTATTCAGAACTTCCGCAGGATGAAGACTTTTGGAAGGGCTGTCGCAATTGTGTGAATCATCCCATTCTGGAAAGCAAACAGCGCAAAAATTGCCTCTGTACGGCCATGTTGTATGATCCAGCTGAAAAAAAGAAAAACGGCAACCTGTGGAATTTCGCCAAAAACTCCAAACTCTATGAGCGCTTTATGCGCATCAAAACTTATTTAATGCTGAAAGAAAGCAAATCCACTGACGTGAAGAAACAAAAAGCAGAATTCAATTCCGTATTTACATTTTTTAATTTTTGAGTAATGGGTAAACAGAAAGTTGTGCTTGCTTTCAGCGGGGGGCTTGACACCTCCTATTGCGCCATTTATCTGGCCAAAGTCAAAGGGCTGGAAGTGCATGCCGTTTTGGTCAATACAGGGGGCTTCACCGCAGAGGAAACCCGCAAGATTGAAAACCATGCCCTGTCGCTAGGCGTGAAAACCTTCAGGGTTATTGACGAGACAGAAAATTTCTACCGCAAAGTCATCCGTTTTCTCATTTTCGGAAATGTGCTGAAAAACAATACCTATCCGCTTTCGGTCAGTGCCGAACGCATTGCACAGGCTGTCGCAGTGGCTGATTATGCCCGCCTCATGCAGGCTGATTATGTCGCCCATGGCAGCACCGGTGCCGGCAACGACCAGGTGCGCTTTGACATGGTGTTCAACACGCTGATTCCGGATATTAAAATCATCACGCCCATCCGCGACATGCAACTCAGCCGCGAAGAGGAGATTGCCTTTCTCAAAGAGCAGGGCGTGGACATGAATTTTGAAAAAGCAAAATACAGCATCAACAAAGGCATCTGGGGTACTTCGGTCGGAGGAAAGGAAACTTTAACCTCTCACCTGCCGCTGCCGGAAGAAGCCTTCCCCACGCCTGTTACCAAAAAAGGTACAGAAGAGTTAACCCTCACCTTTCACAAGGGCGAGCTGACCGGAGTCAATGACAGCCATTTTCAGAATCCGGTGGAAGCTATTCGCCTCCTGCACGCCATAGCCGCCCCTTACGGCATTGGCCGGGATATCCATGTAGGCGACACCATCATCGGCATCAAAGGCCGGGTAGGGTTTGAGGCTCCCGCACCTGTTTTGATCATCAAGGCACATCATCTGCTGGAAAAACATGTCCTCACCAAGTGGCAGCTTTACTGGAAAGACCAGCTGGCTGCCTGGTATGGAAACTGGCTGCATGAAGGGCACTATCTGGACCCGGTGATGCGCAACATAGAGGCCTTCCTGGAATCCACACAGGAGCATGTGAGCGGAAAGGTGTTTGTCACTTTGATGCACTATCGCTTTACGCTCAACGGTATTGACTCCCCGCACGACCTGATGTCCGCCAGATTTGGCAGCTATGGAGAAATGAATCAGGCATGGACCGGAGACGATGTCAGGGGCTTTGCCAAAATTTTCGGAAACCAAACAGCCATTTACCATTCAGTGAATAAATCAGAAGTTGAATACAGCAGGTAAAATACGGGTCGGCATTGCCGGCAGTGCCGGCTATACGGGAGGGGAGCTCATCCGTCTGCTGCTGTTGCATCCCCATGCCGAAATAGTTTTTGCGCATAGTAAAAGCAATGCCGGAAAATTTCTATATGAAGTGCATGCGGATCTGAGGGGAGAAACAAATCTGCAATTTTCCGGAACAATGCGGGAGGATGTGGATGTGCTTTTTCTGTGCCTTGGGCATGGAGAGTCAAAGCAGTTTCTGGATGAAAACAAAATCAGTCCCCACACACGCCTTATTGACCTGAGTCAGGATTTCCGGTTGCCCTCCTCCACTGCGCAGTCGCATGGATTTGTGTACGGCCTTCCGGAGTTGAACAAAGACAAAATAAAAAGTGCTGTGAAGGTGGCTAACCCCGGCTGTTTCGCCACCTGCATTCAGCTTGCGTTATTGCCGCTTGCGGCACAACGGCTGTTAAAAACAGACGTGCATGTTTCTGCCACCACCGGCTCTACCGGTGCCGGGCAGGCCCTGTCACCCACTATCCATTTCAGCTGGCGCCACAGCAACCTGTCCGCATATAAAACATTTACCCATCAACATCTCCCCGAAATCATTCACAGCCTGCGCCAGTTGCAACCTGACTATTCTGCAGAACTAAACTTCATTCCTCATCGTGGCAGCTTCACCCGCGGCATATTCGCCACGGCTTATACCGAAGTAGACAGGCCTTTCACAGAAATCAGAAAGATGTATGCAGATTTTTATGCCGGCAGTCCCTTCGTGTTTCTCAGCGATACGCCTGTTGATCTCAAGCAGGTGATTAACACGAATAAATGCTTTTTGTATCTGGAGCAGCACGGCAGCAGGCTGCTCATCATCAGTATCATAGACAACCTGCTTAAAGGCGCCTCCGGGCAGGCGGTGCAAAACATGAATCTGATGTGCGGGCTGGAGGAAACCTGCGGACTCAAATTAAAGGCGGTAGCCTTCTGACGAATATGAAACTGTTTGACGTATATCCCTTATTTGACATTGAGCCGGTAAAGGCAAGTGGCTCTTACCTGTGGGACAGGCAGGATGTTCGCTATCTTGATTTGTATGGCGGCCATGCCGTGATTTCTATCGGTCACAGTCATCCGCACTACCTGCAGCGCATTGGAGAGCAGCTTAACAAAATCGGGTTTTATTCCAATTCCGTAAAGATTCCCCTGCAACAACAGCTGGCCGATAAACTGGGCCAACTCAGCGGATATACCGATTACAGCTTGTTCCTTTCCAATTCAGGGAGCCGAAGCAAACGAAAATGCGCTCAAGCTGGCTTCATTTCATACCGGAAGAAGGAAAATCATCGCATTTGACAAATCGTTTCACGGAAGAACCTCCCTTGCAGTAGCTGTGACGGACGATCCATCCATTGCTGCGCCAGTGAATGAAAACGCCCTGGTTACATTTGTTCCCCTGCAGGATGAAAAAGCATTGGAAAATGCCATGAACCACGAAGTGTGCGCAGTGATTATAGAGGGCATTCAGGGTGTGGGAGGCGTCAGGATGCCTTCCGCGGCATTTTTGAAAAAGGTGCGGGCACTCTGTAATCAGTATGGCGCCCTGCTGATACTGGATGAGGTGCAATCGGGTTATGGCAGAAGCGGAAAATTTTTCGCGCATCAATATGCGGACATACTTCCCGACATCATTACCGTGGCAAAAGGGATGGGCAATGGTTTCCCCGTGGCAGGAACGTTGATTCATCCTGACATCATGCCCAGACAGGGTATGCTTGGAACGACTTTCGGAGGCAATCATCTGGCCTGCGCGGCAGCGCTGGCGGTGCTGGAAGTAATAGAAAATGAAAATCTCATCGCCCATGCCGCTGCGATGGGTGAGTATCTGATGCAGGCGCTGCAATCATTCCGGCAAGTGAAGGACGTGCGCGGCAGGGGGCTGATGATCGGCATTGAGCTGCAACAGCCCTGTGCCCAGGTGAGAAAAGAACTGCTGTTTACACACAAAATATTTACAGGAGGTTCTTCCGATAAGCATACAATCAGGATATTGCCGGCACTGAATATCTCCCGCAGCGAACTGGATATTTTCCTCTCGGCACTGGATAAGGTTTTGAAAAGTCAAACTGCTGCTGTGTCATGAAGCATTTTACTTCTGTCAATGATGTACAGGATGCGGAGGCGCTTGCGCAGGCCGCCCTGGAGATAAAAAGGCAGCCTTCCGCATATTCGGAAGCCGGCAAAAACAAAACGCTGGCGCTGGTGTTTCTAAACCCCAGCCTGCGCACCCGCATGAGTATGCAAAAGGCTGCCATGAACCTCGGCATGCAGGTCATCGTCATCAATGCCGACAAAGATGGCTGGGCGCTGGAATTTGAAGACGGTGCCGTGATGAATGGCGCTTCCGTTGAGCATGTTAAAGAGGCAGCCGGGGTAATGGGTAAATACTGCGACATACTCGGCATTCGCTCTTTCCCCGGATTGCGTGACCGGGAGGAAGATTACAGCGAGAAAATCTTAAAAAAATTTATAGAGCACAGTGGCGTGCCGGTGGTAAGTCTGGAAAGCGCTACCCGCCATCCGCTGCAAAGTCTTGCCGACCTGATGACCATCCGGGAAACGTGGAAGAAGAAAACGAAACCCAAAGTAGTGCTTACCTGGGCGCCTCACGTCAAACCCTTGCCGCAGGCGGTTGCCAATTCCTTTGCCGAATGGATGTGCCGCGCGGAGGTGGAGCTGGTCATCACGCATCCCGAAGGGTATGAATTACACGAAGCATACACACGTGGAGCGGAAATACTGTACAACCAGCAGGAGGCGCTCCGGGGTGCTGACTATGTATATGTCAAAAACTGGTCGTCTTATAAAGAGTATGGTAAAATACTTTGCTCTGATGACGCATGGATGCTTACACAGGAAAAGCTGAAAATCACAAACAGAGCGAAAGTGATGCACTGCCTTCCCGTACGCAGAAATGTGGAATTAAGCGATGAGGTGCTTGACGGGCACCATGCGCTGCATCTGCTGCAGGCCGAAAACAGAATCTATGCCGCAAAGGCGGTGCTGAAAATGCTGCTGGACCATGACCAGCCTGACAGACAAGTGGATAAGGCAAACACGCTAACAACAATTAGCTGAGCTCATGGAGAAACTGCACATTGTTAAAATAGGCGGCAAGGTCATTGATCAACCTGCTGTGCTGGAACAATTTCTTTCTGATTTTGCAGGCATCAGCGATAAAAAAATTCTTGTGCATGGTGGCGGCAAAGTTGCCACTGACATAGCAAATAAGCTGGGCATTCCGCAGAAGATGCTCAACGGCAGGCGTATTACCGATGCGGAAACCCTGAAAGTGGTCACCATGGTTTATGCCGGTTTGGTGAACAAGCAGATTGTAGCCTTACTCCAAAAGCAGGGTTGCAACGCAGTGGGCCTTTCAGGCGCTGACTGCAACAGCATACGCGCAGTGAAACGCACGCATCCTGAAATAGATTATGGCTTTGCGGGCGATATCCTGGCCGGGGGCATTAACGCCTCTCTGATCGCCCGCCTGGTGGATGAAGATATAGTGCCGGTGTTTTGTCCGCTTACGCATGACGGAAAGGGACAACTGCTCAATACCAATGCCGATACCATTGCTTCCTCAATCGCAGTGGCGCTGTCGGAAAAGTTTGAAACCATCCTGCATTTTTGCTTTGAGAAAAAAGGGGTATTGCGTGATGCGGAAAATGAAGAAACCTTAATCGGGGAGCTTTCGGAGGCGGCATATCATACTCTTAAAGCCAGCGGTATTATCTCCGATGGCATGATACCCAAGCTGGATAATGCCTTTCAGGCAATGAAGCAGGGCGTACACAGAATCACCATAGGCAGGGCCGACAACCTTGCTGCAATCATAGAGGAAAAAGAAAATGCCGGAACCAGGCTTGTTATATAAAAAGGAAGCCATCACTGAGCTGTATCAGGCAGCCGTCTCGTTGCTGAAAGAGCTGATCGCCCTTCCTTCATTCAGCCGGGAGGAAGAAAAGACAGCCGATGCGATAGAGTCTTTTTTGCACAAACGCGGTGTACTTACATTTCGCAGGAAAAACAATGTATGGGCACGGAACAAACACTTTCATCCCGGCCGTCCCACGCTGCTGCTCAACTCGCATCATGATACGGTGCAGCCCAATGCGGGATATACCCTTGATCCGTTTCAGCCCATTGAAAGGGATGGTAAACTCTTCGGATTGGGAAGTAATGACGCGGGAGGAGCGCTGGTAGCGCTGATGGCTGCGTTTCTGTATTTCCATGAAAAAGAAAATCTGCGCTACAACCTGGTTTTTGCCGCTACTGCTGAAGAAGAGATATCCGGCAGCAATGGCGTTGAGCTGATTCTTCCTGAGCTGGGAAAGATAGATTTTGCTATAGTGGGTGAGCCGACACAGATGCAGATGGCCATAGCGGAAAAGGGATTGATGGTGCTGGATTGTGTGGTGCACGGAAAGGCCGGTCATGCTGCGCGGGAGGAGGGAGTGAATGCCATTTACCTGGCCATGCGGGATATAGAATGGTTCCGCTCTTTTCGTTTCCCGAAGGTATCACCACTGCTCGGTGAAGTAAAAATGTCGGTGACGATTATCCGTGCGGGTACGCAGCACAACGTGGTGCCTGACACCTGTACTTTTACGGTGGACGTGCGCACGAATGAGTTGTATTCAAATGAAGAAGCGCTGCAGATTATCCGTGAGCAGGTAAGCTGCGAAGTGAAGCCGCGTTCGCTCCGGCTGAAATCGTCATCCATACCAAAAGACCACCCGATAGTGAAAGCAGGGCTGAAATGGGGAAGAAGTGCTTATGGATCACCGACTACCTCCGACCAGGCGTTGATGCCATTCCCCTCGCTCAAAATAGGCCCCGGTGACTCTGCCCGCTCGCACAGCGCAGATGAATTTATCTTTCTGCAGGAAATAGAAGAAGGTATAGAACTGTACGTGAAGATGCTCAATGAAATTCTTTTGCCATGAAGCTCTGGGATAAAGGCAATCATAAAGCTGCAAGGCTTTCCAAAGCAGTTGAAGCATTCACAGTAGGCAAAGATCGCGAGTTTGATCTCCTGCTTGCAGAGTATGACGTACAGGGCTCCCTTGCCCATGCGCAGATGCTGGAGTCGGTGGGGCTGCTCAGTAAGAAAGAATTCAAATCCGTACAGAAAGCTCTGCAGGCTATTCTCAAAAGCATACGGGCAGGGAAGTTCACTATTGAAGAGGGAGTGGAAGATGTGCATTCACAGATTGAACTGCTGCTCACCAGAATGACCGGTGAGGCGGGAAAGAAAATCCATAGCGGGCGTTCCAGAAACGATCAGGTGCTGACCGATATCAAATTGTTTATCCGGGAAGAGATACGGAATACGGTGAAAGAGGTGCAGTTACTCTTCGAGGTGTTGATGCGGTTGAGTGAGCAACACCGGCAGGTGCTGATGCCCGGCTACACCCACTTTCAGGCGGCCATGCCGTCATCTTTCGGACTGTGGTTTGGGGCTTATGCCGAAAGCCTGGCGGATGATCTGGAAATGATGCTGGCCGCGTATCGCGTGGTCAATAAAAATCCCCTGGGCTCGGGTGCCGGCTACGGGTCGTCCTTTCCGCTGAACCGTAGCCTCACCACGCGGCTGCTGCGGTTTGACGATATGCATTATAATGTGGTGTATGCGCAGATGACCCGCGGCAAAACCGAAAAAGTTACCGCCATGGCGATGGCTTGCATTGCCGCCACGCTCTCAAAACTGGCGTATGACGTGTGTCTTTATATGAGCCAGAACTTCGGGTTCATTACCTTTCCCGATGAGTTGACCACCGGCAGCAGTATTATGCCGCACAAGAAAAATCCCGATGTGTTTGAACTCATCCGGGCCAGATGCAACCGTATTCAGGCGCTGCCTAATGAAATCACCCTGCTGATAAACAACCTCCCTTCAGGCTATCACCGCGACATGCAACTGCTCAAGGAAATGCTCTTTCCGGCATTTACAGAGTTGCAAAAGTGCCTGCAGATGACGGCTTTCATGCTGCAGCATATCCGCGTAAACGGAGAGGTGATTAAAGAAGAGAAATACAAATATATCTTCAGCGTGGAGGCCGTGAATGCAGAGGTAAAAAAGGGAATGCCGTTTCGCGATGCCTATAAAAAAGTTGCCGCAGATATTGAAGCCGGCCGTTTCAATCCGCCTAAGAAAATCATCCACACCCATGCAGGCAGCATCGGTAATCTCTGCCACCGGCAGATTGCTGCCCGGATGAAGAATGTATGCAAAAAATTTTTCTGAGCTTTTTTCTGCTAATCCTAACTTTGGACATCCGAAAGGATGGCCCCTTAGTTCAATGGATAGAACGGAAGTTTCCTAAACTTTAAATGCAGGTTCGATTCCTGCAGGGGCTACGCAGAGCATCTTGTTACTACCCAACTGTAGTCTTTCTGTTATGGATGGCCAGTAAAGCGGTACGGATGTCTTTTTTAGTGGCTTTTAGCCCGAAAAACAGTTCTTGTTAGGGTGGTTGAGCCGGCTGTTGTTTCCAGCACATAATACCCCGGAGCCAAAAACGAAGCGGGAATCTGCGCGTAATTCACTCCTGGCTGTTTAAGAGCTGTGGTTTGCTCATACACAAGCCTTCCGCTGATGTCAAGCAGTTTCAGATGCAGGCTGCCGGTTTCCCGCAGGTAAAACTGCACCAGTAGCTTATCGGTGAAGGGGTTGGGATACGTGCCAAGAAGTATCATTTCCGGATTTAAATCTGCCAACCCTACTGTAGAGTTATCCACAGTAAATGGCGCCAGCGGTGCCTGACCTGTCAATCCGGGAGCGGGAGCAGATGCTTCATTCAATGTTCTGCTGCCGGAAGGGATAAACCAGGAAGCCGCAAGGGTAGCGGAAGTATCCCGCTGTGCGATGGTTTGCATGAAATACCAGTCAGATTGGGTTCTGCCCGGAGTGATATCTACGATGATATAGCCGTGGTTATTCAGGTCAGCCCATTTCACATGCGGAAAGATACTGGCCGGATTAAAGGGAATACCAATGATGCCCGCATTACTTGTCGTAACACTTGTAGTTACAAACTCTGCCCCTACAGAGTTTAATCCGGAAATTTTTAGTTCGTTAGCCCAGGAGGTATGTATATCACCGGTGAGGACTACGAAGTTTTGGATGTTGTTATTGAGAATATAGTTAAACAGTTTCAGACGCTCCTGCGGATAGCCATCCCATTGGTCTTGGTTCAGCACTACAGTCCCTAATGTCAGCGGAGCCATCATCACCTGCTGGGCAACAATTTTCCAGACTGTGGTTGTGTCACTGAGATTTGCTGTCAACCAGTTGTACTGATCTTGTCCCAGGATAGTTCGGTTCGGGTCTTGATTGGTGGTGGTACTCTGCTGGTCACGGCCTTCCAGGCGGGTATCCAGCACCAGGAGGTCGGCCAGCTTACCATAATTTAGTTTGCGATAGATTCTTAAAGGGTCAACGGTAGATTCTCTGACCGGCAGCCATTCAAAATACGCCTGTTTCCCGTTGGCTTTTCTTACAAACCAGTCGCCTTCGGTATTGGGATCATGATTTTCGGCTCCGCCCACCCAGGAGTTGTTAGCCGTTTCATGATCATCCCAGGTAGTGATGAAGGGATATTGCTGATGGAGGCCACGCAATTGCGGATCCAGCCGATAATGAGAATATCGGGCCCGATAGTCATCCAGTGTAATGATTTCATGGGGGGGGTCGGTTACCCGTCCGGGAATGTTGCCTGTCAATCCATCTGTTGCATATTCATAGATATAATCGCCCAGGTGTAACACAGCATCTATATCATTGCGGTACATAATATGCTCATAAGCATTGAAATAGCCGCTTTCGTAGTCGGAGCAGGAGACTACTGCAAACCGGATGTGTGTGTTGTTGCCCGCGGGGGCTGTTTTCGTTCGGCCAATGAGTGATTTGCGGCCATTATGTTCAAACTGGTAATAGTAATAGGTGGCAGGCTGAAGCCCTGTTACATCCACTTTTACGGTGTAGTCGCGGCTGGCATCTGTGGTAGCAGTGCCGTTGGCTACCAGGGTAGTGAAAAGAGTGTCCTGTGATACTTTCCATGATACGGTAGCCGATACATCTTCCACCGTAACGCGGGTCCAGATGATGACGGCATCCGGTAGCGGGTCACCGGAAGCCACACCGTGATAGAAGGGGGCGAGCTGAGGATCCAGGCTAAGCCGTTGCAGGGAATGGGGAGGAACCTGACCAAAAAGCGTGTTGCAGAAAAACAGTAGCAGAAGAAATTGGGGTAACCGGCTCATATACCAAGGGTTTAAGAAAAAGGATTTCAAAAATACAAACAGCCCTTCTTAAACTAAAGGGCTGTTTGCTAAAAAAATCATTAACCTTTAAGGCTGATGAGCGCACTGATTATGCAATTCAGCCTATTACCTCCAGATTGGGGTAAAGCGGACGCCATACTTCTTTAACCACATCCAGGTTTCTTACATACACGGTAGTGCGTTCATCCAGTTTAACCTTGTATTTAGGTTCCAGTTTTTTGGTTTGGGTATTGACCTTGGTTTTAGGTCTTCCCCGATGTGAGCTGTTAGACTTTCTCAACTTAAACCTCCTTTTTTTAGGCCCCGTAAACGGAAGCCTCATTCAAAAAATTATGTAAGCAAAACTCCCATGGATTGTCCGGTCATGGACGCATAACAACGCATGCGGAGCATAGCGAAGTTAATGTTTATCGGGCTGATTTTTAGTGAAATAATGTGAAAAAGGCTGTTTCAGGGGTAATAAGCCGCTTTCAGGGGCATCCGGCAGGCACAATCAGGGCCCAAAGCTGCAGTTTCAGACTTTAGCCGTGCTTTTTTCCTGCCGGAAGGTCACATCGGCAGCAAGTTCTGTGACGAGAAGGTCATTAAGAGTTTCTCTTCTCCGGATAAGGTAGTCTTTCCCTTCGTGGATCATCACCTCCGCAGGGCGGGGGCGGCTGTTATAGTTGCTGGCCATAGTATAACCGTAGGCTCCGGCATTGAGAAAACAGAGGATGTCGCCTTCCCGGATTTCACTGATGCGCCTGTCCCAGGCGAAGGTATCCGTTTCGCAGATGTAGCCTACAACGGTATAAATGCGGGGTGTGCCATCGGGGTTGCTGAGATTCAGGATATGATGATAGCTGTCGTAAAACATCGGTCGGATGAGGTGGTTAAACCCGCTGTTGACTCCGGCAAAAACCGTGGCCGTGGTTACTTTCACCACGTTTACTTTCACCAGAAAGAAGCCTGCCTGGCTGACCAGAAACTTTCCCGGCTCAAACCAGAGCTCCAGGTCTTTGCCGTATTCTTTGCAGAATGCGTTGAAGCGCCTGGTGAGCTTTTTGCCCAACGCTTCCACGTCAGTCTGAATGTCATTGGGCTTGTAAGGTATTTTAAACCCGCTGCCAAAGTCAATGAATTCAAGGTCTTTAAAATGCTGTGCGGTTTCAAGCAGGATTTCTGCTCCGCGCAGAAAAACCTCTACGTCCAGAATATCTGAACCGGTATGCATGTGCAGGCCATTGACGCGCAGATTGGTGGAAGCCACAATGCGCTCTACATGCCGGAGCTGGTAAATGGAGATGCCAAATTTGGAGTCAATATGACCGGTTGAGATTTTGGTGTGTCCTCCGGCCATGATGTGTGGATTCAGGCGGATGCAAACAGGTATGCTGTTGCCAAAAATATGGCCGAACTGATCCAGAATGCTGATATTGTCAATATTGATCTGCACACCGTATTCAACGGCCTTTTTAATTTCGTCAATGGAAACGCTGTTGGGAGTATATACGATATCCGTTGGTGTGAAGCCGGCCCGAATACCTAGCTCTACTTCCTCAATAGACACCGTGTCCAGCCCTGATCCAAGATGCTTGAAGAACTTCAGGATATTGGTATTGTTCAGTGCTTTACAGGCATATTTGATTTTGATGCGGGTGTTTTCAAAAGCGCTGATGAGCCGTTCATATTGTGCCCGCATGATGGCAGTGTCATACACATAAAGCGGGGTGTCGTATTTTTCAGCAAGCGCAAGAGGGTCCATTCCTCCGATGAGGAGGGAGGTGGGGTTGTTATCCATGCTTTTGTCTGCGTGCGTTGGTTATTGGTTTATTACTCGGCAACTACTTCAAAATCAATTTCCACTTTGACATCTTTGTGCAGGTCCACCAGGGCCTTGTATGTGCCGAGTACTTTGATGTCTTCTTCCAGGATAGTAATTTTTTTACGGTCAACCGTAACGCCAAACTGTTTCTTGATGGCTTCGGCAATCTGCAAAGTGGTCACGCTACCGAAAATTTTTCCGGATGTACCTACTTTGGCGCCTACCCGAACTGCATTCATTTTCAGTTGGTCCACAATGCTCTGGAGTTGGCTGAGGAGCTTCTCTTCCCTGCGTTTGGCCTGCTTTTGCTTTTCGGCTGACATTTTCCGGTTGCCCTCATTGGCTATCAGAGCCAACCCGCGTGGAATAAGGTAGTTTCGGGCATAGCCGGGCTTCACTTTCACAATTTGATATTGTGATCCCAGGTTTTCTATATCCTGTAGCAGTACGACTTCCATGGCATAACTATTTTAACTGGTCAGCGACAAAGGGTAGCAGGGCCAGATGGCGGGCGCGTTTAATGGCTGTAGCCACTTTGCGCTGGTATTTCAGGGAGTTACCCGTAAGTCTGCGGGGGAGTATCTTTCCCTGCTCATTAACAAACTTCAGCAGAAACTCAGGGTCTTTATAATCAATGTATTTAATGCCCGCCTTTTTAAAGCGGCAGTATTTCTTTTTCCGCATCCCGATTTTCGGGGATGTCAAAAACTTAATGTCTTTGGTTGTTTGCCCGTTCATGATTTATTCCTCCGTATTTTGGACTTCCTTTACCGGCTTTTTTTCTGAAGGCTCAGCGTCAGCGTCTTTAATCTTTTCGCGGCCAATTAGTCCTTTGCGCTTTCTCTCGTTATAGTCAATGGCATATTTATCCAGTTTTACGGTAAGAAAACGCAGTACCGCCTCATCACGCTTAAGGTTTAATTCCAGATCTTTAATGAGTTCGGTAGGGGCAACATACTCTACTATGTAGTAGTAGCCGGTTGTTTTTTTTCTGATCGGATAGGCAAGATTCCGAAGGCCCCAGCTTTCCTCATGGATGATTTTAGCCTGATGGGATTTCAGAAACTTGACGTAACCCTTGATGAGCTTGCTCACCTCGGAATCTGACTTTTCAGGAGTCAGGATAAGGGTTGTTTCATACTGAGCAGATTTCATGAACTGCTTAAGCTTTAGGTTGAAAAAATGGATTGCAAAAATAGAAAAATAAATGAAACGGAGGTGCAGAATATGAAAATCTGTGCGTTTTGCGCCTGACCAGACAGCTACCTGCCTTTTATTAAAACCATTAACCGCGGACGAAGGAAATATTCCGGTGGATATTAAATCCCAATCTCAGGTATTTGTCCCACCAATAGCCGCCATTATCCAGCTGGTAAAGCTGGTCAATCATGCCTGTAGAATTTGTAATGGTTATCTGAAATACGTGGCCTCCGGTTTCTATGTCAAGGGCAAACCCCAGAGAGCCGACATAAAATCGGCCATCTTCGGTTTTAATCAAAGGTTGAAAGTATTCCAGATTCAGGCCGATGCTCGGAGTAACCAGCAGGCGACCACCGATGCCTAAAGAGAACTGGTCATTGCGTTCCTGGGGTGTTTGAGTCAGGTTCCAGTGGATATAGGTGGGCATAATCTGCAACGAAAAGCTGCGGGTGAATTTCCGCGCTATCAGCAGCTGATGCGCATAGCTGAGGCGATGGTTGGTTTCAACATAGTCGGCCATCTTTGCCGAACTGATGGCAAGGTCAGAGAACCACACCATCGTCAGAGGTATCTTGCGGGGACTCTTGCTCTGGCGGAGAAATTTTACTCTTGCCATAAAATCAAAGGTTCCGCCTACGCTACTGCGTCCCCATCCTGCACTGAGCCAGTCCGTGATGCCATATTCGCCACCGATGCGCATATCGGCATTGTCAATACCGAAAAATTCTCTCCATCCGTTGTCAAAGATGTTTCCAAAGCGGTGCGCAATATAAAACTGCAGGTGGTATTTGGCCGGTAGCTCTACCGAATAGCCGTTTACAATACGGGTGGCTTTGAAGGTAGCTGTTACAAATTCTTTTTTAGGCTTGTCTTCCTTTTCTTTTTCTTCCAGCAGCTTAAGCAGATTGTCATCCTGTGCATGTAAAATAAGGGTACCAAATAATAGAATGCTTAGAATAAAGCTGCTTTTCATAGGCAGAGGGGTTTGAAAAATTATTTCAGGGGATCGTACAAGACCTCCACGTGAATATCTATGATTTTAGCAATGTTATCTTTCACAGCAGCCGGAATCTTGATATTGTAATCTGCAACCGCTATCTGAAATAAGGATTCTACATGCACTTTGCCCTCCCTGGGTGTAAGAGTGCCCTCAGCTTTTATAGGCCGGGTAACTCCATGAATGGTCAGCTCCCCTTCTACCTGTACTTTGAAAGTGTCATTCTTTGAAAAATCTACTTCTGCGATATTGGTTACTTTACCTTTAAACACCGACTCCGGAAATTTATCAGACTCCACATATTTTTCATTGAAATGTTCCTGCATTAAAGCATTGGGAAACTGGAATCCGGTCATCGTTACTTTAAACACTACTTCTCCGCTTTGTGCATCCATTATACTGGAGACCTGGTAATTGTGGGCTTCAATATCTTCCAGAGGTGCATGGGAATAAAACCAGATGTGTCCGGTTTTGGTAAAGTATTTTTGTGCATGGGACGAAAGAGAGAGGGCAGTAAACAATACTATTGTAAGCAGATTTCTCATATTTTTAGCCCGATAGAGTTCAAAGTTCATGCCCCTAATTATTTTTAGCTCCCTGATTGATCCAGGCTTCAATCCTCAAGATGTCACAGTCCGACATTTTTCCCTCCAGGTAGGGCATAGAGACAGCATTGGAGCAGCCGGTTTGTTTGATGGCGCATAATAGCTGGCCATTGTCAACATAAACTTTAAGCGCATTGTATCCATCCAGGCGAATCCCCAGTCCGCGGGAAAAATCTGGTGATTTGGCGTCATGACAATCATAGCAGGACCGTTCGTTGCCATGTTTTTTATACAGAATCGGCTCAATGTCATTCGCATAGCTGAGGGTAAAACCTGTATCGCATACTGCAGACAGAGCATTGCATGCGCAGGAATCAGCCTGTTCAATCCACTGGCAGCCTTCGGTAGCATTGCACTCCAGCTTTTTCACATTGTCTTTCCTACAGGCCATCCACAGAAAGATAAATGAAATCAGAATAACTGCCAGTGGCAGGTGCTTCATACATGAATGCTTTAGGATTTTCTAACGGAGTTGTATCTTGGGCAAAAATACATCATTTATGAGAATAATTGTGCAAGGTATAATGGTTGTTGGATTGCTTATACTTATAACCGGAGGAGTTGTGTTTTTTTCTATTACCCAGTGGCCGGAGAGCCGCTTTACCAGGCATGTCATTATACCGCTTGTAAAACCGCTGGTGGATCTGACCTCACGATTTACTCAGCATAAAGAAGTGGAGAAAACATCTCCGGCTTTTATCCTGAGTGCATCGGAGCTGCAAGCTGAGTTTTTACAGGGCGAAGAACTTGCTAAGGAAAAATATATAGGTAAAGTTGTTCAGGTGCACGGAACCATTGCCAAAATTGCCAGTCCGGCAGATACAACTATTGTGTTGCTGCTGGCTATTGATGCGGATCCGCTCAGTAATGTAAGCTGTCAGATGGATCCGCGCTATAATGAGAGAGTTAAGGACCTGAACGTGGGCGATATGGTTTCGGTGAAAGGCATTTGTAACGGTATTAAAAAAGACGACCTGCTGGGAAGCACGGATGTTGTGCTCAACCGCTGTGTGGTTGCACTGGGAAATTAAATTAACCGCCAACCCGGCAGATCAACCCTTTCAGGTAAGCACTTTCGGGAAAATTCAAGGCTACCGGATGATCAGGCGCCTGACCCAGGCGATGCAACAAAGCCACCTCCTTACCGGTATCCAGGGCCGCATCGGCAACAATCTTCTGAAATAGAGGTTCTTCCAGCAAGCCTGAGCAGGAAAACGTACACAATAAACCTCCCGGTTTTAATAAATGGAAAGCCAGCCGGTTGATGTCTTTATAGCCTCTTGCGGCTTTCTCCAGGTGGCGCCTGGCATCAGCAAATTTAGGGGGGTCAAGAATAATAAGATCAAAAAATCGGTTTTGGTTTCTGTACTTTCTTAAGAGAGAAAAAACATCCTCGGCCACGTTTTCAAATTGTGTTTCTGCAAATCCATTAAGGTGCAAATTCTGCGTGGCGAGTTTTAATACTTCTTCCGAGGTATCGGCATTAATCACATGCACGGCTCCCCCCTTCAGGGCGGCCACAGCAAATGCGCCCGTGTAGGAAAAGCAGTTCAACACCTCTTTGCCTGCTGCACATGCCTGTAGTCTCTCCCGGTTGTTGCGCTGATCCAGATAGAAGCCGGTTTTATGCCCATTGCGGATATCAACCCAAAAACGGCACGCTGACTCCCGGACTTCCACTAGGCTGGGAGGTTCTTCCCCTGCAATCACCCCCTTACGTGGAGAGAGACCCTCCTTGGTGCGCACCTCTGAATCAGAGCGTTCATAGATACTCAGCGCAGGGAAAACATTACAAAGAGCATGGATAATTGCGTTTCGCCACCGCTCAGCACCTGCTGAAAGGAGTTGCACAACAAGAAAATGCTCATAGCGATCAATGATAATGCCCGGTAAATTATCAGATTCACCATAGCATAACCGATAGGACGAACTGTCGGGTAAAATATCTTGTCTCAAGCTTAAAGAGCGCTTTATTCTTTGCTGAAAAAACCCTTCATCAATGTCTTCCCCGGACACAAAGGTCCATATCCGTATTCTGATTTGTGAATGTGGAGAATAGGCACCGCGTGCCATCCATTGACCCTGGCTATCATAAATCTCCACGGTATCTCCCGCTGATGGTTGGCCTTCCATGCGCGCTATGGCACCGGAGAAAACCCAAGGGTGTTTGCGCTGCAAAGAGATCTGTCTTCCCGGCTTGAGGAATACTGCAGGCCTTTTGGCTAAGCTCATTCTTTTACTATCTTAAAAATACCGCCTCCTTCTACTTTCAGTACATATAATCCGGCCGGGTAGGCCGACAGATCAATGACTCTCATGGGCTCACACGAGGTTGTCTGACATTCCAGCGTTTTACCGGCAATGTTCTGAAGACAATACCACCGACATTTTTCTGAAGCGGGCAACTGAAGTTTTAAAAAGTCCCGAACGGGATTGGGGTAGAGCACACCGGCCGCAACAGGATGTGTGAGTCCGGTAAGTTCTACATATATAGGTGCAGACAGCATAGTGCATCCATTGCTGTCACTAACCTGTAGGGAATAATTGCCGGAGGCGACTATAAGCAGTGTGTCAGAGGTGGCGCCAGCGATGGCTGCTCCGTTCAAAAACCATTGATAAGCGGCATAAGAGCTGGCGGCAGTAATGAGGTTTCCATGGATAGCTAAGTGCGGGGGCGGGGGCAGAGGATGCACGATAACCTGCACGCTGTCAAAAGACGCACATCCTGCTGAATCAAGCACCTCCACAATGAAGAGCATGCTATACGTGGGTGCAATAGCTATTTGGGCTGTTTGTGCACCGGTGTGCCATCTATAATGGATCCCCCCTGTAGCTGTTAGCACCACCGTGTCGTGCAGACAGATTTCCCTGTCGGGGCCAGCATCGGCAATAGGTTTAGGATGAAAGGTGATAACTGAAGATAAAGAGTCTGTACAATAACTGTTTGAAACCACTAAGGAGTAAGTGCCACTGGTTGTTACCGGAAGCAGTGAGTCGGATATGCCGGGAATGACGGAGTCATTTCTGAACCATTTCAGAGCGGAGAAATTGGTGTAATCAGCCGAGAGCCAAACCGTATCCCCTGCACATGCCAGTCCTGTTATGGTTAAACTGCCTTCCGGAGCAGGATATTCTACTATAGCAATTACATTGGAGTAAGCAAAGCAGCCAGATGTATCTGAAACCCGTAGGCGATACAGCCCGGCTTCCTGTGCTATCAATGTGTTGCCGGATATGCCGATATCCTGTTCGTTTCTTTGCCATTGAAGCGTACCGCCTGAATAGCTCGTAGTGAGCACAACAGTATCTCCCGGGCAAAGCTCCGTACCACCCAAAGCAGTGATCTCTATAGGCGCAAGTTGCTGTGCACGAATCAGTAGAGATACGGTGTCTCCAAAGCATAATCCATTAGCGGGGACAACCTTTACGGTCACCGATGAGTCAGGCATAACAAGGAATGCGGAGTCCCCTGATGGAAAGAATACTGCATCGTTTATATTCCAATAATAATCCGTAGCATGTAAGCTTGAGTCCAGCGTTAGCAATATTGTATCTTCTGGACAGGCTACTGAAGGCCCGTTCAGAATGCTTCCGGATGGGATGTCTGCGTAGTGTATTAAAAGGTATTCGCTGTGGCTACCCACTCCGGGTTCCGTAACAGTGAAGGAAATCTGCTTTGTTCCACTGGTAGTCCATCGCACAGGAGGCGGATTCAGCTGGTTAGAGGAGGTTGGCTGTGCATCGGTACCGAAATTCCATAGATATGTGGTGTTGCACGTGGCGCCATAAACGGTAGCGGCAAACTGAATGCTGTCGTCCATACAAGCCGAAATTCTACTGGCTGAAAGAACTGCAGCAGGTATCTGGCAATCTACACACCGCAGAGATACGGTGCAGGGAATCATATTATCCGTGCCGCAAACATCGCTGCAGGTTTGATAGCAGGTATCATAGCATGTTTGATAACAAGTGTCATAACAGGTTTGATAGCACGTCTGGCAGTTGCAGAGGTAAGGATTGCAGTCATAAGGCACCTGATACTGCATTCTCCAGCAAAACCCAAACGTGCATGCCCCGATGCAATCGCTGGTAAGATAGCCATTAATAAACTGTATACCTCCCGGATAGCAAGTCATATATACCAATGTATCTCGGTAGCAGGTCTGATAGCACGTCTGGCAGTTGCAGGAATAGGGGTTGCAGGAATGGGGATTACAAGGGTATGGATTACAATTGTAGGGGTTGCAAGCATACCCATTGCAGGGGAATGTGTCTGCAGCTGAAAGATGAATCCCGATCTTTCCCGATGGTGGTGCCACAAAGGTAACTGAAGAGGCTGTTGCACAGGCGTCATTATTTTCAGCAATAAAAGAGCTGTCGCTCTCATCGCGAATCATCAGGTGGGAATCAAATCCACAACTATCGCAGGTTGATGCTACGTAGGTTTTTCCGGGAATCAGATCTTTGAATACATATAATCTTCCGCTGCTGCTATAAGTGAAGTTCAGAGTTCTTGCTCCCACACAGGAAACTGTGCCACTCACCGGTGCAAAGCTGCACGATCCGTCAGTAGTGCAGGATGCGGAATCTACAACAACCGGAAAATCCTTAGAGTAAGGGCAAGACAGATAGGTGCCTGAATAGGTCAACGAAATTATACCTCCCCCTCCGCTTTGGAGAACCGCCAGGGCGGGGTTAAAGATAGTTCCCGTTATGCCGGGACCTGACCATACTCCACCGGGAGGGCTGGCAAGCAGAGTAGAAGGGGGCGTATTCACGCAGTAGTGTGATGCCAGACCGCTTACAGAAACCGGAACGGACGGTAAGACTTCAATGTATGCGGAACCGGAAGGAGTGCCGCTTCCTTGCGCATCCGTGAGCTGAACAATCTGATAGGTTGTGGTAACCAACGGGCTGACACTCCTTACATGTTGGGGGGAAGTGAGTCCTGTTTCTGTTACTCCATCAGACCAGGTGATATTCCAGGGAGGCGAACCGCTGAGGGTTATATAAATCGAAGCAGAAGATCCGCTGCAAATCACCGTGTCTCCATATACCCGTGCTGTGGCAGGAGGAGAAGGTAATGTATAAAAAACATCCAGGTAGGGAGCTAACAGTCCGGGCTGGTCGCCTGTATGAAACTGCACATAGTCATTGGCAGAACCGGAGGCATAAGAAAAAGACAGGCGAAATTGTGTTAAACCCGTTTTATTTATCTTGCCGAAACCGGCCGGAGTTAGGTCAATGCGGATGGTGTAGCCATCGGCAGGCGCAGTGCCGACAAAGCAACCGGCATTTACCGCATCAGCGGCACTGAAATAGTCACTGACTTCTATGGCGGCTCCACCGAAAGAGCCCGTTTTTACATCCACCGAGGGAGGGCCAAGCATCCCGGTTTGAAAAGGATTTGTCCCCGATAGAGCGGCACGGTTTATAAACAGACTTGCTCCCGTAATGACTGCCTGATCCGGCAGGGTGTCTGTATTGAATGAAAGAATTCCGCGGTAAAGCATGCCTGAGCCTTGATCTCCCACACGCACGCCCCCCACTCCTAAATTGCCATCGGAACGTACCCACCCGTCATGCAGTCCTCCTTGGGAATGAAAGGTTGCAGGAGGGTTACCACGGAACTTGTTCAATAAGTAAGATAACATCTGATTGACAACCAGATGACGATAACCGTCATCACTCAGGTGAATAGCATCCAGACCATTGTTAGCCAGGGCAACAGGAGGGGTAGGAAAGTTAGGATCACCTCCAGGAAACGGGGCATACAAAGGGGGAGTTTGACCCGGAGCCGGCACAGAAAACGGAGAGAAAATACCCGGATAACCATAGATGTGCTGCATTAATCCCAGAGCGTGCACATAGTACACACGTGGATCAGCATTGGCAATATTGATTTTACGCTGTTCAAAACGACTGAAGGCGCTATTAATCTGAAAGGCATTAGGTTGTCCCAGATTGGCCCACATTAAGATGATGTTCCCACCTTGATCGTTAATAACGGTTTCCACAAAATTCAGGTAGTCATAACCGCTGAATACAATCTCAATATTTGGCCGCACGCTCTTAATTCCGTCAACGATAGTTTGTATGTCTGCTTGAATACGGTCAAAAAGCTGCGTTTCGGCTCCGGCACTTAAGCCGGTGTGCCATCCCGGAGGGGAAACATTCATTCCGGCCAGCATGTCATTGCCGCCAATGCTGAGCACAACGATGTCCACGGTGGGGTGTTGCTGTAACTCGTTCAGGATGATTTGCAGATTTGCTGGTGCAGCCCAGAAACTTGCCGTAGTACCCCCGATGGCGGTATAGGTGCCCCTTTCTGCAATATCTGCAAAGCCAAACTGATTAAACACGTCCTGGTAGGTGCGGTTATTCCACATGATGTGTGTCCAGCTGTCACCTACCAGAAGCACACGGATTTTTGAGAGGGTAGAACAGGAGATCTGGGCATGCAGAAATCCGGCAAGCAGCACCAACACTCCGGCAAGAATCATCCGCCTATACATACCAGAAAAGATTGCGGTCTTAAAATAAAAAGTTTTTCTGTTTGACCACAAGCTGGTTTGAGTTGCTCAAAATAAAGCCACACGTTATTTTAGAAAACGAATCAGGGTGCATTAAACTGAAAGGGCGCTAAAAGCTGTACCTTTATCCCAAAAAATTTTTTGTGCCAACACAAACCGCTTCAGTCGCCATAAGCAAAGAAACCCTCACCCGCGCATGGGAGCTGATGTGTACTGCACGTGCAATGGCTGACCTTTATGAGGAAAATCGCGAGGTTTTCAGTAAATATGTCCATGCGACTTCCAAAGGACACGAGGCCATTCAGCTCGCCTGCGGCCTGCAATTGAAGCCTTATGACTGGGTAAGTCCCTATTATCGGGATGAATGTATGCTGCTAAGCTTTGGCTACACGCCCTATGACCTGATGTTGCAGATATTTGCCAAACAAGATGATCCTTTTTCAGGCGGAAGAACATATTACGGACATGCCAGTTCCAGAAGGGAGGATATGCCCAAAATTCCGCACCAGTCCTCTGCCACAGGCATGCAGGCCATTCCTGCTACCGGCATTGCTCAGGGGCTGCGATATCTGGAGAAGCAGGGCCTTTGCTCTTATCAGGGACAGGAGCCTCCTGTGGTGATATGCTCCATCGGAGATGCAGCGCTCACTGAAGGTGAAGTAGCGGAGGCGTTTCATTTTGCAGTGTTGAAAACCCTTCCAATCCTGTATCTGGTGCAGGACAATGAGTGGGATATCTCAGCCCATGCCAGGGAAGTAAGAGCAATGGATGCCGTTGAGTTCGCAAAGGGATTTAAAGGACTGCAGGCATACCGCATCAATGGCTCAGATTTTATTGCATGTTATGAGCTATTGCATTCGGTTATAAATAAAATACGCCTGGAGCGCAGGCCATTTCTGATTCAGGCGAAAGTGCCTCTGCTTAATCATCATACATCCGGTGTTCGCAAGGAGTGGTATCGGCCAAAGGCAGACCTGGAAGAGCATGCTTCGCGTGATCCGTTTCCCTTGTTCAGGAAGCAGCTTCTTGCCTTCGGCTTTCGGGAGGATGAGTTGCTGCAGATGCAGCAAAGGGTAAAGGAACAGGTGGTTGCCGATTATAAACGTGCTTACAGTGCTCCGGACCCATCGCCTGCCGATTTAACGAAATACATTTTTGCAGAAACGCCCATTAAAGAAGAACAAGGAACCCGGTCTCCGGCAGGTGCCGAAAAAGTAGTAATGGTGGATGCGGCACTGCATGCAGTAGATGAGATACTCAAAAAACATCCCGAAGCCGTGCTCTATGGACAGGATGTAGGAGGAGAATTGGGCGGGGTGTTTCGCGAAGCGGCTTTACTGGCTAAAAAGTATGGCACTGAGCGGGTATTTAATACGCCTATTACAGAAGCATATATCATTGGCAGCACCCTGGGAATGTCTCTGGTCGGCTGCAAACCCATTGTGGAAATTCAATTTGCCGACTATATCTGGCCTGGTCTCAATCAGCTATTTACCGAGCTGAGCCGCTCCTATTACCTCTCCAATGGAAAATGGCCCGTGCAAAGCCTCATTCGGGTACCTACCGGGGCCTATGGGTGTGGGGGGCCGTATCATTCATCCAGTGTAGAATCCGTAGTTCTGCAGATTAAAGGTGTTAAAGTGGTGTATCCCTCCAACGCTGCCGATATGAAGGGCCTTATGAAAGGTGCTTTTTACGACCCCAATCCGGTTGTTATTTTTGAGCATAAGGGGCTTTACTGGTCTAAAGTGCCGGGAACGCAGGATGCAAAAACCATTGAACCCGATGAAGATTACATTATTCCGTTAGGCAAAGCGGCCATTGCCTTAGAAGCTGATGCCGGTGAAATCCATAAAGGACAAACTCTGACGGTTATCACCTATGGTATGGGAGTTCACTGGGCTAAAAATGCTGCCAGGCAATTTCCCGGACGTATAGAAGTGGTGGACTTACGCACTCTCAACCCTTTGGATGAAGACATGGTTTTCTCCTCCGTTAAAAAACACGGCAAGTGTATCGTGATAACAGAAGAAACGGTCACCCATTCCTTTGCAGAGGCTCTTGCCGGAAGGATTGCTTCCGCCTGTTTTGAGTTTCTGGATGCTCCGGTGAAAATTATCGGGGCGGTCAATACTCCGGCTATACCTATCAATGCAACCCTAGAAAATGCCATGCTGCCCTCAGCCGATAAGGTAGCGGCAGTGATGAAAGAACTGTTGGCCTATTAAGTTTTTAAATATCTTTGTAGCAAAGGACATTTTTATTCCCCAAACATGCACATGATTTTTTATGCCCTACCTGTTTACTTCCGAGTCGGTTTCTGAAGGGCATCCCGATAAGGTTGCCGACCAGATCAGTGATGCCCTTGTAGATCATTTTCTGGCCTTTGACCCCAGGTCTAAAGTTGCCTGTGAAACGCTGGTTACCACCGGGCAGGTGGTATTGGCCGGAGAAGTGAAGTCATCGGTTTATTTGGATGTACAAAGCATCGCCCGCGAGGTAATCCGGAAGATAGGCTATACCCGCTCAGAATACATGTTTGAGGCCAATTCCTGTGGTATTCTCTCCGCTATCCATGAACAGTCTCCTGACATCAACATGGGCGTGGATCGCCAGGATCCGCGATTACAGGGAGCCGGAGACCAGGGAATGATGTTCGGTTATGCTACAAAAGAAACCGAAGACTACATGCCGTTGCCACTATTCCTTGCTCACCGCATTTTGGAAGTATTGGCTCAAATCAGGCGGGAGGGGAAAGAAATACCCTATCTGCGACCTGATGCCAAATCACAGGTAACCGTGGAGTATTCCGATGATCATATTCCTCTGAGTATTGATACCATTGTAGTGTCCACCCAGCATGATGAGTTTGATAAAGACGATGCGCGGATGCTACAGAAGATTAAGGATGACGTCATACACATCCTAATGCCCCGCGTCATGGATTCCATTGAAAACCCTGCAGTAAAAGCTCTTTTCAAAAAGGATATTCGTTATCATGTCAACCCCACCGGCAAATTTGTGATCGGGGGGCCGCATGGAGATACTGGCCTTACCGGCCGAAAAATCATTGTGGATACCTACGGTGGAAAAGGTGCCCATGGAGGAGGTGCTTTTTCTGGAAAAGACCCCTCCAAAGTGGACAGGTCAGCGGCCTATGCCACCCGCCATATCGCCAAAAATATGGTTGCTGCAGGCCTTTGTGATGAAGTGCTCGTGCAGGTGGCTTACGCAATCGGAGTTGCTGAGCCCATGGGAGTGTATGTCAACACGTATGGTACATCCAAAATAAAAATGCCGGATAGTGAAATCGCCAAAAAAGTGCGGGAAATCTTTGATCTCACCCCCTACGGTATTGAACAGCGATTTAATCTCCGCACACCCATTTATTTTGAAACAGCCTCCTACGGGCATATGGGAAGAAAACCTGCCGAGGTTACAAAATCTTTCACAGACGGTGCAGGACAGAAAAAAATCATGCAGGTCAAATTGTTCCCCTGGGAAGAACTAAATTATGTTGAAAAACTACGCAGCGCTTTCAATTTTAGCACACGGGCTGTAGCTGTCTGACTGAAATAGTATATCCGCATACGGAACTTTTAAAGCAAAAAAAAGTTACTATATTTGTCAGAGGATTAGAAAACAGGGGACAGATGTCCCCTTTTTCATTGTGTGGATACGGAAATTGTCATCGGAAAGGTTACACAGTGGGTTGAACAAAAATTCAGCCGCGAGCCTGAATTTTTCTTTGTAGACGCAAGGCTTCACGGCAGAAAACTCACTGTGTTTATTGACGGTGATCAGGGTATTACCGTTGACAAGTGTGCCGAGGTGAGCCGATATCTTCAGCATCATCTTGACAAGGAGAATCTGTTAGGAGACGACTATATTCTTGAAGTATCCTCCCCGGGTATTGACAATGCCTTTAAAACCCAAAGGCAATACCTGAAAGCTATCGGCAGGGAGGTAGCTGTTGTTAGGTATGACGGGCAGAAAATTATTGGAACACTGGCTGAAGTGCATGATGACAAACTTCTGGTGACCGTGCATCGCAAACGCAAAGGGCACCCTGAGATATTGCAAAAAACGGAAATACCCGTTTCTGATATAAAATCAACTAAAATCAATCTCAACTTTTAAAATTATGAACAAAGCAGAACTGATAGAGTCCTTCACTGAATTTAAGGACAACAAAAACATTGATCGCCCGACCATGATGAAGGTCCTGGAAGAAGTGTTTCGCACTCTGCTCAGGAAAAAATATGGTACGGACGAAAACTTTGATATTATCATGAACACCGAGAAAGGGGATATTGAAATCTGGCGCAGAAGAGAGATCGTGGAAGACGGAAAAGTAGAAGACCCGAATAAGCAGATTGCCCTTTCCGAAGCGCTGCAAATAGAGCCCGATTATGAGGTGGGAGAAGAAGCCTACGAGCCCATACCCGTAGAAACTTTCACCCGCAGGGCAGCACTTACATTCAAACAAACCCTTCAGGCAAAAGTAAATGAACTGGAAAAAGACGAAATCTATAAAAAGTACAAAGACCGCGTGGGAGAAATAGTAACGGCTGAGGTATATCAGGTCTGGAAAAAGGAAGTCTTACTGCTGGATGATGAGGGGAATGAACTCATCCTACCCAAGTCTGAACAGATAAAACACGACTTCTTCAAAAAAGGAGATACGGTACGTGCTGTAGTGAAAAAAGTAGAAATGCGGGGGAGCAATCCCGTAGTCATTCTCTCAAGAACCGACAACGCCTTCCTGGCTAAATTGATGGAACTGGAAGTGCCTGAAATTTTTGATGGACTGATTACCATTCGCAATATTGTGCGCGAACCGGGTGAAAAAGCCAAGGTAGTTGTGGAGTCCTATGATGACCGCATTGACCCGGTAGGTGCCTGTGTCGGCATGAAGGGTTCCCGTATTCATGGAATAGTCAGAGAGCTCAAAAATGAAAACATTGACATTATTAACCATACTAACAATCTCAGCCTCCTTATTACCCGTGCACTGGCTCCGGCAAAAATCACTTCTCTGGAGATTAACGAAGAGAAAAAATCAGTAGCGGTGTATCTGAAGCCGGATCAGGTGTCATTGGCCATCGGAAAAGGAGGCATCAATATCCGCCTGGCAAGTCGCCTGGTGGGCTATCAGATTGACGTGTATCGGGATATTGATGAAGGCGAAGAATACGATGTAGACCTGGATGAATTTGCCGATGAAATTGACAGCTGGATTATTGACGAGCTGAAGGCCATCGGGTGTGATACCGCCAAGTCGGTTCTTGAACTCAGCAAGGAAGAGCTGGTCAGGCGTACCGACCTGGAAGAGGAAACTATTAATGAAGTGCTCCGGATACTGCGGGCAGAATTTGAGCATGACGATAAGAATACCCGACACTAAACAGTGTTACTTGAGCGAAAGCTTAAATTTGCATCTTTAATGGTTTAATGAATCAAATTAGCAATAGAAGGAAAACTCCGGATGTCAGAAGTTAAAAACCTGAGGTTAGTTAAAGTTGCCAGTGAGCTGAATGTGGGTACTCAAACCATTATTGAGCACCTGAAAAATGCGGGCTATGACGTGGAAGACAAACCCACAGCAAAGCTCACTGAAGAAATGTACAGACTTCTGATCAACGAGTTCCAGAAGGATGCAGACATTAAGTCTAAGGCCGAAAAAATTGTCATCGGCACCAGCGACCATAAAGACATTGTGCTTTCCACAAAAGTACCTCCTCCAAAAAAAGAAAATGAAACCGAAGAGGTGCTTATTAAAACCACCGGAGCCCAAACCCTGGATATCAAAGAAAAGAAAACCAAGACTAAAGAAGATGAAACAGATGTACAGGAAACCCCGCGGGTGGAGCTTAGCGGGCCTAAGGTAGTGGGTAAAATAGATCTGAAACCCAAACCACAGAAACAGGAGATTACCGAAAAGGCTGAATCGGAAATCCCCCAGGAACAACCCGTTAAAGAAACTCCTTCTGAACCGGAATGGATAAAAACCCCGAAAGTTATACTTACCGGCCCCAAGGTAATTGATAAGATTGAGCTACCGGTTGAAAAACCCGATACGAAAAGTAAACCAGAACCCAAAGAACCCAGACGGAAACGTAGGCGCATCGTCAAAAAGGTTTCACTCAAAGACAAGGCTGACGATCGGGGTGAGGGAGCAGGAAGCCGCTCAAAAAGCGGAAAGGGCAGTGAAGAGCAACCTCAAATCTCAGACAAGGAAATCCAGGAGAAGATCAGGGCCACAATGGCCAAGCTCGGAACGCATACCAAGGGCAAAGCAGTTAAAACCCGTATCAAACGCCAGAAAAGAGAGGATGCAGCAGAAGCCGGCCAGTCCGAAACGATAGACTCTAATATCCTGCAGGTAACGGAATTTATTTCAGTCAGCGAACTGGCCAGCCTGATGAATGTAAGCCCTACTGAAGTCATCAGCAAATGCCTGAAACTGGGTGTTGTAGTGTCCATTAATCAGCGTCTGAACGCAGAGGTAATAGAGCTGGTGGCCGATGAATTCGGATACAAAGTGAAATTCATCACCATCTCTGATCAGGCAGAAGTAGAAGATCTGCAGGAAGATGATGCCCAAAATACCGTAGAGCGTGCCCCTATCGTCACCGTGATGGGTCATGTAGATCATGGGAAAACCTCTCTGCTGGATTACATACGCAGAACCAATGTCACCAGCCAGGAGGCAGGTGGTATCACCCAACATATAGGAGCATACGAAGTAACCACCGAAAGCGGTAAAAAAATCGTTTTTCTGGATACTCCCGGTCATGAAGCCTTTACAGCCATGCGCGCCCGGGGCGCCAGTGTGACGGACATAGCAGTTATCGTCATAGCAGCTGATGATGCCGTCATGCCTCAAACCAAAGAAGCCATCAGCCATGCCCAGGCCGCGGGCGTGCCGATGATTTTTGCCATTAATAAAATTGATAAGGAAGGAGCCAATCCCGATAAAATACGCGAACAGCTGGCAAATATGAACCTCCTGGTGGAAGAATGGGGAGGCAAATACCAGTCACAGGAGATTTCTGCAAAGAAAGGGATCAACATTGATAAACTGCTGGATAAGATTCTGCTGGAAGCCGAGCTGCTGGAACTCAAATGCAATCCCCACCGCCCTGCAGTAGGAACGGTCATTGAAGCCAGCCTGGATAAAGGACGCGGCTATGTTGCCACTCTGCTGGTCCAGAACGGTACCCTCCATATAGGCGATGTGGTGGTAGCAGGCATCTACTACGGTAAGGTAAAGGCCATGTTCAATGAAAAAGGAGAAAGACGTACTGAAGCCGGACCTGCCTCTGCCGTGCTTATCCTTGGTTTGAATGGCGCTCCGACTGCAGGAGAAGCCTTCAAAGTCTATTCCTCTGAACAAGAGGCCAAAGAGGTCACCAACAGGCGCGAGCAGATTCTTCGGGAGCAAGGCCTGCGGACGAAAAAACACATTACCCTGGATGAAATTGGCCGCAGAAGAGCGCTTGGTACATTTAAAGAGCTGAAACTTATCGTGAAGGCCGATGTGGATGGCTCCGTACAAGCACTTACCGATGCCATACAAAAGCTTTCCACCGAGGAAGTAATGGTAAATGTAGTCCATAGTGCTGTAGGACAAATCACTGAATCCGATGTCCTGCTGGCCTCTGCATCAGATGCCGTTATCATCGGATTCCAGGTTCGTCCTTCCCCAACAGCCCGCAAACTTGCTGAAAAAGAAAATATTGAAATACGGCTCTATTCCATAATCTATGATGCCATTGAACAAATCAAAACCGCTATAGAGGGCATGCTGGAACCTACCATTGAAGAAAAAGTTTTGGGCACCGCTGAAGTAAAAGAGCTCTTTAAAGTTAGCAAGGTAGGCACTATTGCCGGCTGCCAGGTCATAGAGGGTAAAATCCCGGCAAAATCCAAAGTCCGCGTCATCCGCGAAGGCATTGTGGTGTTTACCGGAGAAATTGATACCCTCAAGCGGTTTAAAGACGAAGTGAAAGAGGTCGTCTCAGGGCAGGAATGCGGCATTCACCTCAAAGAATACAATGACGTCAAAGTAGGAGACCATATTGAGGCCTACGAAGAAACCGAGGTGAAGAGAAAACTTTAAGTTTTCCCCTCATTCATTTGTACGCCTGCTGCAACAGGCTGCTCCTGCGGTTGCTTAAATAAAAATACCAGTGCAAGAAAAAGCCCGACAGCTGCTGTTATCCCCAGCCAGAAGAAATAATTCTCATCACTGATCCACACGCCAAAGTTTACATAATACTTCTGAAGGGGTGGAGAAATAAGGGCTATACGATTTCCTTGTTTTAAGGCCTCCAGAAAAAGGTCTGTTCCAAGGGGATTGATTTTGACCCAGAATTTGGACAATCCAAGATTGATGAACAACAAAGCCACCACCTGCCAGGGTTTAAAGTTGATCAACGGACAGAGTACGGCTGGCAGCAATACGCTATAGAACATGAGTTGGCGAGAGTGAGTATTCAGGGCAAGCGGAATACCTATTAAGACAAGCAGGAAGATGGGTAAACCGAGTGCGTGAATGCGGGTTGCGAATTTGCGGTAAAAGAAAGCAGTCAGTATGAGGCTGGAACCGAAATACATCGTAAAGGCGACCACATGTCCCAGAGGTCTGGCAGCGCCATAGACGATGGCCGCTATAAGGTGTCTGATAGGGCCACTGCTCTGGCAAACAAACCATTCTTCTTTTGCCATGAAATAACTAAATACACGGTAAGCGATAAAGATGAGAAGCACCGGGAGTAAAACACGCCATTGCAAGGTGGACAACGCAGCCGGGTTGAGAAGGGAGGAGAGGTCAAGGTCGCGCAACAGGAAGAACATAGCCAGAAAGACAAAGGCAGCCAGCAGAGCCACGCTGAGAGGGAACAGATAGCGGATAGGCGGACTTTCCAGGGGATCGGGACAAAAGGGCAAAAAGTAGGTATAGACAGCAATGGCAGCGATGATACCGGCAACGGAGGCAGAAAGGAAAGATTTCAGAGAGAGGGAAGAGGAGTTGATAGGGAGAGGTTTAAAGGGGAAGGCACACAGCAGCAGGCCAGCATAGGCGTTGAATTCGTTGATGGCAAAGCCGGCAATGGCCGTGAGGGCCAGGAGCAGCATGTTTTTGCGCAGGTAGAAGGCAAGCAGCAGAATAGCATGGAGCAGGATGGAGGGGTCCAGGGAGACGGGCTCGAGGAAGAAACGTTTCAGGTTAGCAAAATTCACCAGCACGAGGATGAGGCAGGCAGCTGTTTGGAGGGGCGAACACGCAAGGGAATGACAAAGGAAAACAAGCGCTGCCACGATGAGGAGGTAGATAATAAAGTTATATATCTTGTAAGCTACCAGCACATTATGGCAGGTAAAATGTCCTGGACCGAGAGCATATTTTTTTTCAGGCATAACGGGTACACCAGCTATACGCATACCACTTCTTACTACTAGCATAGGCAGGCAACGGCGATATATTAAATCTTTTAAGTTTCCCTTAATGATGCGCGCTTCCAGATTGATGAAATTGCGCCCCCCATACATCAATCCATCAGGTCCATATCCATCAAAGAGATCTACCTGTTCGGCATAAAAGAAATTCCAGGTGCCGATAGCAAGCAGAAAGCTAACTACAGATAACAGAAGTAAGTGTCCAACTCGTTTTGACATCATTCATGATTCAGACAAAAAATACAAATTACATCTGGGGTGAAAGAACATCAAGAATGTATAATAAAAATGTAGATGCAGAAACTATTTTGCTGTAATCGGTGCACCATGAAGTTTAAAAAGAGCTGCCAGCAGAATAAGGATAACACTACTAATTCCCAGCCAGAAGAAATAATTCTCATCACTGATCCATACGCCAAAGTTTACATAATACTTCTGAAGAGGTGGAGAAGTGAGGGCCACACGGTTTCCTTGTTTTACAGCCTCCAGAAAAAGGTCTGTTCCAAGGGGGTTGATTTTGACCCAGAATTTGGACAATCCAAGATTGATGAAGAACAAAGCCACCACCTGCCAGGGTTTAAAGTTGATCAACGGACAGAGTACGGCTGGCAGCAATACGCTATAGTATATTAATTGCCGGGAGTTGGTGTTGAGGAAGAGAAGTAAACCGATAAGTACCAAAATGAATACGGGTATGCCTAAAGAAAGAACCTGTCGTGCAAAGGAACGATAGAAGAGGGCAGTTAGCAAAAGGCTGGAGCCGAAATACATTGTAAAGGCGACTACATGCCCCAGAGGTCTGGCAGCGCCATAGACGATGCCGGTGATAAGGTGATTGATGGGACCATTGCTCTGGCAAACGATTCTTTCTTCCTGCGCCATGAGATAACCAAATACACGATAAGCGACAAAGATGAGAAGCACCGGGAGTAAAACACGCCATTGGAGGGTGGACAACGAAGCCGGGTTGAGAAGGGACGAGAGGTCAAGGTCGCGCAACAGGAAGAACATAGCCAGAAAGACAAAGGCAGCCAGCAGAGCTACGCTGAGAGGGAACAGATAGCGGATAGGCGGACTTTCCAGGGGATCGGGGCAAAGGGGCAAAAAGTAGGTATAGACAGCAATGGCAGCGATGATACCGGCAGCGGAGGCAGACAGGAAAGATTTCAGAGAGGGGGAAGAGGAGTTGGTGGGGAGAGGCTTAAAGGGGAAGGCACACAGCAGCAGGCCGGCATAGGCGTTGAATTCGTTGATGGCAAAGCCGGCAATGGCCGTGAGGGCCAGGAGCAGCATGTTTTTGCGCAGGTAGAAGGCAAGCAGCAGAATAGCATGGAGCAGGATGGAGGGGTCCAGGGAGACGGGCTCGAGGAAGAAACGTTTCAGGTTAGCAAAATTCACCAGCACGAGGATGAGGCAGGCAGCTGTTTGGAGGGGCGAACACGCAAGGGAATGGCAAAGGAAAACAAGCGCTGCCACGATGAGGAGGTAGATAATAAAGTTATATATCTCGTAAGCCAGCACGACATTGCCAGACGAAAAATTTCCATAACCGAGTGCATAGGTTTTATCCGGCTCAACCGGCAACCCCGCCAGGCGCATACCGGTTCTCACCAGCAACATCGGTAAACAGCGCCCATACATCGCTTCCGGACCATCACCCTCAAGCAGGCGCTTTTCCAGATTGATGAAATAGCGCCCCCCATACATCAATCCATCCGGTCCATATCCATCAAAGAGATCTACCTGTTCGGCATAAAAGAAATTCCAGGTGCCCATAGCAAGCAAAAACGCAACTACCGAAAACAAAATCAGGCTTTCGGTTTTTTTTGACATCAGAAACAGATTTACAGCAGAAACAGGTTTACAGCGGCAAGAACGGAAAATTATTTGTCCTGTTCAACTGAAACACCTGCAATCACACGGGAATAAAAATTTTCATAACGGGGAAGAATATTATTGATGTCATATTGCCGGGCATGTGTATAGGCCTGTGTGCGAAAGCGTTGAAGCATGTTTTCGTCCTGCAGCAGCCTGATGGTATTGCGTGCCATATCATCCACATCTCCGATTTTACTCAGAAAACCGGTCTTCCCGTGGATATTGATTTCCGGAATGCCGCCTGCATTTGATGAGATAATCGGAACCTGGCAGGCCATGGCTTCCAGAGCAGCAAGACCGAAGCTTTCACTTTCAGAAGGCAGAATGAATAGGTCTGCTATTGCCAGCAGTTCTTCAACGGGGTCTTGCTTTCCTAAAAATCTTACGTCTTCACAAACCTTGAGGGAGCGGCACATTTCTTCAATGCGTGGGCGTTCCGGCCCGTCCCCAACCATCAGCAACTTGCATGGTATTACCGCATTCACTTTCTGGAACACCAGAATCACATCTTCCACCCGTTTGACTTTGCGAAAATTGGAAACATGGATAAGTATTTTTTCTCCGTTAGGAGCAATAGCTTTTTTGAAATGGTCTTTATTGCTTTTGCTGAAACGGGAAAAGTCAATGAAGTTGGGAATGACCTCTATTTCCTTTCTGATGGAAAAATGGCGGTAAGTTTCAGCTTTCAGATTTTCGGAAACTGCGGTAATGCCATCAGAATGATTGATGGAAAACGCCACTACCGGTGCAAAGGTGGCGTCTTTCCCTACCAACGTTATATCGGTTCCGTGCAGCGTGGTAATCACCGGCACCACAATACCCTCTTCGCGGAGAATTTGCTTGGCTATGTAGGCTGCTGATGCATGCGGAATGGCATAATGCACATGCAAAAGGTCCAGCTTCTCATACCGAATAACATGCACCAGGTTGCTGGCAAGCACGGTCTCATAAGGAGGATATTCAAACAGCGGGTAGGAGGCCTCAATCCGGACTTCATGAAAGTAAATGTTGGAATGAAACGTATCCAGCCTTACGGGTTGCTGATAGGCGATAAAATGTACATCGTGGCCCCTGTCCGCCAGCCCGAGTCCCAGTTCTGTGGCCACAACCCCGCTGCCTCCGTAAGTAGGGTAGCAAACAATTCCGATTTTCATGATGCTCTTTTTAACAGAATCATTTGAAATTAGTTCGTTTAAAGGATAGGGAATAATAAACCTGTTGCCTCTGCCGGTTACGTTTTTCTGTGCCCGCGCCTTAGGTTTACTCCTTTTTTATGCTGTAATTTGCTATTTGTGTTCAGGTATTATTTGCTTACAGCAATCCTGTGCATTTTTGTCTTGCCTGTTCTGGCACAGCAAAAAGAGGGCTATAATAAAAACGCATGGAAACAGGCAGACACAACAACCAAAGCCCGACCCGTATTGAGTTTTGACAGCCGCTTTAGCCTGTTAAAAGGCGTTTCTACTAACTTCTTTGGAGTAAAAATCGGAGCCCAATTTGCGCAGCGCTGGCGCGTGGGGGCAGGCTTCTACTTCAATAACACCCCCCTGGTGCTTACCGATAGGGTGACTCCGATGTTTCCGGAAGATACCCTGATGGAAAAAAGCACCTTCTACTATGGCACTGCCTTTGTTGAATTTATTATTCTGAAGCGTGTCCGTTGGGAGATATCTTTTCCCTGGCATCTTGGGATAGGGTACGGCTATACCCGCTTTTACAGGCAGCAGCAAAATGCTTTTCTGGGTAAACAAGGTGATATTATTGTGCTGACGGAATTCAGTCCTGTAGCCTCCTTTCGTTTCTGCCGCTGGGCAGGGCTGGGTGCTGGCCTGGGATATCGATACATTTTTAATCAGAATGCGGAGTTACAGGCCGCTTACAATGCACCGATTCTGATCGGAAGGTTCAGATTCTATAGCAATGAGGTGTTTAAAATTGTCCGAGAAGCTATTCGCAAAAAGAAACGGAAGCGTTCTGAAGCAAAGCATTAGTTGCTTTGGGTAAGAATGCCATTATTGCTTTTTTTAATGGCATCGTATATAGCCTGATGAATACGTGTGCGGATGTTGTTTTTAATGAGCTTATTATTGTCAGCACCGGGGTGGACGCGGTTGGAGAGGAAGATATAAATCAGATTATAGTCAGGGTCAACCCACACACACGTGCCTGTGAAGCCCGAGTGCCCGAAAGTGCGGGGTGAAGCATCCTCGGCTGTGGGCTTGGGTTTGTAGATGTCAATTTCGGGTTTGTCAAAGCCTAATCCCCGTCTGTTTTTTTCTTCTTGTCTGCGTGTAAATAAAGCCACAGTAGTTGGATTCAGATAGCGCTCACCGCCATATTCGCCTTTATTCAGCAACATCTGCATGAGCACAGCAATGTCATGAGCGCTGGAAAACAATCCGGCATGTCCGCTCACTCCTCCCAGCATAGCTGCGCCCGGATCATGGACATACCCTTGAAGCAATTGCTTGCGGAACACACGATCCTGTTCGGTGGGTATTATCCGGCTGACCTCAAATTTTTGCAAGGGCCGAAACGTCATGGTGGAAAGCCCTAAAGGAGAGTAAAAGGTGCGACTTACATATGCATCCAGAGGCTCTCCGCTCAACCGCTCAATGACCAGCTTAAGCAAATAAAACCCAAGGTCGCTATACAGATATTCCTTTTTGGGATTCAATGGAGCGGTTAATATCTGCTTGTAAATGCTGTCCGCATAATCCTTTCTCAGGAACAGACTTTCAGCTACTTCAATCGTGTAAGGCTCTTCCCGTACGGGACGGTAGAGTGTTTTGTATATGCTATCGGCAAGGGTGGCTTCATAAAAGGGTATCCAGCTTTTGAAACCCGCCTGATGCAGCAATACATCTTTCATCACCACGTCTTTCAACAGGCTTTTTTCTGTTTCGGGAAGATAATCGGCAAACGTCCGGTTGAGTTGAAATTTTCGCTCATCCATCAGCTTCATCAGCGCCAGCGTGGTGGCAAGAATCTTTGTAAGCGATGCCAGATCATAGATGCTTGTGTTTTGCACCGGAGTGAGGCTGTCGTAGGTATAGTAACCAAAAGATTTTTCATAAATAACCTTACCGTCTTTTGCTATCAAAATCTGACAGCCTGGAGTAGCCTTGTCCCGGATGGCATCGCGGGCGATTTCATCCACTGCACTAAGATAAGCGCTTGCTATTCCAACCTCCTCCGGATAGGTATATTTCAACCGAGATGGGAGAGGGGTAGATAAACCCGTGCCCAGAGGGTATTTTTCAGAGGCAGTAACCGGAAGTTTCCCCCGTGCTGCTATACCGCCAAAGAGCAGTTGGGCTGCCACCCGCTGTGCTGCCGGTTGCTCTTCGTATGCCTGAAGGACCCATTTAAAATCATGGAAAAATTTCAGACTGTACGGGCTGCCGAATATAACTGCCACCACACGGGTTTTTCGGGATAGCTCCCTGGCAAACTGCAGGGAGGCGTCCGTGAGCCCGAAATTGCGCCCCGGCTGACGGCTCATGTCATGAAAACTGATAAACACCACATCATAGGTCGCCAGTTTGGTTTTTAGTTGGTTGAGGGCTGCAGCATCGTCTTTTTTTACCTGATACAAATCTACAGGGGTGTATTTACTCAGCATTTCCTGAAAAGGGGTTTGCCCGGTAACACCCACGGCTACGGCAGCAAATGACTTATCTTCCAGGCGTTGAAAAGGGATAAGCTGCCCTTCATTTGCTACTAAGGTTAATGCCTCTTCATATAGACGCTGCCGCAGCCACTGCGCGGCTGGCGTGTTCAGGTCTGCACTAAGCCCTTGCAATGCAATTGGTTTCAGATGGTGTAATCCGGCATCATATTTTGCATTAAGGATTTTTTTAACGCGGCTGTAAAGGTCTTCACGATGGATGGTGCCTTTCTCCAGGGCTTCCGTAAACAAGGTAAGGGCGCGGGGGATATCTTCAGAAAACAGCATCACATCACTTCCGGCAAGAAAGGCCATCAGATCAACCTCTCCGGGCTTATAGTAATTGCTGACACCTTTCATGTTCAGGGCATCTGAGAAAACCAGTCCCGTAAATCCCAGTTCTGTTTTTAACAGGGTGGTGGTTATACGGGGAGAAAGAGAAGCAGCCAGATTGGGGGTACTGTCCAGAGCAGGAATATGCACATGCGCAACCATGACGCTTTGTACTCCGTTATTGATAAGCACCTTGAAGGGATACAGCTCCAGATTATCCAACCGGCTTTTGTCATGTCGGATAACAGGCAAGGTAAGGTGTGAGTCAGAGTCTGTGTCTCCGTGTCCGGGAAAATGCTTGGCACAGGCCATTACCCCGTTGCTCTGCAGCCCCTCCATATAAGCCAGCGCTTTCAGCGACACGTTAAGCTTATCCTCACCGAAAGAGCGGTCATGAATCACCGGGTTGTTGGGATTGCTGTTGATATCCGCAACAGGGGCAAAGTTGATGTGTATGCCCATACGTCTGCATTGGCGGGCTATTTCTTTGCCCATCTCTTCTATCAGGCGTACATCTGCAATAGCCCCCAGGGTAAGCTGGCGCGGAAAGGATAAGGTGCTGTCCAGACGCATTCCCAGCCCCCACTCGGCATCCATGGCGATAAGCAGAGGCACACGGGAAATAGCCTGGTAATCGTTCGTGAGCTGCGCCTGCCGGTAAGGAGTGCCCTGAAAAAAGATAAGCCCTCCAATTTCATACTCACTTATCAGTCGTATAATTTCGTTGACGTGCGCGTCATCACGGTTTGAATAGGCCGCAGCCATAAACAGCTGGGCAATACGTTGCCTGTCATTCAGCTGATTGAACACCGAATCTACCCAATGCTCCCGTGCCTTAACATATTTCATGCGCTCCATGGACATCTGGATAATGTCCTGTGAAAATGCGCTGAAAGCTGCACACCACATGAGAATAATTAGCCTTAAATGCATAATTGATTATCTTACAAAGTTACGGGGAGGACGCGCAGACCTTGTACGAATTATACACAGTGCATAAGCTGCGACATATTGAGCTAAAAATTAAGAGCCGGATTCAGTTCTTTGGCTTTCCGGAAGTATTCCTGGGCTTTTTCTTCCTGTTGCATTTGCCGATAGGTAATGCCGAGGTTGGCATAGCCTTTCGGATTTTTAGGATCAAGCTGAACGGTCCTTTCAAAGGCCCGGATAGCATTCGGATAATCTTGTTTTAACCCATAAGCCACACCCAGGTCTTCAAAGAAAACCACGTTGGTAGAATCCAAACGTGTGGCTTCGCTGAGATACTTTATTGCATTACCCAGGTCGTTTTTCATTTTCCCATAGCTCAGTCCGATTTTGTAATAAGCCAGGGCTTTGCGTTTTTGATCGGGCACCAGGGTAATTACTTTTTTGAATGCCTCAATGGCAGAATCCGGCATTTCCGCCTTAAAGTAGGCTTCTGCCAGGTTGTAGTAAGGCTCAAACTTCTCGGGTTTTTCGCGTATGGCCTTTTGAAAATACGGAATGGCTTCCTTGTTATAATTCTTTTCCAGAAGGATACAGCCCATATTGAAGTTACCTTCAAAATAATTGGGTTTCATCTTCAGGGTGCGCTCATAATAATACCGTGCTTCCGGCAGCGAGTCGTGGAGTTTATATTTTGCGTTGCCCATCAGCAGCAGGGCATTCAGATAGTCGGGATATATCTCCAGAGCGCGGGCAAGCACTTTCTCGGCCTGCCGGATATACTCCTGTTTGGTCTTAGGGTCAAGGCCGGGTTTTTCAGACTGAGTGAGGTACTCTCCTCCGAGGGCATTATGCACTTTGGCGCTGTTGGGCGAATGCTGCACATCTTTTTTGAACAGGGTAAAGTCATCTTTCCAGTCAAAATTACGGGTGAACGTTTTGACACTGTAGCCCAGCAGGATAATACCTGTCAGCAGGCTGAGCAGCTTCGGATGCAGTATCTCCTGATGCGAAGCAATGCCGGATTGTATGCGGTGGGTGAGCCGCACCAGCAGCACGGCAAGCAGGAGACAAAACCCCACCGAGGGCATATACAAAAAACGCTCATTCATGGCTATACCCACGGTGAACACAATGTTGGATACGATGGACAGCGTGATGTAGTAATACAGAATGGCGAACGAAACGATATCTTTTTTTGGAAGCCTGATGAGCGCATAAGCGATGATGGCTCCGTTGACAATAAGCGGCAGAAGGGCTTTCCAGCTGCTCCAGGTGATAAAGTCCTTTGACCAGGGCGAGCGCACCGGCACCTGGTTGAAATAGTAATCATGCGTGAGGGGATGCGGAAAAAGCAGCAGCCGGATATATTCTCCCAGCGTGTAGGATATCGTGGCGTAACGCTCGGCTGTTGTGGAGTACACAAAGGGATTGTTTAATATTTCCGGTGAACTTTGCCCCAGCTGCAAACCGGTGAACTTCTGCCGCAGAACAACATACACAACAGCCAGTGCAAGCATGGGAAGGCCGGTGAGCAGGTATTTTTTTATGTCAGCCCGAGTGAAAAAGTAAAAAGCCAGCGGCACTACAGCCAGGTAGGTGATGGCATTTTCTTTTGACAGCAAAGCGAGTATAAAATGCAGCAGAGAAAGGCAGAGAAAGACAACACGTGCACGTCTGACGTACAGGATGGCGCAATACAATGTGAGGAGGGCAAACAGCAGACCCATGATTTCATCCCGTCCCTTGATGTTGGCAACGGCTTCGGTATGGATGGGGTGGGCAGCAAACAAAACAGCAGCCAGAAAAGGAATATTCCATTGCCAGGGCGAACCCTGAAACCGGCTTTGCAGCAGGGCAATCAGCAGAAAGTACAAAACCACAACCGTGAGCGCAAACAACAGGATGTTGATGAAATGACTCAGATGAGGATTCAATCCCCAGAGGGCATATTCCAGGGCAAAGGTGACAATGGAAAGGGGGCGGTAGCGTCCGCCTTCCACCAGCTTATAACCTTCGCCAAAGAAGCCATAGAAGGCATCGGTGGTCATGATTTTCGGAATACCCCGGATGCCCTGCGTGGTGAGGGTGTTTTTGGTGATGACGATGGCGTCATCTACTGCGTAGGTGTTCCAAAGGGTATTAGCATAGAGCAGCAGCGAGAAGAGGAAAAGCACCAGCGCCTGTACTTTGATGATGCTGCGGTGGAGGTGCGGGTCTGCGGGGAGGGCACGGGGCGGGGCGCCCGCAGGCGCCCCGCCCCGTGCCTGTTTTTTCTTGCCCATGGTCCACAAAAATAGGCTGGAATACCAAATATCCGAAACACATACACCTGGCTTGTCAGCTTTGCCCTGTACGCAAAAGAGTTCGCCCGGCAGCCTATGCCTTCTCCTCTTTCTTTGACTGCACCCGCTCGGCCATCCTGACTTTATTCATGATCCGCTTTTTATAGGAGGCTACCGTGTGTACAGATATATGCAGCGCCCGCGCTATCTCTTCATTAGACTTTAGCTGCAACATCAGATCAATCACTTCACTCTCTCTTCGCGTGAAAAACCATGGAGGATCTTTTTCTTTGCTTTTCCCCTCCTGTCCTTTCTGTGGAACAGGTCCTTTGGGCTTCTCCTTACCGCTCATGTCTGAATGTTTTTATTTTCTTGCATCTTCTTACTCAGAGAATAGGCTCCCGGTATGCGGAGTAGTCCCTTCGTGTTTGTTCAAAGGCCTTATCAATGGCTTCGCGCAGCTGCCGATAGCTGCGGATGCCCAGCCGGTTGTATTTCCGCAGAATACGCATCTTGTACGACTTTACCGTGTTGACTTTGATGCCCAGCTCGGCAGCTATAGTGGCGTTACTGTCACCTTTGATGACGTGCAGCAGCACCTGTCTTTCTTTTCTGGTTAATTGCATGGGTAATTGAATTTTATAATGTATCATAAACACTCTTCATCCACGCTCCGTCAAAGCTGCTGATAAAGGCTTCTTTGATGCAGCCTGCGTAATGCTTTTCACGGATGTGTATAAAATTTTCCTTTTTCTGCATGCCACATCTGAAATGTTTTTTAGTTTCAACGCCTCTGCGGAAGCGTGTGTTCTGCAAGCAAGTTAGCCGGACACCTGCAGACAGCCATGGACAAAAATCCGGCTCACTTCCGCCCTGTAGCTTTACGGGAGGCAGAGCTGCACGCTTCTGCACGGGATAGGCAAAGCGGAAAAACTTGCGTATGCGGCAACCCAGGGTGGTAGAGATATTGAAAAGAATAAGTCCCGCGCAGATGCAGCGTCTGGGTGATTTTATCGCATCACCCTATTTCAATAAAGACGCTGACCTTACGAAGCTGTTTGACTATCTGCTGATGCTCTACCCGCGGTATGAGCCGAAAGCCACCACGCGCAAAGCCATCCTGCAGCAGGTCAGCGCCATAAAAACCGAAAACGAACTGCTGAAAAAACTCACCCGCCTGCATGAGCTGGTGCGCCAGTTTCTGGTGCTGGAGCTTGGCCTGGATGAGTATGAGCAACGGCTGCGCCTGCTGCGCGCCTATAAGCAACTGGGCATGGACTCCGAGGCGGCAGCCCTGGAAAGGCAGGTGCGCAAAGAGCTGGATGCCGTGGCTTTCCGGGACGAAACCTATTGGGAACGCCTTTACCACCTGGAAGAAGTCACCATGGAGGGTCTGAACCATAGACTACAACGCAATACCGCCAACCGCCTGGATGCGGCTATGGATGCGCTTACCCGATTTTATATGACCAAAAAGATCTGTTACCTCAACGAAGCCGCCAACCGTGAGCGCCTGGTAGGCATACCCCTGGACGAAGCCGCAAAGCAGGAGGCCCGGCGCTTCCTTCAGGCAGCTGGCGAGGATGACCCCTACCTGTATATCTATGCCCACCTGTTTCACCTCAACACCGAGCGCGACCCGCAGAAGGCTCTGGACTATTACCGCAAGGTGAAAGAGCGGTAATGCGGCATGAAAACCGATACATCCGAAGTCCTTGAGAATTTTTTATGAATACCTGCAGAATTACTGCATCGTGCAGGTGAACCGCGAGCAGCACCCGTTTTTTGAAGAATTTCTGGACATCATCCGGAAGCGGATGGATAAAAATCTGTTACTGGTGAATGGATTGCTCAGCCCCTTTTTGTATAAGAACGTGGTAGTGGCAGCTATTCACCTCAACCGCCTGGAATGGGCTGCGCAGTTTGCCGAAGCCTACCGCCCCCATTTGCCGCCTGCGCAGCGGGATGACTATTACCACCTCACGATGGCGGAGCTGTTGTATGCAAAGAAGAGACTTCACCTCCGCCTCGCGCCATCTGATGCAGGCCAGCCACAACCGCACCGATGCCTACTTCGGGTTTGCGGTGCGGGAGCTGATGCTGAAAATTGCCTTTGAAAGCGAAGACCCCTCGGTAGATGCCTGCATAGACATGTTCCGCAAGCATCTGGAGCGGCACCAGCGCCAGATAGGGGAGCAGGCGCTGCTGTTTAAAAAATTTCTGGACTACTTCCGGCTGCTGGAGCGGGCGCGCCATGACCGCGCAGCGCTGGAAGTGCTGCTGGGCCGCTTGCTGGAAGAGGAAAAATTTCCCGCAAGAAAATGGCTCCTTGCCATGGCCCGGCAATGCCTCGGCAGGCATGCTCCCCGTGCGGTGTAAGCGGGCGCCTCTCCGCTTACGGCACGTAAATCTCCTCGGAGTATTTGTTGTGTTTGCTTACGGCAACGGCTATGTAATAGCCTCTCTGGAGGAAGCTCAAATCCAGCGAGCACTGCTGCCCCGAGCAGTAGGTGTCAGCCACCTTGGCCAGTTGCAGGTTATACACGATGAGCTGCTTCAGCGGGTCATTAGGGTTGTCTGAATAGGCATAAAGGATATCACCTTCCATCACGATGTCCAGCACTTCAATGCTTTTCTTTTCGGCTGAGGCTGCGGAGGTTCCGGAGAAGGTGGCTGCCGGCACCGCCAGCAGGGCACACAACAACAGTACTATACTTTTCATGACGTAAAAATTTTTTTTAATGGTTAGGGTCAACAAATCGGCATACACCGGTCCGGCAGCGGCAGGCAACCGGTCAATGCGCGGGTGGAGGGCGCATCAGCGCAGGCTTTTCCGGAGTAAACCTGGCGGTGTATGATTACGGCAGTCAAGGTGTGCGCAGAGCCGTAAAAAGGCAATGTATGTTTAGGGGGCAGTACTTGCGGGTGAGCTTAAGGGAGCATGCGCTGAGAAAAGCTGCTGCCGCTTCAGATGCGGTCCATGGCATTTTTAAATCCTGCTACGAGCTCACCGGAGAGAAAGACGGCTTTGTCCAGTGTATGCAGGTAGATGGTGCGGCTGCGCAGCAGCCGCACATAATGCAGGTTGACAATAGCTCCGCGGCTGCAGCGGAAGAAGCAGCCGTAGTCGCGCAGTTTTTCTTCAAAATATTTCAGAGTCTTGGCTACCTTCAGCGCAGGGTCACGGAGAATACTGTGCAGCGTCTTCTGATATTCTGCGGTAAAATGGATGGTGGAGTAGTTGTCATCGCCTTCAATCAGTATAATATCCGCAGCGCGGGGATAAATCACCACCCGCTCGCGTATGCTGCCGTGTATTTTACAGTCAAAAGATACGGAAACAATTTTCTCCTGAGCACCTGTTTTCATAACTACCGCGTTTTTTTAAAACCAGTAGTGTAGTTGAAGTTTTAGCGTGTTTTTTTCAAGTTTTTTCAGCCCGGAAAAAACATTTTTCCCGGAGAAGTTACCGGACAACAACAAAGAGTTACGGGTCATTGCGTAATACATGCGCTTGCAGGCTGCTGGTCAAGGTATGTTCAGATGAGATAACCGCCATCAGCAATAAACATGCTGCCTGTGCAGTAAACGGCTGCATCGGAAGCAAGAAACACGGCCAGTCCGGCTATATCTTCAGGTTGCCCTATGCGCTGCAGGGCGGTTTTACCGAGGAAATGCTGGAGTACGTCTGCATTTTCCCAGAGGGCGCGGCTGAACTTGGTTTGAATCAGCCCCGGACAGATGGCATTGACACGAATGCCATCACTGCCCCATTCACGGGCTTGTGCTTTGGTGAGCATGAGAAGAGAGGCTTTGCTTACGCTGTAGATGCCCAGTCCGGGTGAGGGAGTTAATCCCTCTACACTGCTGATGTGGATGATGGAGCCGCCCCCTTGTCTGCGCATGTCGGGGTAAACTTCGTTACTCAGCAGGAAAGGTCCCCGCAGATTCACACCGATGATTTTGTCAAATGCGGCAGGGTTGGTGTCGGCAATAGGACCGAAAACCGGATTGGAAGCTGCATTGTTCACAAGAATATCAATGCGGCCGAAATGCTTCCGTGTTTCGGAGGCAAGGCGTTGGATGTCTTCTTCCTGACCCATGTGTGCGGCAACAGCGAGCGCCTCTATCTGCTGAGCCTTCAGTTCAGCGGCTACCGCATCTACGGCTTCCTGTTTGCGGCTGGATACCACTACGCGGGCTCCGCATTGCCCCAGAGCTTCGGCAATGGCGCGGCCTATGCCCTTGCTGGCGCCTGTGATGATAGCTACCTTGCCCGTGAGGTTAAATTTTTCTTTAATGTGCATGTGTGGAGTATTTATTCAGATATATCATCGGTAAAAATAACATCAATCTGAAGGCTCCGAGAGATATTTTGCCACTATGGGCATTCTGCGGCCCATGCCGAAGGCTTTGGGTGAAACCCGCAGAATGGGCGGAGTCTGATGCCGTTTGTATTCGTTGGTATTGACCATTTTCAGCACGCGGTCAACCAGAGCCTTGTCAAAGCCCATGCGTACCAGCTCTTTGGGGCCTTGCCGTTTTTCAATGTACTGATAAAGTATTTTATCCAGAATGGTGTATTCGGGCAGCGAGTCGGTGTCTTTCTGGTTGGGGCGCAATTCAGCAGAAGGAGCCTTACGGATAATATTCTGCGGAATGAGCTCTGTATCGCGGTTCAGATAAGCGGCCAGGGCATAAACCTGCGTTTTGTACACATCACCCAATACGGAGAGTCCTCCGCACATGTCTCCATAGAGGGTGCCATAGCCCACTGCCGCTTCGCTCTTGTTGGAAGTATTCAGCAGAATAGCGCCCTGCTTGTTGGCGTAAGCCATCAGGATATTGGCCCGTATGCGCGCCTGGATATTTTCTTCCGCAATGCCGAAGGGTGAATTCCTGAACACCGGTATTGTGTCAAGGCAAGCTCTGTAAATGTCGGTGATCGGCACAATAGCATAGCCGGCATGCAGCCTTCTGCACAACTCTTCCGCATCGGTGACCGACTCGGGCGAAGAAAATTCGGAAGGCATAAGCAGAGAAAGCACATTGTCGGGGCCCAGTGCGCGTGCTGCGAGCACAAGCGTGACAGCGGAATCAATACCACCTGACAAACCCAGTACGGCTTTTCTGAAGCCCAGCTTGGCGAAGTAATCGCGGATGCCCAGCACCAGCGCATCATGTATTTTCTCTACTTCAGTAAGACTGGGCAAGCCTGTCTTCCTGCTGACCTGAGGCAGAGGCTATCACTGCCTCCAGATCATATTCGCGGTAGCATTCTTCAAAGTAGGGGAGTTCATCCACCACCTTTCCGGCAGCATTCATCACGATGGAGCCTCCGTCAAAGATGAGCTCGGTTTGCGCGCCCACATGGTTCACGTAGAAAACAGGCAAGCGGTAACGTGCGGCATTGGCACGCAGCACCCGAAGACGATTTTCTGTCTGCGTGTAATCAAAGGGCGAGGCGGAAATGTTGATAAGCACATCGGGATTTTCGTTGATGAGCTCATCCATAGGGCAAAGGGTATACAGCGGATTGTCATTGCCAACATTCCAGATGTCTTCACACACGGTTACCGCCAGCTTCAGGTTTTTGCAACGCACTACATGGAATTCGCGTGCAGGTTCAAAGTAACGATACTCATCAAATACGTCATAGGTGGGCAGCAAGGCTTTATGCACCACGTCTTTCACCTGCCCGTCTGCAAGGTAAAATGCCGAGTTAAACAGGTCTTTGCCTTCTACCTGCGGATTTCTGGACGGGCTGCCTACAATGACAGCGATGTCTTTGGTTTCTGCGGCAATTAGGCGGATGGCGTTTTCACAACGCTGAATAAAATCATCAAACTCCAGAAAATCACGTGGAGGATAGCCGCACACAGCTAACTCGGAAAAAATTATCAGGTCGGCTTTTGCTGACCTTGCTTTGCGAATAGCGGCAAGGATCTTTTCAATATTGTGATTAAAATTTCCAATGTGATAGTTATTCTGGGCTACCGCAATTTTCATGCTGCAGAAAAGGTAAGGCTATGGCTGTAAGAGGGGTAAATAGGCAAACACGGAGAAAGTCTGATCATGGTTGTTCAGAAAAGCACGCCAATAGCGATAGCAAAATAATTCAGAACAATGGAATCATCATTGTTGTCGCTGATGACGTTCAGGAAACCGTTACGGTAAAAGACCCCGGCACGCAGGGCAGTGTTATCGCTGAAAGGATATTCCAGCCCCGCTTCCACGTGCATGCTTAAATTAAAAATATTGGATACCAGCAGTCCATTGGTATCATCCTTTACTTTGCGGATGTTGGCGTTGTCATAATAAGTAGTTCCACCTTCAGTAAGGTCCATATTGGATTTCACCCGGAAAGCCGGCACCAGTCCCAGCCCGCCATAGTAACGGAAGCGGCCTATTTCATTGGTGCGCATTTTAAAGATTACCGGTATGTTTACGTACTGCAGTTTGAAGCGGGCATTGGCACCGTAAATAAGGGAGTCGCCACTTGCCGTGGGTACCGGCAGCGAGTCATTATAAATCAGATTACCGCCACAGAGGTCGGCGGTGATGCCGGTGGAGAGGATATAGTTTTTTTTGAAGATAACGTCTACAGCCAGCCCGTATTCAATACCCGCCCTCACCTTGCCTTTATCTACCTTGCCGGATTCGCTTTTCATCCAGGAAATGAGCGGATTGCCGCTAAGACCAAACTGCACTTCCTGACCTTGGAGGCTGGACGCCACCAGTATCAGCACGAGGAATAAAATTCTGCTGTATACCATTTTACTATATTTAGCCGAAAAACATCATTGTTCGCACATGCGGCTTTACAGGGTTATTTTGTGTTTTCTGCTGCTGGGAATTTCCGGTTGCCAGTGCGGCAAAAATAGGAAAAAAGTTGACCTGTCCGGGATTGAACTAAACCTGACTATCCATCGTCTGGAGGAGGATATTTTCACTCTGGATACCACCCGGCTGGAGGCAGAAGTGGCGGAGCTGGACAGCCAGTATCATGGCTTTGTATCGTTTTATGCCGAACAGATTCTCGGCCTGGGCAGCTTCAGCAGGCAACCAGGCCTCACCTTCCATAAGCTGGCAGCCTACCTGCGCGATCCGTATGTGCTGGAGGTGCGGGACAGTTGCCACACGCTTTTTGGAGACTTTAGCAGGCAGGCCGCCAGACTGGAAAGGGCACTGCGGCATGTGAAATACTATTTCCCGCAAAAGAAAATTCCCGAAATCGTCACCTTCCTTTCCAACTTCAGCTATGCGGCCCTTACCTATGACACGTTTTATCTGGGCATAGGCCTGGATATGTACCTGGGAAAGGACTTTAAGTACTATCCTTCCTTGTTTCCACAATACCTGTATGAGAAATTTTCAGAAGAATACCTTGTGGCCAACAGCATGAAGGCACTGGCAGGATATTATTTCAATCCGCAGCCTAAGGACAACCGGCTCATCAGCCAGATGATTGTAAACGGCATAGTATTGTACTTTACCGATCTTACCTTGCCGGATGAGGAAGACTATGTGAAGATTGGCTATAGGCCTGAAGATATTCAATGGTGCCAGATGAATGAACCGGAAATCTGGAAGTATTTTATAGACCGTGAGCTGTTGTATTCCACGGCAGCGGAAACCAACCGCAGGTATGTGACCCCCGGACCGTCCACTACCGGTATGCCCCGGGAATCTCCGGGCAATGTGGGAACCTGGGTGGGCTGGCAGATTGTTCGGGCGTATATGAAAAAGTTTCCGGACACTCCGTTTGAAGAGCTGTTGAAGAAAGACCCTCAGGAGATACTGGTGTTGTCCGGGTACAAGCCCAATCGCAGGCTGTTGTAAAATCCATGCCTGCCGGAAGCTCCTGTCAGCGTATGTATAAAGAAGACACCATAGTAGCGTTATCCACTCCGCCCGGTGTGAGTGCCATCGGAGTGATCCGCCTTTCGGGCCCGGAGGCCATAGCGATTGCGGAGTCAGTTTTCAGGGGGAAGAAATTGTCGCAACAACCCTCTCATACTTTGCATCACGGCTGGATCATAGACGGCAAATCAGAGGTGGATGAAGTGGTGATAGGGCTGTTTCGGGCGCCCCATTCCTACACCGGGGAAGACGTGGTGGAAATATCGGCGCACGGCTCGCCCTTCGTATTGCAGAAAATCATTCATGTGCTGGTTGACAGGGGCGCCCGCCCGGCTGAGCCCGGGGAGTTTACCAAGCGCGCCTTTTTGCATGGACGCATGGACCTCACCCAGGCGGAGGCCGTGGCTGACCTCATTGCAGCAAGCTCCGAAGCAGCTCACCGCAATGCTTTGCAGCATCTGCGCGGAGGCTTCTCCCGCAATATCCAGATGCTGAAAGACAAATTGGTGGATTTTGCCAGCCTGGTGGAGTTGGAACTGGACTTCAGTGAAGAAGACGTGGAGTTTGCCGACAGGGGTCAGCTCCGGCATCTGGTAACAGAGCTAAAAGCCGAAATCGCACACTTGCTGGAGTCCTTCAGACTGGGAAATGCCGTCACGCAGGGCATATCTGTTGTTATTGCGGGGCAACCCAATGCGGGTAAATCTACATTGCTGAACAGACTCCTTAATGACGAGCGCGCCATAGTGTCTGATATTCCGGGTACAACCCGCGACACTATTGAGGAGTGCATACAGATTGAAGGTATCTTGTTTCGCCTTATTGATACGGCCGGGCTGCGAGAAGCTGGCGATACGGTAGAACGTCTGGGTATTGAGCGCACATTGACAAAAGCACATTCTTCGGCCATCCTGGTGTATCTCTTTGACGTAAATACGGCTACAGCAGAACAGATAAAAAAAGACCTTTCTGTACTGCGCCACCCGCAAACTGCCCTGGTGCTGGCCGGAAACAAAATAGACCAGCAGTCCGATGTGCCGGCTGGCTTTGATGTGGAGGGAGCGGAAATAATATGGTTGTCATCCAAAACGGGTCAGAATGTAGAAAAACTGAAAAGTGCACTGGTGAGCAAAGTTTCAGATTTGATTTTCCGGCCTGACGATACGTTGGTTACAAATGTCCGGCATTATGAGGCGCTGAAAAAAGCCCTTGAGGCTTTGGATGAAGTGCTGCAGGGGCTGGAGGGAGCTACCTCAGGGGAGCTGCTTGCGCTGGATATCCGCAGGGCCCTGGATGCGTTGGCTGCCATTACGGGTCAGATATCCAGCGAGGACGTGCTGAATGCCATCTTTTCCCGTTTCTGTATAGGCAAATGATTGAAGGCCAGTCTGCAATAAGAGAGGACAGCCTTTAATCAATTACTGCTATCAGACCGGAGAATAGATTATTTTGACGAAACGAGTTTTGTCCTAAATTTAAAATTCCTGACCTTTTAATGGAATAACACCTAAGGGGGAAAAGCATGGTTCACACCCACTATTTAAAGAGGCTCAATTCGTGGGCGCTGTATGCCCTTCCTCCAGGTTTGCGCTATCTGGTAAGCGTTCTGATTTTTATAGCCGTAGCCGGAACATTTAAGCTCATTGAAATGGCTATGGGAACTGAAACCAATTGGTTCGGGATGATTTTTTTTGTAGGTGTTCTTATAGTACAGCATTTGTTGTTAGGCAGAAAAAGGCCCGTAGCATCAGGAGGCGTGCTTGAATTCATTTCTCCTCTGGGCAATTATTTTCCAAGAGGGAGCGCAGTACTGCTAAACGGATCTACCCCCCCGGACGGGGTCGTCACCCTGAAGCTGGATAATCTGCGCTATGGCATTCGGGGAGGCAAAGTAGAGGCTGAGTATGTAATCAGGCGCTACAAGCAAAAAGATGGCTCTGTACTGGAAGTAGATGCCGCTTTTGTAGAAGGTATCACCCGGGGCAGCAAAGCATGGATGGATAATGCTCCCGCCCCCGATGGGCAGTATCGTGGCGGATGGCTGACCACCCTGATAGTAAAAAACGGGGCGGTAGCTGAAAAGAAGGTACAACTCCTGCCATCATCAAAAAAATAAGCCCGTAAGGGTCGGCATTTTTCTTTTTTGCAAAAAGAGGGGCACGACTGCTTTTTATTTTTAGCAGGTAGGTGCTGGGTGATTTTCAAAAGTCCAGGAGATGGATTGGGCTTTACATCCCGCAGGGCGGCTAATTTCCCGTAAATTTGCAATCCTCATTTAATGATTATGCTGCGTTTTGAAAAATTTACTTTGGATAATGGTTTGCGGGTTATTGTACACGAAGATCACGATACGCCCATGGCGGTTTTAAATATTTTGTATCAGGTAGGAGCTAAAGATGAAGAGGAAACCAAAACAGGCTTTGCCCATCTGTTTGAGCACCTGATGTTCGGGGGCACAGAAAACATTCCTAACTATGATGAACCGTTGCAGCGTGCGGGAGGGGAGAGCAATGCCTTTACCAGCAATGATTTGACCAACTACTATGACCTGCTTCCGGCTGAAAACCTGGAGGTGGCTTTCTGGCTTGAATCGGACCGCATGCAGGCATTGAAAATGGATTCCCATAGTCTGGAGGTGCAGCGCAAAGTGGTGTGTGAGGAATTTAAGGAACACTACCTGAACCAGCCTTATGGTGATGTGTGGCACAAGCTGAGCAGCCTCGCCTACAAGGTGCATCCCTATAAGTGGCCTACTATTGGTAAGGAATTAGCCCACATTGAAAATGCAAGCCTGGAGGACGTCCAGCATTTTTTCCGGACCTACTACCATCCGGCTAATGCCATCATGGTTGTAGCGGGCAATGTAGAAAGCCAACAGGTACATGACCTTTGTCAAAAGTGGTTTGCCCCGATACCTTCCGGTCCGCTTGTCAGGAAAACCATCCTTCCTGAGCCCCCTCAAACAGAAGAGCGTAAGCTGGAAATTGAGGCTGATGTGCCGCTGGATGCGATTGTCAAAGCCTGGCATATGGGTAAGCGCAATTCTCCCAATTTTTATGCAATGGACCTGGCCAGCAACCTGCTGGCCGATGGCACCTCATCGCGGTTTTATCAGAACCTGGTGAAAAGAAAAAAGCTTTTCAGCGATGCAGAAGCTTATGTTACAGCTACCTGCGATGAGGGGTTGTTCGTTGTGGAAGGACGACTCATGCCCGGAGTAACAATGCAACAGGCAGAAGAAGCCCTGTGGGAGGAAATACACCGACTTTGTGAGGAAGAGCCTCCGGCAAATGAATTTCAGAAAGTGAAAAACAAAGCGGAAGCCGGTTTAACTTTTTCAGACGTCAATCTGCTGGCTCGGGCAACGCATCTGGCTTTTTTTGAAATGCTGGAAGAAGCATCCCGCATAAACCGGGAAGCAGAATTATACACCGGAGTTTCGCCAGCTGAGTTTCTCCGGGAGGTGCGCACTGTTTGTACGCCTGCCAACTGTTCCACCATTCATTATTATTCCAAAAATCAACGGCATTGAGACCCAAACAACAAATTAACCGTATGGAACCTCCGCCCATCCGGAGGATTGAGCGGATACAGTTAAAGCCTGCTGAACAGTTGCTGCTGTCTAACAGCATTCCGGTATATCTTTTAAACCAGGGCGTGCACGATGTGAGCATGGTGCTGGTCAGCTTCGCTGCCGGCAAATGGATGCAGGAAACCAAACTGGTAGCCCGTTTTACCAACCGGATGTTGCCTGAAGGATCCGTTTCCTATACTTCGTTGCAGATTGCTGAAAAACTGGATTATCTGGGGGCTACCCTCAAAACCCACTGTGGCCCGGACCGCGCACATATTTACCTCTCATCCCTGAATAAGCATCTTCCGGAAACCCTTCCGCTGCTGGCTGAGCTGATTCGGCAGCCGGTTTTTCCGGAAGCGGAGCTGGAGGTGCTGCTTACACGCAGCCGTGAGCGCCTGAAGGTGGATAAAACGCGCCATGACTACGTAGCAAGCCGCAGGTTCACCTCTGCTTTGTACGGAGAACAGCATCCCTACGGCTCCACCCACAGCGAAGAGGATTTTGACAAGGTCACCACTGACCTGCTCCGTCAATTTTACAATCAGCATTACCATGCCGGCAACTGCTACATCATTGCTGCAGGAAAAATTGCTGACAATACCTTGAAGCGTATTGAGCAACTTTTCGGAGACCCGGGGTGGAAGAAGCCTCCTTCTATTGTTCTGCAGCGGGTGCCTCAACCGGATGCTGAAAGGAAACAGCATATTCCTATGCCAAAATCCGTGCAATCAGCATTGCGCATTGGTAAAAGGCTTTTCAACAAATGCCATCCCGATTTTATGAAGATGCAGGTGTTAAATACAGTGTTGGGCGGCTACTTTGGTTCCAGGTTAATGTCAAACATCCGGGAGGATAAGGGTTTTACTTACGGCATTCACTCCGCATTGCTTTCTCTTTTGCAGGATGGATATTTTTATATAGCTACAGAAGTAGGATACGAGAGCACCCGCCAGGCTTCAGCTGAAATTTACCGCGAAATCAAACGCCTGCAGGAAGAGCTTATACCAGATGATGAGCTGGACCTGGTTAGAAATTATCTGAGCGGAAAAATTTTGTCCGGGTTAGATGGACCTTTCCGGCAGGCAGAGTATTATAACGGGCTCATTCCCTATGGTTTGGGTATTGACTATGTGCAGCGGCTGATGGATACCATTCGTACGGTTACTGCGGATGAACTCCGAGAGCTGGCCCGAAACTATCTGGATACGGAAACCCTTTACGAAATCGTTGCTGGATAATCCGCAAACGGATACGGAACAACATATGCTATGAGGCTATTCTGCATTGTGCTGATATTAAGCATGGCGGCCTTCTTTTCAGGCATGCACACGCTCACGGCTCAAACGCTGGCAGCCCCCGTTATCCGCTGTGTGACTACCAACGAACAAACCGGAGATGTGACCATCAGCTGGGTAAATCCTCCTCCGGAAACGTGTGGCCCTTTTATTGGCTATGTGCTCTATGCCGGCACTTCCCCCGCAGGCCCCTTTTTCATTCTGGATACACTTACCAACCCCACGCAAACCACCTACCAGCATACGGGTGCCAACGGAACAATACTGGACTGGTATTATTTTCTGATTACACTGTATGACTGCCCGGGCTATGTTTCTGACTCTTCGGCTATTGTGCAGGAGCAACCGCTGATTACGCCTGAATTACACTATGTTACCGTGTTGCCGGATGGGCGGGTAGAAATCCACTGGTACCCTACACCCTCCGTACAGGCTGAAGGCTATATCATTTACTATGACCTGGGTGGTGGCTCAGCTATGGAAATTGATACAGTGTATGGTCCCACTTCCACCACCTATATCGACACGGGTGCTGATCCGTTGAACGGCTCTGTGACATATACCATTGCCGCCTTTGATGCATGTGGGAACAAAACCCTTTTCAGCAATAAGCCACATCGTACGCTTTATCTTACTGCATCCAGCCAACCCTGTGCGCAACAGGTGTATCTGCAATGGAATTTATATATCAACTGGCCCTCCGTGACTGCATACCAGCTTGAAACAAGCATGGATAAGGGCCCCTTTACTGTGGCCGGCAGTTTCCAGAGCCCCAACTACTATTATTCCCTTGCCGGTATTTCTGCCGATTCCATCTGCTTCAGAATTGCTGCTCTGCACCCGGATGGTACCACCCGCTCGTTGTCCAATGAAGTATGCCTGAAGTATGATCTCATCCGGTCCACGCAATATATTGCTCTGCGCAGGCTTTCTGTAAATGTATCCGGCTCAGTGGATGTGGAATGGTACGTGGACTCGCTCGCTGACATCAACGCATATCATATTTACCGCTCATCTGATGCAACGGGTTTTACTGTACTGGATTCGCAGATGGTCAGCACGCCCGCATTTTTTAATGCGTATGCCGATGCTTCTGCTCTGACATCACAGCAGAGCTACTATTATCAGGTAAGCAGCAGGGACGACTGTGCCTTTGTTCTTACTTCCGGTGCCGGGCGGACAATTCACCTGTCGGTCACCAGCCAGCCCCCGGTTAATCGGATGGTATGGAATGCCTTTGAACTGGAGCATGCCACAGTTTTGCAGTACACCGTTTACCGGGAAGACAATGGCACGCTGGTTCCCTTGCAAACGGTGGGCAACTCCGTACAGAGTTATGATGATCCTGTTTCATCCGGTATTGCCAATCGTGATGAGTTTTGCTATGTTGTAGAAGCCACTTACCGGCTCACGGTGCCGGGGTTGCCGGAAGAAGAACTGCGGAGCGCCTCCAATCGGGCGTGCACTGACCTGCCACCGGTGATCCACGTGCCTAATGCTTTTGTGCCTGATGGGAAAAACAATGTGTTTAAGCCAGTGCTGCTTAATCCGAATGTTGCCGAATATGAATTCCGCATTTTTGACCGCTGGGGCAAAGAGCTGTTTGTCACATCTCAGGTAAATAATGGATGGGATGGAACAAGCAACGGAGAGGCACTACCCCTGGGGGGCTATACATATTACATACGGGCGGTGTCGTTCAGCGGAGCAACAGCGGAAAAAAAAGGTATCGTGGTCCTGATACGCTGACAGGATTGGGCTTGTGGAATCAAGGCTGGGAGCTAACTTTAAGCCAAACAATCAGAACAATGAAAAATTTCTTCCTAGTAATGGCTATTGTCTTTTCAGGCGTGCGTCTTTACGGGCAGGCTGTTGCTCCTGAGTCAGCGGAAAGGCCAACTGAAACTACTGCTGTGGCACCTGTCTGTAAACACCAGGGCAGTGGTTGTGCAAAGGAATGCTGTAAGGCCAAAGCTGGCAAGAAAAACGTCCGTGGGCATAAAAAAGCCTGTTGTAAAGCCGAAAACGCACAAAGCAAGAGTAGTCTGCATGGATGTTCGCATCATGCTGCTGTTCAGGCCGGAACACACAAGCAGGGAGAACACTCCGGAAAGCCTTGCTGTGCCGCTTGCACCCATAGTTGCTGTGCGAAGAAATAAGCAGGCAGCAGAAATCGGATTAGTTGAAGAGGAAAACAGTGTAAAGAGCAGGAACAAACTCTCACATATTTCTGCGATACTGGCCACCCACCTCAAACAGCGCTTCAGTAATTTGTCCCAGCGAGCAATATTTGACAGCCTCCATAAGAGTTTCAAATACATTTTTGTTGTGCAGGGCTGCTTTTTTTACCTCTTCAATCTGGTGTTTGCTTTCCTCCGCGTTGCGGTGATGCAGCGCGCGCAGCATGGCAATCTGATAATCCTTTTCTTTTTTCGTTGACCGTATTACCTGTTCGGGAATGATGATGGGAGAGCCTTCCTTTGAAAGAAAAGTATTGACGCCAATCACCGGCAGTTGGCCGCTGTTTTTCAGCATTTCGTAGTAAAGCGATTCTTCCTGTATTTTTCCGCGCTGGTACATGGTTTCCATTGCTCCCAACACTCCTCCGCGTTCGGTAATCCGGTCAAATTCCATATATACAGCTTCTTCTACCAGATCGGTCAGTTGTTCAATGATAAAGGAGCCTTGCAGAGGGTTTTGGTTCTTTGCCAGCCCCAACTCATGATTAATGATCAGCTGAATAGCTACTGCCCTGCGCACCGACTCCTCTGTAGGTGTGGTAATGGCTTCATCGTAAGCATTCGTGTGCAGAGAATTGCAGTTATCATAAATAGCATAAAGAGCCTGAAGGGTTGTGCGGATGTCATTAAAAGCAATTTCCTGGGCATGCAGAGACCGTCCGGAGGTTTGAATGTGATACTTGAGTTTCTGGCTGCGTTCGTTTGCTCCGTATTTATATTTCATCGCCTTAGCCCAGATTCTGCGGGCTACTCTGCCCAGTACGGCATATTCGGCATCCAGCCCATTGGAAAAGAAGAAAGAAAGATTAGGGGCAAAGTCGTCTATGTGCATTCCTTTTGACAGGTAAAATTCCACATACGTAAAAGCATTGGCCAAGGTGAAAGCAAGCTGGGTGATAGGGTTGGCTCCTGCTTCTGCAATGTGATAACCGGAGATGGATACGGAATAGAAATTTTTGATGTTGTTTTTTACAAAATATTCCTGCATATCGCCCATGAGGCGCAGAGAAAATTCGGTAGAGAAAATGCAGGTGTTCTGTGCCTGATCTTCCTTAAGGATATCGGCTTGTACAGTTCCGCGTACCTGAGAGAGCGTATGCGCTTTAATTTTTTCATAGGTTTCTTTAGGCAATACCATATCACCGGTCAACCCCAGCAGCATCAGCCCTAACCCATCATTGCCTTCCGGCAGGGGACCCTGATAGGTTGGCTGGGGCACTCCCTTTTTCCGGAAGTAGTCTTTTATTTTCTTTTTCACTTCCTTTTCCATTCCCGCCTGCCGGATATAGATTTCACACTGCTGGTCAATAGCGGCATTCATGAAAAACGCAGTGATTGTTGCTGCCGGCCCGTTAATGGTCATGGATACCGAGGTGTGCGGATCAGCCAGATTAAAGCCTGAGTATAATTTTTTGGCATCATCCAGGCAGCATACAGAAACTCCTGAGTTGCCGATTTTGCCGTAAATATCCGGACGTGTTTGCGGGTCGCGCCCATAGAGGGTTACTGAGTCAAAGGCCGTTGACAGCCTTTTAGCCGGCATGCCCTGACTCAGGTAATGAAACCGCTTGTTGGTGCGCTCAGGACCACCCTCTCCTGCAAACATCCGTGTGGGGTCTTCCTCTTCTCTTTTGAAAGGATACACACCGGCTGTATAAGGAAATTCACCCGGCACATTTTCCAGCAAACTCCATTTTACAATGTCTTCCCATGCCTGATAGCCAGGCAAAGCCACTTTGGGCACTCTGCTGTGGGCAAGTGTTTCGGTGTAGGTTTTAACTTTTATTTCTTTTCCTCTTACCTGAAAAGTGTAGTAATCATCTTGATAACGTTTTATCTTTTCCGGCCATTCGCTGATAATTTGCTTACACTCCGGGCTGAGTTCGCCCTCCAGCTTAGTATATTCATTGCGCAGGCGCTTAACTATTGCCTGGTTCTCTTTGGTGGGCGAAGATTCCAGCAGCTCAATGGTCTGCTTTAAGGCATGCATGCGGCCGGCAAGCTCTGCCTGCTTTTTGACCCATTGATTGTAGTTGCGGTTGTTTTCGGTGATTTCGGACAGATAGCGAACCCGTGACGGAGGGATAATGTACACTTTACTGGATTCACCTTCAGGCAGGGAAATGGTGGAAGGGAGAGGGATGCCCGTTTTTGCAGAGATGATTTGCGTGAGACGCTTGTAGAGGCGGTTGGTGCCGGGGTCATTAAACTGAGAAGCGATCGTTCCGAAAACCGGAAGTTCTTCATCGGGCACCTGAAACAACAGGCGATTTCTGCGAAATTGTTTCCTTACATCGCGGAGGGCATCCGGTGCACCGCGTTTGTCAAACTTGTTGATGGCCACAGCATCGGCAAAGTCCAGCATGTCAATTTTCTCCAGCTGGGTAGCAGCGCCATATTCAGGCGTCATCACGTAGAGAGAAACATCGGCAAAGTCCACAATCTGAGTATCAGACTGGCCAATGCCGGAGGTTTCCAGAATGATCAGGTCAAAGCGCGCGGCTTTGAGGATATCTATAGCATCTCTGACATGGCGGGGAAGGGCGGTGTTGGCGGCACGTGTGGCCAGAGAGCGCATATACACCCGCGGATTTTGAATGGCATTCATCCGGATACGGTCGCCCAGCAAAGCACCCCCGGTTCTGCGTTTGGTGGGGTCAACCGAAAGGATGCCTACTGTTTTATCCCGGAAATCAATCAGAAACCTGCGCACCAGTTCATCGGTCAGGGAGGATTTGCCGGCTCCTCCGGTACCGGTGATTCCCAGTACGGGGACTTTTGCTTTTTTTGCCTTTTGCTTTATCAGTTTGAGGATTTCAGATGCCTGCTCAGGAAAATTTTCTGCAGCAGAAATAAGGCGGGCTATGGCGCGGGGATCCTTTTTTTCCAGATGATTAAACTCTCCGTTTACCTGAATACCCAGTGGAAAATCGCTCCTGCTGAGCAGGTCATTAATCATACCCTGCAATCCCATTTCCCTGCCATCATCCGGTGAATACACGCGCGTGATACCGTATTTGTGGAGGGCTTTAATTTCTTCAGGCAGAATGGTGCCCCCGCCTCCGGCAAAGATGCGGATATGAGAAGCACCTCTTTTCTTCAGCAGATCTTTCATGTATTTCAGAAATTCCATGTGGCCGCCCTGATAAGAGGTAACGGCTATGGCCTGTGCGTCTTCCTGAATGGCACAATCCACAATTTCCTGTACCGAGCGGTCGTGGCCGATGTGGATTACCTCGGCACCGGCTGCCTGCATCAGCCTGCGCATAATGTTGATTGCAGCATCATGACCGTCAAAAAGAGAGGCTGCTGTTACGATACGGACATGATTGCGGGGCTTATAAACGGCTGTGTTCATCAGGGGTAAAGTTAATAAATCGGTAGGCTGATGGCGAGAGCCCTGAAAGTGCCTGGCAGATCCTTGGGGATATATCTCTCTTTCCTGAAACAGCAGGTAATCTTGTTATCTTTGGACACAGAAAAACAATACTGCAGCCCATGACAGATATCCGTCAATTGGAGAATATAGCCGCTCAGGTCAGGAGGGATGTCATCCGCATGACACATGGAGCGCAAAGCGGTCACCCGGGCGGTGCATTGGGATGCACGGAATATCTGGTGGCGCTGTATTTCCGGGTAATGAAACACAACCCCTCTTTCCATATGGATGGGGTGGGGGAGGATCTGTTTTTTCTTTCCAACGGTCATATTTGCGCGGCATGGTATAGCGTATTGGCACGCAGTGGCTATTTTGATATAAAAGAATTAAGCACTTTCAGGAAAATTAATTCGCGTTTGCAGGGACATCCAGCCACTGCCGAGCATTTGCCGGGTGTGCGCATTGCTACCGGCTCGCTGGGTCAGGGTCTATCCGTTGCCATAGGCGCAGCACTGGCCAAAAAACTCAATGGCGATGAGAGGCTGGTGTATTCGCTGCATGGTGACGGAGAAATACAGGAAGGACAGATATGGGAGGCAGCGATGTTTGCGGCCCATCATAAAGTGGACAACCTTATTGCTGCCTTGGACTGGAACGGCATGCAGATTGACGGGCCCAATGAAAAAGTGCTTTCTCTGGGTGATCTGCCGGCCAAATGGAAAGCTTTTGGCTGGGAAGTGCTTTTACTAAAGGACGGAAACAACCTGCAGGAAGTATTACATACTCTGGAGAGGGCACGCACAATGACCGGAAAAGGCAAACCGCTCATGATACTCATGAAAACCGTTATGGGTAAGGGAGTTGATTTCATGGAAAATGATTATCACTGGCATGGCGTTGCTCCGGATGACAGCCAGACCGAGCGGGCATTGGCACAGCTGCCGGAAACACTTGGAGACTACTGAATGATGAGTTTTCCGAAAAGGGCGTAAAAATTGTAATTTGTATCTTACGTTTACTTGAAGTATTGCAAACCGTAACACATTATTCGGGACAGTGGGCAAGTGTTATCCTTGTATGCGCTTTATGCATACAGTCCCACTTTGTGCAGGCGCAATACGCTGATCGGTACGAACCCAAAATAACCCGCATCCTCTTCGTGATAGACGGCTCCGGCAGCATGAGAGAATGGATGGATAGCATGCCGAAATTTGAGCTCGCTAAAAGGATTGTCGGCAAGTATCTGGATAGCCTGCTGTCAATAAATTCTAACGTGGAGACGGCCGTACGTGTTTTCGGACATCAACACCCTCCTTTGGCAAGAAACTGTGAAGATAGTCGGCTGGAAGTGCCATTCGGCAAAAACTCTTCTGCCTCCATACAGGCCGTTTTATCCAGAATTACCCCCCAGGGATGGACAGCTATTGCCTACGCATTGGAGAAAGCTGCAAATGATTTCCCTCCTGATCCGTCAGCCAAGAACGTGATTGTCCTGATTTCAGACGGCATTGAAACCTGCGGAGGTGATGTGTGTGCCGTGGGGGCTGCTTTTCAGCAAAGGAAAATTTTTCTCAAACCCCATATTATCGGTCTGAACCTGCCCAGGGACAAGCTCAACTTTTTTGACTGTGCAGGTAAATTTTATGATGTCACGAATATAACTTCCTTTGACAATGCTATGCACACGGCTATTACCCAGTCATTGAATCCGACAACGGCTCAGATAAATCTTCTCAATCAGTTTGGTAAGCCTGTAGAGACCAATATTGAGGTCAGTCTTTATGATTCCTATAGCGGAAAGGTACTGTATAATTTTGTGCATGCACTAAACGAGCGGGGATTGCCCGATACCCTGATATTAAATCCTGCCGGGAAGTACGACCTGATAGTACATTCGGTGCCCCCGGTTATGAAAAAGGAAATTGAATTGGTAGCCGGAACGCATAACATCATCGCGGTGGATGTGCCTCAGGGTATTCTCCGGTTGACGGAAAGCGGCACATTCAAGAGAACCACTCCGCTTCAATGCGTGGTAAGACGCAAAGGAGAAAGCGGAATCCTGATAGTACAGGATTTCAATACCGCACGGAGATACCTTACCGGAACCTATCATCTTGAAATCCTCACGCTACCGAGAATTGTACAGGAAATAGAAATCGTGCAGGGGATAGAAAAAGAAATTATCGTGGAGAGTCCGGGGGTACTGTCCCTGAGTACCATGAGCGGAGGTATTGCCAGCATTTACGTACAAAAAGGTACCGATCTGGAAAGGGTATATGAATTCAAAAAGATACAATCGCGTCAGGTCCTGCTTCTGCAGCCGGGGAAATATATGCTGGTATATCGGCTGAATAACCGCAGGACATCAGCCGATACCCGCACTATGGATTTTGAAATTATTTCGGGACAAACAAAAACCCTGAACCTTTGAAAGCGGCAAAATATATTATAGCGCTGCTAATGGTTTTAAGCGGTTCTCCGCAACAGGCACGGACTCAGGCAACAGACCCGTTTAAACAAAGGACACGCATTCTTTTCTTACTGGATGCCTCCGGCAGCATGCATGCGCGCTGGGGCCCCGGTAGTCAGGAAACCCGGTGGAATTCGGCCCGCTCCATCCTTATTGATATCATTGACTCGCTGGATAAGCGGGATGATGTGGAGCTGGCCTTGCGGGTTTACGGCCACCAGTCACCCCTTACGGAAAAAAACTGTAAAGACACACAACTGGAGGTGGGCTTTAGTCTATCCAGTGGAAAATATATCCGGAACAAGCTAAACACCCTCAATCCGCGCGGAGTAACCCCCATAGCCTATTCCCTGGAGCGGGCGGCCTACGATTTTCCTGATAATAAAGCCAGAAACATAATCATTCTGATGACTGATGGAGAAGAGTCCTGTGGGGGTGATCCCTGTGCTGTTGCCCGTCTGCTGGAAGAAAGAAAAATTGTAATGAAACATTTCGTTATCGGTATCGGTGTGGAAGAAAAAGCAGCCAGCGCCTTTGATTGTATCGGGTCATATTTTCAGACCGAAGATGCGGTTTCTCTGCGTCAAACATTGCGCAACATTGTTTCCCGCATTCTGATTAAAACAACCTGCCAGGTTGAATTACTGGACGGGGAGAAAAACCCGCTGGAAACCGATGTAAATATGACCTTCTACAGCATCCCCAATCACCTGCGTAAGTATGATTTTTATCATACCCTGGATGCACGGGGCAGACCCGACACCCTGTTTGTTGATCCGGTTACCGACTACACTATCACTGTACATACACTTCCGCCTGTGCGGCAATCTGAAGTCACTCTTGTAAAACAAAAGCATAATGTTGTTAAAATAGATGCCCCTCAGGGTAATCTGGAAGTGCTCTTAAAGGGAAAAACCATCAGCAACGATCTGAATAATAAAATCAAATGTATGGTGCGCGGAAAAGACGGCTCTCTGATCAATGTGCAGGATTTTAATACGAATGAGAAATATCTTATCGGGCGCTACGATCTGGAGATTCTGACTCTTCCGCCCACCTATATACGGGATGTAGATATATCGCCTTACAGAACAACTACCATTGAATTGCCCACCCCGGGTATTGCAAGTGTGATAAAGAAATATGCCGTGCAGGGAGGGATATTTCAGATAAAAAATGGCAGGCTTGAAAAAATTTACGAGCTTAACGGGGATACGAAGTCAGAATTGCTAGCCTTATCGCCCGGCTCCTATATGATCGTTTACCGCCCCCGACATTCCAAAAGCATGCACAATAGCAAAACGATTGAATTTAAAATAATTTCGGGCGAATCTATTTCCTTAAACTTATAAACGATGATCAGGCAGATGACGGATATAGAAAAAAAAGAGACCCGTGCAGGTTTCGGAGCGGGCATATTGGAGTTGGGCAGGAAAAACCCCGATGTGGTGGCTCTGTGTGCTGACCTGAGCGGCTCTCTGAAGTTGAATGATTTTATTAAGGAGTTTCCTGACCGCTTTTTTCAAACTGGAGTAGCCGAGGCAAATATGATAGGTATTGCAGCCGGTCTGACCATTGGCGGCAAGATACCCTTTGCCTGCACCTTTGCCAATTTTGCAACCGGACGAGTGTATGACCAAATACGTCAGTCTGTAGCCTACTCGGGTAAAAATGTAAAAATATGCGCCTCCCATGCCGGCCTCACTCTTGGTGAAGACGGAGCCACACATCAAATCCTGGAAGACATCGGAATGATGAAGATGCTTCCGAATCTGACTGTTATAAATCCCTGTGACTATAATCAGACACGGGCGGCAACCATTGCCATTGCCGACTGGGAAGGGCCGGTGTACCTCCGTTTTGGCCGCCCCAAGGTGCCTAATTTTACTCCTGCAGACCAGAACTTTGAAATCGGAAAAGCCCTGCTGCTGAAGGAAGGTTATGACGTGAGCCTTTTTGCCACAGGTCACCTTGTGTGGAAAGCCTTACTGGCTGCCGATGAGCTTGCGCAAAAAGGATTCAGCACGGAAGTCATCAACATTCACACCATTAAGCCCCTGGATGAAGAGGCCGTACTAAATTCTGTCGGGAAAACCCGCTGTGTGGTAACTGCCGAAGAACATCAGCGCAATGGCGGTTTGGGTGACAGTATAGCACAGCTTTTAGCAAGGAAATACCCTGCTCCTGTGGAAATGGTGGCCGTTAACGACTCGTTCGGGGAGAGCGGCAAGCCAGAAGAGCTTCTGAAAAAATATCATTTAGATACTCCTGACATTGTGGAGGCGGCTCTCCGGGTAATTGCAAGGAAGTAACAACCGTGCACCGATGGTTTCTGCCCCTGCAGCAGAAACCACCGCGAAGAAACAGCATTTCAATTACATAAACATTTCTTCTGGAAATAACGTGGAAGTCAGTGATTCGCATATTCTCTCAACCTTTAAAAATCAGGCTACACGGGAAGAGGGATTAAAGATGCTCATGCATAAATACCAGCAGCGCCTATACTGGGTTATCCGCAGAATGGTGATAGTCCATGAAGATGCCGATGATGTGCTGCAGAACGTATTCATTAAAGTATGGAATAATCTGGATCGATTTCAGGAACAGTCGCAGTTGTATACCTGGCTTTATCGTATAGCCATAAATGAAACGCTTACTTTCCTCAAGCGAAGAAAGCGCAAAGCAGCCATCTCTCTGGATGACGAGGAAAGTTTTGTGGTCCAGCAGTTAAAGGCTGACGTCTATTTCAACAGCAGTGAAATGCAGGAGAAACTGCAGCGGGCTATTGCCTCTTTGCCCCCAAAACAAAAAGCAGTGTTTGTGATGCGCTATTACGATGAGCTTTCCTATGAGCAAATGAGTGAAATGCTTGGGACTTCGGTAGGGGCGCTAAAGGCCTCCTATCATCATGCTTTAAAAAAAATAGAATCTTTTTTAACGGAAGATTAAACCTTCTTTACCTGATGACATCCAACAGCATGATTATATGGATAACCGCGAAGAAATAAAAAAAGAACTGCGTGAGCTCGCTCCCCGTCTGGCGCAAATCCGACACAGCAACCCCTTCAGTGTTCCGGAAGGATATTTTCACACTTTGCCGGAACAAACTCTGAAAAAGATTAAAGCCCACCAGCTTTCTCAACCCTGGACTGAAAAATTGGAAATAGGGCTTAGCAATCTCTTTTCTCTCATCTTCCAACCGCGATATGCCGTGCCGGTTGCCGTGGCTTTGCTTTTAATTGTAGCCGGCATTAACCTGAAACATATCTCTGACTCTGCGCAGATTGATTTTGCCCAGCGCCTGGCTGCAGTGCCAACAGCTGATCTTGACGCATATGTGATGGAAGTAGCTGATGAATCTGATCTTACCGCTTACAATGCCTTTTCAGCTGGTGTCAGCTGGGATGTGGCAGACAACATTTCTACGGACGATATAACCGATTATTTAATAAATAACTCAGAATTACATAACATAGAGGAGGAATTTTTATGAAAACGGTATCCGCCATTTTACTTAGCATCTTGTGGGGGGTCTTACAAGCCCAGCCACAGAAAAGTCCTGCAGACCGGAAAGAGCAAATTGAGGCCCTACGAATTTCTTACATCACACAGCGGCTCAACCTTACCCGGGAAGAGGCGCAGCGTTTCTGGCCCGTTTACAATGAATATCGCAGCGCCCTGGATTCCCTTAAAAGCATAAGAAGGGAGCAGTTTAAAAAATATCGGGATGACTTTGAAGGCCTTTCTGACAAGCAGATTGCCGAAATGGTAGATAATCAAATTATCCTTCGTCAGAAGGAACTCGATCTGATGAAAAAATACCATGCTGAGTTTAAGTCGCTGCTGCCGATAAAAAAAGTAGCCTTGCTGTACAAGACTGAAGAGGAGTTTAAAGCTCGCCTGATTCGTGAAATGCACAACAGGGCTGACTAAAGGGGGCAGGGCGGTGCGGTTTTCTTCGGAAACCGCTTAAAAATGTCTTTCCTTTCCCGATGGGTTTTACTTAATATGCTTATCGGGGTGGTTTATTTGTTTTACTATATTGTGTAAACAAAAGACCCTGATGAAGCGCTTTTGTGTGTTCATGCTAATGGTGCTGTTTGTTGCATGCAGCAAGGATGTGCATTTTATTACCGGCAACGAACCGCCCAACCCCAATCAGGTACCTACTGTACTAATTCAGAATTATGTCAATCGCATGTTTATTGATCTGATCGGACGTGAACCAGTAGATGCAGAAATGGATTCTGCAGTGGCCTTTTTAAAAAAACATCAACTTGACAGTACTGCTAGGGCCGCAATGATTTTAAAACTGCAAACCGATACTGCATGGCTGGAGGGCGATACTTCTTATAAACATGCCTATTATCAGAGGTTTTACGATATGGCCAAAGCACGGGTGCTGGAAGGGGAATCTGATGCCGAAATAAGGCAATGGATCAGCCAATTTGAGCGCACATTGCTGATTGATTCACTGAACGGTGATACCGTTCCGCCAGGAAATTACATCAGCTCAGGCAGAGCAGCTCTGGAAATAGAAAAACTTGAAAACGTGCTGAAGATAAAAAATGCATACATGCAGGGAACCCTTCAGATAGATGAAGTTTTTCAACGGTTGTGCAATAACTACGTGTATGACCAGATCAACATGAACACATTCAATTTTATTCGGGCAACTTTTGATAATCTGTTTTACCGTTTCCCCACGGAGTCTGAATTTAATGCGGCCTGGGACATGGTGGAAAACAACAAGTCCGTGGTGTTATTTGGAATGAATGGCCAAAACAGGGGTGACTGTCTTCGTATTCTCACCAGCTCCAGAGAGTTTTATGAAGGCATGATTCGCTGGGCATATCTCAGCCTCCTGGCACGGTTTCCTACTACGGAGGAAGTAGCTATCCTCCTGCAGGAATTTTACTATGATCATGACTTTCAGAAAGTACAGCGTAAAATCATGCTTACCGATGAATATGCCAATTTTTAAATCTGTATGGATTGCTCCGCGGAGGATGCGCCTTCCACGTATGAGTATTTTTATTCCTATAATGCTGGTTTCTCTGCTGGCATGCAACAAGGAAGACGAAGTACTGTATGGACTTAATAAAGTTCCCTCCCTGCCTGCACATGCCGAAAAGAACAAGCTGAAAAGCCCGGCACAGTATCTGGCTATTTTGTATGCCAACATGTTTCAGCAGGCACTTTCCTCCAGCGGACTGATTCAGCTTACGGATATCACGGAAGCATTTGGTGATAAAGATCTGATTCATGAAGTGATTATCAGCAATTTTATGAATCGTGCTGATGTGCACATTCCTTCCGACTCCCTGATGAGGGCTGACCTGGATGCATTTATTACTGAAACCTATAAGCGTTTTTTTGTGCGTCAGCCCACGGAGCTGGAAAAGGAATACTTTAGAAACTATCTGCAGGCGCATGAAAATGTTACTCCGGAGATTGTCTATATGGCATTTTCTCTGTCAGATGAATACCGCTTTTATTAAATGAGGATGAGGTCCGGGGTGATACATGTAGGCTTATACACGAAAAGTTGCATTCCATGATAAAGCGCAGACAATTTCTCAAAACCACTTCCATGGCTCTTGTTGGTGCTGCGGCAGCTCCCTACATTTTACCTTCTGGGCGGCTGTTTGCCAAAACCGGTTCTCAGATGGCAGCGCACGTGGTGTATGTGCTCTTTGCGGGTGGCGTGCGCCAGCAGGAGTCTGTTTTGCAACGCTATCTTGCTGACAGCCAGGGTTTGCCTTATGAGGGCAATATCATGCTCAATGTGCTGGATGGCGAGCAGCCCGGGCCCAATGAAAAGCGTGTATATGGTACGGATCCGCCACCCCCGGGTACGCCCGGCAGCATTCCCATTCCCCGGATTCTGTCCACACCTTTGCAAAAGCAGGGTACTCTTTTCCGTGAGGTATTTTTCTCCAAAAGCGGCACCGGTCACTATAATGGATTGAGCACCGTGCTCTCCGGATATTATGGTACAGCAGGCCTGCGTAACCGGCCTGTGCATCCCACCATTTTTGAATATGTGCGCAGGCACCTGGGGCTTCCGGCTACCAAGGTATGGTTTGTAGGTAATGGCATCGGCAATTCTACCCAGTTGCTCAACTACAGCGATCATCCTGACTATGGGGCACGTTATGGAGCCAATTTTATTGCTCCCAGCGTCATCTTTGGCGATTTAGGCCAGCTGCATCTCAGCAATGCAAAAGTTTATCATCCGGAAGAGCAGCTTACGCCTATGTATGAGATGAAGTCCTTTCTGGATCAGGCGTTTCAGGCACGACCGGGCATTCTTCCCGGAGTGCACAACACCGAAGAAGAGAAACACAGCATCAAGGAATTTCTACGCACCATGTTCCTGAAAAAAAGTGCCGGCCAGATTGCTTTCCCACCTGTACATGATACCATAGAATTGCAGATCACCGGCTATGCCTGCGAAGTGATACGCTGGTTTAAACCCACCCTCACAGTGATTAACTATAACTCTATTGACAGTTGCCACAGCAATTTTACCAGCTACCTGAGAGCCATACACCGTGTAGACCATGCTGTGGGACATTTGTGGAATTTCATTCAGACACAGGTGCCTGAAATGGCTGGTAAAACGGCTTTGGTGCTCACTCCCGAGCACGGCAGAAGCCTTGCCCCCAACCCCATTCTGGACGAAAACAACTGGAGAGCCTTTGACCACAACAGCGACTATAATGCGCGCAGAATGTTCAGCCTGTTGGTGGGTCCGGGTATAGATGCCAATCTTGTTATTGGTTCGGAAACTAATCCAGTAGGGGATGCTACCGACTGTGTGCCTACTATAGCCGATATACTCGGCATTAACCGTAGTGATGTTTTATATAATGGTTTGCTGGATAGTGATGCACGTTCCCTTTTTGACCGCATGTGAATCATGAAGACGTCTGCATACATCCACTCCGCGTTGGCTTTTTTTAGCCGTGTATTCTTCTTGACGCATACCAACCGGATGTCCGCACCGACCGTAGCCATACATTGCAGCAGTAGGGGAGCATGCGCAAGACCACAGCTATTACTAAAAAAGATTGCACAGATAGGAGGTATCGTGCTCATCTTTACATTATCGGCCTGCACCACAGACCTTCCGCCTAATCCCTATGAACGGGTGAGTGATCCGGTTGACACCAGCAGCACTCCGGTTCTTGACCCGAACTCTTTTGCTGGCATTCACAAAAATATCCTCAAACCCACCTGCGCCAACTCCGGATGTCATGACGGCACCTTTGAACCCGACTACCGCACTATTGAAAGCGCTTACAACACTCTTGTCTATCATCCGATAATCAAAAATGATACACTGGGTACCTTCCGGTATCGTGTTGTGCCGGGTAATAAGGATATGTCCATACTATATATCCGTATGACGCAGGACCTCAACGGGAATTCCGGTATCATGCCTCTTTCTGTTGATAGCGGCTCAAACTGGTATATCCGCAAAAACGAATACATTCAGAATATTGTCAACTGGATTGAGGCGGGCGCTCCTGATCTTTTGGGTAACAAGCCCACGCTTCCCAACAAACAACCGCAAATGCTGGGTGTTGTAGCCACACCATTGGGTTCTACAACACCCTTTCAGCGGTTTCCTAACGGAGCAATAAAAATCCCCAATGGCTTTACTGCTATTGACATCTGGGTAAGCATTAGTGATGATTCCACAGCTGTTACAAGCTTGTTGCACAATAAAATAAAGTTTTCCCTGAAGATGAATGATTTTACCCAGGCAGCAGAAGAAAGCCTGCAAATTGTGACGTCCCCACTGACGGCTCCTGGATATGACGGAACTCCGGTTCCTTTCTTTCATAAAATCCAGATAAATCCTTATGCTTATGGCAATCCTGGGAATAACATTTTTATGCGTGTTTATGTAAAAGACCCGCAGAATGCTATTACCGAAATACCATCCAAATACAGCGAAGAGGTTTTTAAAACATATTTTACTCTGGTTTTACTGGATTAAATGCCTACGTTTAAACAATATATGACGGCCCTGATGCTGGCCAGACGCCTTTCAAAAAACAACCCAAGCGGGAAAACCGCTAACAGGCAAAGTCGGGATAGCCATACACCCGGTGTTATTCATTTGCTTGTGTCCGCGCTCAAGGTGTTAGCCTCCCTCTCTTATGTCTGTGTGCTGTCTGCCTGCTCGGAGAACAATACATCTCTGCCTGACATAGTGCCCCAAATAACACTGCAATCCTTTGAGCCGGATACAGTTGTACAGTTTGTGGACTCCATAAAAATTGTGATTGCATATGAAGATGGCGATGGTGATATAGGTTACTGGAACGCTGACTCCTTGCCGCTTGCCGTGCACGATTTGCGCCTCATGCGGCCAGATTATTTTTATGTAAGACCCCTGACACCAGATTCGCAGGCTTTGTCCATCAGCGGAACTATAGATATTACAATCAGAAATACTTTTTTGCTGGGGAATGGCAGCTATGAAACCACCCGCTTTGAAATAAAACTCAAAGACAGGGCCGGACACTGGAGTAATACGGTGGTTACCCCGCAGGTTTTGATTATCCGATAAAATAAAAGTGTCCTTCGTGCATGCATTGCTGATTATAGCTGTTTTGGTTGCCGGCTTGTATGGCTTCTTATCAGGACAGGTCACCATCCACATGACTGATGGTACTACAGATGTCTGTGAAGGCACCCTCCTTGACAGTGAAGATGGCCAGCTGGCAGGGCACTATGACAACAATGAAAATTATGTGTTCTCCATTTGCGTGCCTGCAGCCTCGGCCATAGTGCTTAGTTTCAATTCTTTTTGCACGGAATATCTTTTTGATACGCTGAGCATTTTTGACGGACCCGGTATTACATCCCCACGTATCGGAGGACCTTATTCCGGAGATCCGCTTACCAATCCGGGGGGTATGCCCGGAACAGTAGTGGCTACCAGCGGATGTATGACACTGCATTTTGTTTCTGATGGTTCGGTTACCTGCGAGGGTTGGTCGGCTACCTGGGAGGTTGTGATTGATGAGCCGCAGGAACCAAATTTTCTTCCCATCCCCAACCCGCCCTGTTTCAGTAATACTCTCACCGTGACACTGGACCAACAGGTGCCCTGCGATTCCGTTTACCCGCAGGCTTTTTCGCTTACCGGCCCAAATGCCCCTACGGTGACTGCGGCAACAGCCCTGAATTGTTCCGGAGGCACCACGTCATCCATTCAATTAACCTTTAGCCATGCGCTTAATCGTAGTGGCACATATGGACTTGTTTTTACTTCATACTTTGTGGACGTGTGTGGCGAGCTGTGGGTATTGACTGCACAGGGAAGCTTCATTGTCAACGATTGTCCGCTGGATGCTGAAATACAGTCTTCGGAGGAAGTAATCTGTCCGGGTGATTGTGTTCAACTGGAGGCAACTGTGACCGGTGGAGTAGCGGGCACATATACGTATTCCTGGTCTCCTGGCTTGCCAGCAACCGCTGGCCCTCATAGAGTATGTCCCATGACCACCACCACCTATACGGTTACCGTAGATGATGCCGGACCGGCAGCTTCAGATGTGGCAACCAAAACCATCACGGTATTAAGTGCTCCGGTGATTACCAATCCCACAACGGATACCACAATATGTCGCAATACGGTTATTTTCCTGACAGCCATGCCTCCCGGTGGCGTGTGGCAGGGTGACGGCATGGTAAATACCGATACGGTCACCGGCAGATTTCGGGGTTTTAATACCACCGTGGGACCGCACATGGTTACTTACACTGCTCCCGTCACGGGCTGTAGGGATTCGGTCGTAATTAATGTAATTCAATTCAATGCCGGACCTACTCAGGCAGCATGTCCGGGAGCCTCTCCTTTCCAGGTGAGCAACCCTGCCCCCCCCGGTGGCTATTGGGTGGGTCCTTTTATTGATTCGTCAGGGGTCTTCAATCCTTCCACACCGGGGCAGTATGATGTCACCTATTATGCTCCTAATGGCTGCAGTGGCACCAAGCGCATAAATGTTGCTACCATAAGTGTGCAGGCTACGGATACGGTATGCAGCACGTTTCAGCCGTATTATACTCTCGGTTTTTCGCCTGCCGGAGGTGTGTGGAGCGGTTCGGGTATCATACATGCTACACTGGGGCGCTTTGACCCACGGGTGGCAGGCCCGGGATGGCATACGCTTACCTATACCATTCTGGGAGGCTGCAGTGCCTCGGTTGATCTCTTTGTTCAAAATGTTTCTGCAGGGAGCGACCGGGCTGCCTGCCCGCAACAGGCGCCCTTTCTTTTGCCATCGGCCAACCCGCCTGGGGGCACATGGTCAGGCACCGGAATCGCCAATGCGGCAACTGGGTTGTATGATCCCTCCCGCGGTGGAGGTGATTTTGATGATGTGCTTATTTATACCTATGCCGGGTGTACGGATACGCTGGTGATGTATGTCAGGCAGACAAAAATTTTTCCCGACACCATTCGCATGTGTGAATACAATTCTCCCATCAAGCTGGATTTTGTACAGCCCTGGAGCGGAACCTGGTCAGGACCTGGCATTGTAGTTTCTTCCTATCCGGGTTATTTTGACCCGCTGGTAGCAGGTCCCGGGATGCACACCATCTATTACACCGATAATACCTGCACGGACAGTATGGTGGTTGTGGTTCATCAAACTCCTGTCATTCAGCCGGTGAGCGGGTTGTGTGAATTGTCCGCTCCTATCAATCTTAGCGCCTCACCTGCGGGCGGCATATGGTTTCATTATATGGGTAACGCCATTACCGACCCCATTGCGGGAACGTTTAATCCGGCCATTGCCGGGGCCGGTGATCATGCAGTGGTTTATGTTACTCTGCCTGACAGCTGTTTTAATTTTTACGTGTTACATGTGGATTCCCTGGTGGATGTTGTGATGCAGGACATAGATTCCTATTATTGTTACCGTGATACGCTTATACGGCTAACCGCTACTCCTGCAGGCGGACTGTTTGCCGGCAGCGGGGTAGCGGATAGCTTTTTTAATCCTGCAGCAGCGGGCCCGGGCTTACATACCATCACCTATACCTATGGGTCAGGAGAGTGTGCCGTGGAAGACCAAATAACTACACGCGTGGGTGATTCTATAGTGGCAACAGTCAATTTCAGCGACACCACCATTTGTTTTGATGCTTTTGTTAATCTGGCGGTCTACGCTGAAGGAGGTAATGGAAAAGCCTTTACTTTTACGTGGAATGCAGGACTGCAACCCGGGCAATTTCAGTCTGTAAGCCCGGAGACAACCACGGTATATTCGGTAACCGTTGCTGACGGATGCTCTGACCCCATAGTGCGCCAGATAAGTGTGTCTGTGGAGCCGGAAATAACCGTAACTGCAGTAACCAATACGAGGCTTTGTTACGGGGACGAAGGATTTGCCAGCCTGACAGTTTTACCCGTAGATTCCTATGCCTTTGCATGGTACACCACACCGGTAGTTACTTCCAAAGACCTGATTGCACCGGCTGGCCGCACCTATACGGTACGCATTACCAGTATGACTACGGGTTGTTCGGTTGAAGAACAGGTTGAGCTGCCCGGGTATAATCCTGTGCGGGTATTTTTTGCAAAAAATCCTGCTCACGGTTGCATCACGCAACAAAATCCGTTTTATACATTTATTGACCTCAGTGAAGGTGTCACATCCGGTATATGGGATTTCGGTGACGGACAGTCCCGCCCCTATTCTTTTGGAGAAAATCCTGTGCATGAATATGCTGATACCGGACTGTATCTGGTAACGCTTATCGGACAGAATGAAGGCAACTGCCAGGATACATTTCAGATGGAGGTGTGTGTGGAACAGCAACCTGTCATTTTTGCTCCAGCCTCTTTTACGCCCAACGGAGATGGTGTGAACGATGAATATCGGGTGCGGACTTTCGGGCTCACTTACTTTGAAATGTATATTTTCAACCGCTGGGGAGAACAAATCTTTGAAAGCCGTGACCCGCAAAAAGGCTGGGATGGCTATTACCACGATGAGCCTGTACCTGCGGGCGGATATCCTTATATTATCTACTACAAAGGCACCCGCAGCAAAGCGATGGAGGTGCAAAAAGGCATGATAGTAGTGTTGCGCTGATTTTTGAACCTCTGCTTATGGTAGTTGTGCGAATGGACATATAATAAAGCAGCATTCTCTTTCTTTCTTTTTAGAACATACATCGGTGCCGGTAAGATGGGAGTATTGATAAGCACCCTTATGTGTATGTATCTGCGATTACTCCGCTTTATCAATACGGAGTAGAGATACAGGCAAGGTTTTATGATGAACAGAAAATGAGAAGAATCAATACTATCGGGTTTTCCTCAGCCTTCAGGTTTTTGGTCTCTAATTGCCGGTGTAGAAGAGCATTGTCGTTGCTTCGGGCTTAAGTCACAACCGCTCAGCATGAAGGGCTTGATGATAGAGTACATTATGACCGGGCGCAAAAAGTGGCTATTGGGCTTTTAATACTTAGCTTTTTTAATTGTAAAATAAAAGGTACTGCCCTTACCTACTTCCGATTCGGCCCAGATTTTTCCTCCATGGCGTTCAACAATATTTTTACAAAGGGCTAACCCAAACTGAATTTTCAGATGGCCATTGATGCGTTGCTCCTGCACTTTAAAAATATCGGAAAGCATTTCCCTGCGGATACCGGGGCCGTTATCTTTTACCGTAAAGAGCCACTCTTCTCCCTTATCCTGAGCTGAAATGAAAATTTCAGGAGGAACACCTTTTGTATATTTCAGTGCATTGCTAATCAGGTTTTCAAAGAGCTGAACAATGCTGGAGCGCAGCGCTTTGATTTGAGGCAAGGGCGTGCAGCGTATACTGGCATTGGATTTTTGTATCTCATTGCGGAGCCGGTTCATGGCATCAGTACAAGCTTCAAAGAAATCCACCGGCATAAAGTCTCTCGCGGTGACTATCAAATCTGAATGTTCAAACAGGTCTTTCAGAAAGGCATCCATCTGCTCCATGTCTCGTAATAGTTCAGCGGCCTGAGTCGCATTGCCGTTTTCCTGTAGGGCGAGTTGCTGCAAATAGTGTTTCAGTCGTTCCAGTGGTTTTTCCAGTTCAGCTAATTCCATGCGGCTTTGTGTTGCAACGGGAAAAGGACTTTGGACGGAAAGCAGTTCCTCTAATTTTTTCTTAAAGAATTCATTGCTTTTCAACAGCTCTTCCCGTTCTCTTTTCAGCTCCTGGGTCATCTTGTTGAAAGAGTCGGTAAGTTCGCCAATTTCATCATCCGAATGTTTTTCCAGCCTGAGAGAAAGCTCGCCTGCCGAAATGCGCTGGGTGGCTTGGGTAAAGTCCAGGATAGGGTTAATAATTTTTTTAGAAATAAAAATGGTGGCTGCCACCGCTATCAACGAGCCGAACAGAATTATCAGCACCGTAAAATAAGTAACGGACTGCAGGGTGGCATTGATGAATGAAAGAACCGTTTGCTTACTACGCTCGGTAGCAGCAAGAGCCTCCTCTACAGGCACCAGCACGATGGTGGTCCATCCGAATTGATTAGTGCTGAATGAAACCAGATGGTCATCTACTCTCAGAGTGCCATTTTTACGTTTTACAACTTCTTTGATGAAATCAAAACGGTAATATTCCGGATTTTGCAGAAGCTCCTTCATCAGCGGATGAGCGATAATGCGCCCCTGATCGGAGACGATCATCATGTAGCCGTTGCCCCCGAATTTTTTCGGGGCGACAATTTGCTGGATGAAATGCAACCCCAGCTTTACGATAAGAGCCCCGGCGAAGGCGCCTGTATTATCCAGCATCGGTTGCCCGAGAGTTACGATGGGTTCCTTGCTGATGCTGGATAGTTCCACCGGACCCACAATCGGTTTCTTTCTGCGCAGCGCGTTGAGTAAATCTTCGGGAAGGAATACAGCAGGGTCATCGGTTTCCAGCAATTGCGGGTTGAATTTTTGGAAAACGGGATTCCCAAGGGGGTCAATCACTTTCAACTCCAGAACGCTGCTGTCCTGCACAAAGAGGTTTTCCGCAAAGGCATACACATTTTCCATGTCTAGCTTGATGAAGTCAGGGTCAAGTTGCATGGCTGCCAGGCGAGCCAGGGTTTGCTTTATTTCCTGTTCAATATAAGAGGCCTCCATAGCGGCAATGGCTTCATTCCGCTCGGAGATGGCTTGGGTGAGCACTTCGGTGTCATGTTTTATCAGGTTGTTTTCCAGGGCCGTGATGTTATTGCGGATGAAAAAATATAGTATAAGCACGATAGCCAGCGTGGGAATCATGGATATAGCAAGGAAAGGAGCCAGGTATTTGAAGAAAAGACGATCCATAAGCTGGCTGAATTTACGGAATATAGTGATTTTGTTTCTGACAGTAAAGCCCCGCATCAGGCATGCCTTTCCACACGGGAGCAGAAGGGCTAAATGGGTTAAGGCCTCTAAGTAAATTTTCGTGCTTTTTATTACTGATTTTATGTTTTAAAAGCCTGTTTTTCTAAATTTGGTTGCCCGAAAACCAGTCCATGCAAAATGCTGCCCTGCTTTTTTAAAAATATCTATTCCTCATTGCGTGAAATTGCATTATAAGTCTTTTGGTATTCTGATTTTGTTGTTTCAAGGTACAGCATTCGGTCAATCCGTATATCAGAGCAGCAATTATGCTTCTCCTCAGGACAGTTTCATTGTCAGTCAAATCAGCCTGCCGGATATTGATAATTACGATTATCAACTCAGTGGGCAGGGAGTAACGTGGGATTTTTCGGGTTTTAACCCCATATCACAAAGGGTAGTGCGCTATATTGATCCCAATCGCACCGGTTTCGGGGCGGTGTATTTGTTTTCCTGCAATGCCCGCTGCTATACCGATTGCTATAATTCCTGTGTGGCCAACGGCACTCCTGCCTTTCTGTGTGCAGGCTCCTGCAATCTCACCTGCAATGCTACCTGCTTTTCCAACTGGGTAAATCGTTTTGACCTGGCTGAAGTGGCCAACGATTCCATCAATCTGGGCATTACCACAATCCGTGATATTTATAATTTCTTTGATCTTCGCACTGATGCTTTGGAGCAGGTGGCGGTGGGTGCCCGTGTTTCCGGCTTTCCGGTTATGATAGAGTATGCACAGCCCGATCGTATTTATCGTTTCCCTGTTGCCTATGGCAATACCGATTCATCCTATAGTAATTATTCACTAAAGATTGATTCCATTCCCGGAGTGACCCTGCCGGTATCTTTCTATTATAATCACGGTCAGCGCAGGTATAACTATGTGGAAGGGTGGGGTACTTTAAAAACTCCCTATGGCACCTTTACAGATGTATTAAAAGTTAAATCGGTAATTTATAATTATGACACCATCATTTTTCAAAATGACACCCTAGCGCTGGCAGATTTCCTTCCCGGACAGATTATTCCCAATCAGGAGATTGAATATAAGTGGCTTTCTCCCGCTTATGGCATTCCGCTGCTGAGTGTATCCGCATGGGTCGTGGGAGGCACGTTAATCTATCAGAACCTGGACTATATAGACAGCCTGCGGTGTTTTGAGCCTGCTTCCATCTTCGGATATGTGCCGTTTCCGGCTATCATAGGTCAGAATGCAGATAGCGTGGAGATAAGCTTTTACAGCCTCTCAGTAAATGCCAATACGTTTGAGTGGTTTTTTGATGATGGCTCTTCCCCAGCTTCGGCAACCGGAAATGCCATTACTCATGTGTATACAGAAGGTGGCATATACAATGTCGCATTGGTTTCCTGCAATACGGGGTGCACACAGCCGTTATGTGATACCTTCACCCTTCCGGTTGTGGTTATTGACTTGTCTCAGGATTCCGTTGTGGGTGTGCGATCAGCAGAAAAACAAACCGCAACAGTTTTCCCCAATCCATTTGCCGAAGAAATACAAATTGTGTTCCCCTGTTTCTCAGGTAGTTGGATGGTTCAGCTATCGGATGTAAGGGGCAGAGTACTTTTTGAAAAACATTCAACGCTGATGCAGCAGACATCCTGTGCCGAGACGATAAAACTTTCGGAGCTACTGCCCGGCACGTACTTTTTGCAGATTGCCGGCAACAGGGCAAACATTGTGAGGAAACTGATTAAAATACGGTAAGCATCATTGATAAATGAGAAAACTAAGATGCGCTTTAGTGCGCAGGTGAATTTTTTATCTTTGGAAGCTCTTTATCCGAAATGAGTAAACAAGCCTTATTGAAATTCTGGATTCTTGGTTTATGGCTGTTGTATGGAAGCTGTTCTTTTGAGAGTAAGCCTTATGATGTTATTCTGAGAACTTACGCCAATGGCAGTCCGGCTGTAGTAATCACTTATGTGGGCAAAGGAGAGTTCATGCAGAAAATCAAATACACAGAGTACTACGAAAACGGACAAAAAAAGAAAGAGGTCTTCTATAAAGACGGGCTGGAACACGGGCAGGCCACTTCCTGGTATCCGAGCGGAAAAATCAAGATGGTAGAGTTTTATAAAAACGGCCTTAAAGACAGCGTATCCATTTTTTACTTTGAAGATGGCAGCATTGGCTCAAAAGAATTTTATAAAGACGGCAAAATTGACGGCAAGACGGTGACCTACTACGAGAACGGCCAGCCGGCCTCTCAGGCATATCATG